>NZ_DATIHB010000039.1:0-3551 GCF_035481145.1 Nocardioides sp. | reverse complement strand
GCCCAACACCCCCGCCTCGACCTGGGCGGAGTTCTACGCCGGGCAGCGCGTGGCGCCGTACCTCCGGCTCGCCCTCGAGCGCCGCGCGATCGACGCCGACGACGCCGAGGTGGTGGCCGCGGCGATGGGACGCCTGCCGATGCTGGTGCCCGACGAGCCGCCCGCCCTCCTGCACGGCGACCTCTGGAACGGCAACGTCCTGTGGGGCGCCGACGGGCGCGCGCACCTGATCGACCCCGCGGTCCACGGTGGCCACCGCGAGACCGACCTGGCGATGCTCGCACTCTTCGGGCTGCCCCAGCTGCCACGCGTTCTCGCGGCGTACCAGGAGGTCTTCCCGCTCGCCGACGGGTGGGAGGAGCGCGTCGGGCTGCACCAGCTCTTCCCGCTGCTGGCGCACGCGGCGATGTTCGGCGGGGGCTACGGCGACCGGGCGGCCCGACTGGCCCGTGCCTTCCTCTGAGCGACTTCTCAGCGCGACTTCAGGCGGCGGTGGCATTGTTTCCTCGTGCCCACCACGCCCGCCCCCAAGCCGCACGTCCTCGTCGTCGACGACGACCGTGCCGTGCGTGAGTCCCTCCGGCGGTCGCTGGAGTTCAACGGCTACCGCGTCTCGATGGCCTCCGACGGTGCCGAGGCGCTCGCCGGCATCGGCACGGTCAAGCCCGAGGTCGTCATCATGGACGTGATGATGCCGCGGCTCGACGGCATCGAGGCGACGCGGGCACTGCGGGCCGCGGGACACGACGTACCCATCCTCGTGCTGACCGCACGCGACGCGGTCGGCGACCGGGTCGACGGCCTCGACGCCGGCGCCGACGACTACCTGACCAAGCCGTTCGCGCTCCAGGAGCTCCTCGCCCGGCTCCGGGCCCTGCTCCGCCGCGTCGTGCCGGCCGAGGCGGAGACCGACGAGACCCTCGGCTTCGCGGACCTGACGATGGACCTCGCCTCCCGCGACGTCCGCCGCGGCGACCGGCGCATCGAGCTGACCCGCACCGAGTTCGCCCTGCTGGAGATGTTCCTGCGGCGGCCGCGGCGCGTGCTCGAGCGCAGCTTCATCCTCGAGGAGGTCTGGGGCTACGACTTCCCGACGACCGCCAACTCCCTCGAGGTCTACGTCGGCTACCTGCGTCGCAAGACCGAGGCCGAGGGTGAGCAGCGGCTGATCCACACCGTGCGCGGCGTGGGCTACGTCCTGCGCGAGGGTCCGTGATCCTCCAGCACCGCCGCAGCCTGGCCAGCCGGGTCACCCTGCTGACCACGATGGCGGTCGCGATCGCGATCGCCTTCGTCGCGTTCGGCGCGTTCATGACGGTGCGGCTGCAGACCCAGGCCTCGCTCGACGCCTCGCTCATGGCACGGGCCAAGGCCGTCGCCCAGACCGTCCGCGAGGCCGAGGTCCGCGGCACCAACTACAACGTGCCCGGCTGGCTGCTCGGCGCCTCCGACGTACGGCTCTACCTGGTCACCGATGAGCACCTCGTCTACTCCGCGGAGCGTGCCGGGTCACCCAACTTCGGCACGCCGGAGTTCGAGGTCGCCACCGGACAGCGAGACAGCGCGGTCCGCACGATCACGCAGGACGGCCACCGCTACCGCGCTGTCACCTGGCCCACCGAGGGCGACCAGGGGCGCGCCGTCGTGCTCGTCCAGTCGCTCGACGCACAGGAGCGGGTGCTCAAGCGACTCGGGCTGGTCATGCTCCTCCTCGGTGGAGCGGGCGTCATCGGTGCCGGTCTGGCGGGCTGGGCGGTGGCCCGCTCCGGCCTCCGTCCGGTAC
Organism: Nocardioides sp.; assembly: GCF_035481145.1. GTDB lineage: Bacteria > Actinomycetota > Actinomycetes > Propionibacteriales > Nocardioidaceae > Nocardioides. The sequence goes on along the minus strand of NZ_DATIHB010000039.1, from coordinate 1,768 downwards.
GCCGCCTCACCCGCGCCGCCGAGAACATCGCCCGCACCGAGGACCTCCGCCCGATCGAGGTCGGCGGCAACGACGAGATCGCGCGCCTCGCCACGGCGTTCAACCAGATGCTGACCGCACTCGCCGCCTCGCGCGACCGTCAGCGCCAGCTCGTCGCCGACGCCGGCCACGAGCTCCGCACACCGCTCACGTCGCTCCGCACCAACCTCGACCTCCTCGCGCAGGCCTCCTCGGGTGACGTGGACATCCCGGCCAGTGCCCGCGACGAGCTGCTCGAGGACGTGCAGGCCCAGATCGAGGAGCTGACCACGCTGATCGGCGACCTGGTCGAGCTGGGCCGCGAGGAGTCGCTGACCCATGTCGTCGAGCCCGTCGACCTGGCCGAGGTCGTCGAGCGCGCGCTCGTCAGGGTGAAGCGGCGCGCCCCCGAGGTGCGCTTCGTGGTCGACGCGGACCACTGGTGGATGACCGGCGAGGCCGCCGCGCTCGAGAGAGCAGTGCTCAACCTCCTCGACAACGCCGCCAAGTGGTCGCCCGCCGGCGGCACCGTGACCGTGACGCTCTCGGGCGGTCAGCTCCGCGTGGTCGACGAGGGCCCTGGCATCTCCGACGAGGACCTGCCGCACGTGTTCGACCGGTTCTGGCGCTCCCCGGAGTCGCGCGGCATGCCGGGCTCCGGCCTCGGCCTCTCGATCGTCCACCAGATCGCGGTGCGCCACTCGGGTCGCGTCGAAGCCGGTCGCGCCCCCGGTGGCGGCGCGCAGCTCACCCTCCGCATCCCCGGCAAGGTCTCCCCCGACTGACCCGCCCCCGCTGCTGTAACGCGGTGTCCTCGTGGCTTCCGCGCCTCTGCAGCAGCGCAGAAGCCACGAGAACACCGCGTTACATCGGAGCCCAGCTCAGTCTTCGAGCACGCGGAGCAGCCGCTCAGCCTTCCAGCGCGTCTCGGCGTACTCCTCGACGCAGTCGGACTGCACGGTGATCCCGCCACCGGTGCCCAGCTCGTAGCGCCAGCCGTCACCCGCCTCGCCCTCAGCCGCGACCGTCGCCACGAGCGACCGGATCACCACGCCGAGGTCGGCCCGGCCATCGGCGGCGATCCAGCCGAACGCACCGGCATAGACCCCGCGCGGCGTCGCCTCGACCTCGTCGGTGACCCACATCGTCTGCAGCTTCGGCGCACCCGTCATCGACCCCGCCGGGAAGAGGTCACGGAGCGCGCCGACGGTGGTCACCCCGTCACGGAGCCGCCCGCGGACGGTCGAGACGAGCTGGTGCACCGAGGCGTAGGACTCGACCTCCATCAGCGCCGGCACCTCGACCGACCCGGCCTCGCAGACCATGCCCACGTCGTTGCGGAGCAGGTCGGCGATCATCAGGTTCTCAGAGCGGAACTTCGGGTCGCTCGCGAGGTGCGCGGCGAGAGCAGCGTCCTCCTCCGGCGTCGCACCACGCGGCGTCGTGCCCTTGATCGGCTTCGTCTCGAGCACCCGCTGCCGGTCGACCAGCGCGTAGCGCTCCGGGCTCGAGGAGAGCAGCCAGGTGCCGCGGTGCTGCAGGAACCCGGCGTACGGCGCGGGGTTGCTCGCCCGCAGCCGGAGGTACGCCGTGACGGGGTCGACCGCCGCCTCGACCGCCTCGCGGTAGGTGAGGTTCAGCTCGTAGGTGAGCCCGGCGTGCAGCGCCTCCTGCACGCGCGCGAAAGCGGCGGCGTACTCCTCCGGCGCCTCGTGAACCGAGCAGTATGCACCATCTGAAGGCCTCGAAT
>NZ_DATIHB010000038.1:0-2058 GCF_035481145.1 Nocardioides sp. | reverse complement strand
CACCCGAGAAGATGGGGAGGCCGGCGGCGCCGACGGGGACGTAGAGGAGGGCGGCGAAGAAGCCGCGGCGCATGCCGAGAACGGCGCCGCTGAGCAGGACCGCGAAGGTCTGGAGGGTGATCGGCACCGGGCCGGCGACGTTGATGGCGGGAAGGATCGCGCAGACCGCGATGAGCGCCGCGAAGCCGGCGATCAGGGCGATGTCGGTGCCGGTGCGACGGGGGGTGTGGGACACGGGTCTACTCTTTCGACGCGAGAACCTGAACGCTGGTCAGGTGAACGGCGTTCAGGTTAGGGTGCCGGGGCCGTCCCGGTCAATGCGGTCGTGAAGGAGGTCACATGCGCCATCGCCGCGCCGACGTGGTGGCCCGTGCGCTCGACATCCTCGGCGAGGTCGGGCTGCCCGACCTCACCATGCGCCGACTCGGCGCCGAGCTCGGTGTGCAACCGAGCGCGATCTACCACCACTTCCCCAGCAAGCAGGCGCTGCTCGGCGCGGTTGCCGACGAGATCATCGCCCGCGGTCCGCAGGGGTCGGCGGCCCCCGACGCGCCGTGGGACGAGCAGGTGCGCGCACGCTGTGCCGAGGTGCGCCAGGCGGTGCTCGCCTACCAGGACGGCGCGGACGTCGTCGCCACCATGTGGGCGTTCGGACTCGGCGGGCAGGCGCCGTACGACGACCTGGCCAAGCTGCTCGAGGCAGGCGGCCTGGGCACCGAGCTGGCGCGGACCGCCGCCCGCACGCTCCTGCACTTCGTCTACGGTCACGCCATCGACGAGCAGGCCCATGCGCAGGCGGCGCGGCTCGGCGCCATCGACAGCCCGCCGCGCGGCGCGGGCGACTTCGACGCAGGGCTCGCCATCGTGGTGGCGGGCATCGCCGCGGAGCTCAGCGACTGACGTCGACGTCGGCACCGTGCAGCTCCGCGAGGAGCACAGCGCCCGCGAGGTCGAGCCGTGTCCGCCGCAGTCGCGCAGCGGCCAGGTCGACCCGGTCGAGCGAGGCGCCCCGCAGATCGGCGCCACCCAGCTGCGTGTCACGGAGGTTGGCGCCGTCGAGGCGGCAGTCCCTCAGGGTCGATCCGCTGAGGTCGCTCGACGACAGGTCCGCCTCCCTCAGGTCGAGACCGGTCAGGTCGAGCCTGGTCAGGTCCGTGCCGCGGATCGTCACGCCCTGCCACTGACCGCCGCTCACCCTGATCGGCCGCATCCTGCACTCGACGAAGACCGTGCCGGCCAGCTTGCAGCCCTCGAAGGTCGCATCGAAGAAGTTGCCGCGGCGCACGTCGCAGGCCACGAAGGCGGTCGCCCGGTGGGTCGAGGAGTTGAAGCGGCAGCTGTGGAAGGTGCACCGGTCGAACACCGCACCCGAGGTGCTGGCCTCGCTGAGGTCGACCCCGGTGAACGTGCACTCGGTGAACCTGGCGGCCCCCAGCTCCTCGCCGTACCAGTCCTCGTCACGGAAGTGCCGGCCCTCGGCCGTCCGGGGCTCAGCCATCGACGGTCCGTGGCTCGCGTCGTCCAGAATCACCGGATATCCGGGGAAACTCACGCTGTGTGGTCAATGCATCGACCTCGAGGCGGGAAGAACGACCCCCAAGCACCCGTTGGGGGCTCCGCTCGCCGACGCCTGTCCCGACGACCGGACGTCCAGCAGCCGCTCGCACTCGGAGATCAACCGCTGCCGCAGCGGCGCCGCCCGCTCGGCGAACCCACGCTGCGCGGCGGCGTACTCCTGCTTGCCTCCGGCGGTCTCGATGCGCAGCGGTGCGAAGCCGAGGTCGGCGAGGTCGTAGGGCGAGGCACGCATGTCGAGCTCGCGGATGTCGCGCGCCAGCTCGAAGCAGTCGGCCACCAGGTCGGAGGAGACCATCGGCGTGAGCCGGAAGGCGTGCTTGTAGAGGTCCATGTTGCCGTGGAGGCAGGCGGGTTGCTCGTACGACGCCCGGTCGTCGCGGCCGGGCGACAGGATGTTGAGCGGGCGGGCCGGCCCGGTGAAGAACCGGTACGCGTCGAAGTGCGAGCAGACGATCCGGTGCGTCTCCACGACCTCGTCGG
>NZ_DATIHB010000037.1:0-2448 GCF_035481145.1 Nocardioides sp. | reverse complement strand
CCCCTAGCTTTTCAACGCTAGTGAGTTCGGTCCTCCACGGGACATTACTCCCGCTTCAACCTGCCCATGGGTAGCTCACTCGGTTTCGGGTCTACCCGCTGCGACTGTGACGCCCTGTTCAGACTCGCTTTCGCTACGGCTGCGTCCTTCACGGACTTAACCTTGCCACAGACCGGGTAACTCGCCGGCTCATTCTTCAAAAGGCACGCCATCAGGCTACCCACCAGCCGAAGCCGATGGGCAACACCCTCTGACTGCTTGTAAGCACGCGGTTTCAGGTACTGTTTCACTCCCCTCCCGGGGTGCTTTTCACCTTTCCCTCACGGTACTGGTTCACTATCGGTCGCCAAGAGTATTTAGCCTTGGACGGTGGTCCGCCCGGGTTCCCACATGAAGAGACCTTCCACGTGGTACTCAGGGACACGTCCGGGAGTCGGATCGCTTTCGCGTACGGGGCTGTCACCCTCTCTGGCGGGCCTTTCCAGGCCGCTTCTACTAGCGAACCGATTTGTAACTCCCTGCCGGATTCGCAGATCCAGCTGGTCGGCCCTACAACACCGCGACTGCAACGGCTGCGACCTATCACGCAGCCACGGTTTGGGCTCCTCCGCTTTCGCTCGCCACTACTAACGGAATGTTCTCTGTTCCTCGAGGTACTTAGATGTTTCAGTTCCCTCGGTGTCCTCGACACGGTCTATGTATTCAACCGTGCGTCCCAGGGCATTACCCCTGGGGGGTTTCCCCATTCGGATATCTCCGGATCAACGCTTGCTCGCAACTCCCCGAAGCATTTCGCTGCCTGCCACGTCCTTCGTCGGCTCTTGGCGCCAAGGCATCCACCGCGTGCTCTTAGTAGCTTGACCTACAACGTTCACGCGGCTAGCACGGTGCTGGCCGTCGCAACGATGCGGTCGCGTCGGAATCTCCTCGACGAAATCGATGCTTCCACTCTTCGATTGATAAGGTCGCGCACCCGTTCGTACGGATGCTCGCCGTGCTCGGCTCGTGCGATGGCCCGCCGGTCGGCCACGCCCACTGACGTGGGCCTCCCGGTCGACGCCTGGCGACGAATCGTCACGGCGTCAGCGATTGTGTCCGCTGACCGCTGGGCGCCACGAGGGTCGCGCCCAATGGTCAGACGACACAGGGTCAGAAGATGGATCAATGTGGGGCTTGTCACAACGAACGCGAGGAGGACCGGAGGTGGGTCTCCCCGCGAGAGCCGAGTTACTGTAGCACTCCGCTCGGGGCCGGTCAAGAACGCCCGACGCCGGGACGGGGTGGTTAAAACGTGGTGGAGATGAGGGGACTCGAACCCCTGACCCCCTCCTTGCAAAGGAGGTGCTCTCCCAGCTGAGCTACATCCCCACGGCCCGCGCATCGTATCCGGGGCCGGCGCAGCGGTCAAAGCTCAGCGGAATACCACGGTACGCGCGCCGTGGAGCAGCACCCGGTGCTCGACATGCCAGCGGACCGCCCTGGCGAGCGCCACGCACTCGACGTCGCGCCCGACACGCGCCAGCTCGGCCACGCTGTGCGCATGGTCGACGCGGGCGACCTCCTGCTCGATGATCGGGCCCTCGTCGAGCTCCTCGGTGACGTAGTGCGCCGTGGCGCCGATGAGCTTCACCCCGCGCGCATGGGCCTGCGCATAGGGCCGGGCTCCGCGGAACGACGGCAGGAACGAGTGGTGAATGTTGATCGCCCGACCCGCCAGCGTGCGGCATGCGTCGCCGCCGAGGATCTGCATGTAGCGCGCGAGCACCACCAGCTCGATCCGCTCGGATGTCACGAGCTCCAGGAGCGCGGCGTCGCGCTGTGGTCCCGATGCATCGGGACCCGGGAGGCGGTGGTACGGGACGCCGTACCCGGCGGCCAGGCCCTCGAAGTCGCCGTACGGCGAGGCGACGGCCACCATGTCGGCGTGCAGGGCGCCCGTCTGCCAGCGGTAGAGCAGGTCGTTCAGGCAATGGCCCTCGTGCGAGACGGCCACCAGGATGCGCTGTCGATGGCTGGTGTCATGGAGGTCCCATTGCATGGCGTATGCATCGGCCAGCGGCGCAAAGGTCCGCCGCCAGCTCTCGAGGCCGCCCTCCGCCTCATCGGCGAAGTGGACGCGCATGAAGAAGACCGATTCGTCCGGGTCGCCGAACTGCTGGCTGTCGACGATGTTGCCGCCGCCCTCGCTGATGGCCCGAGCCACGGCGTAGACGATGCCGCGGCGATCGGGACAGGACAGGGTCAGGATGAGCTCGGGGCCGGCCACCGATCGGCCTAGGGAGGGGTGAGCCGGCGTCGCGGCTCGGCCGGAAGCTCCTGGCCTTCCGGCCATGCAACCTCTCGCACGACGCAGATGGGTGTCTGCTCGCGTGCCTGCCCGAGCGGGTTGTCCGCGAAGAGGCGCTGCACGAAGCGCCGGTCGACCCCAGGGCTGGCACCCAGCACCGC
>NZ_DATIHB010000036.1:0-7078 GCF_035481145.1 Nocardioides sp. | reverse complement strand
GAGCCGGGCTGCGCTGCACGCGCGCGTCGTCGAGCTCCTCGCCGAGGCCAACGGCGAGGCGCCCCTGGTGCCCCTGCGGATCACGGTCGGCGACGAGTTCCAGGGATGCTTCACCGATGTGGGTGGGGCACTCCGCGCGGTCCGCGCGCTCCGGCTCGCCGGGCTCCCGGACGTCGACCTGCGGTTCGGCATCGGCTGGGGCCAGGTCGCCGTGCTCCAGGAGGAGCCACGCGTCGAGGACGGCCCAGGCTGGTGGGCGGCACGTGAGGCGATCGAAGCGGTCGCTGAGGAGGCGACGCGCGCCGGCCGCCGGCTGGCCCGCTCGGCGTACCGGTGTGCGGAGGGGGTCGAGGGCCCGTCGGTCCCGGCGGTCAACGCCGCCCTGCTACTGCGCGACCAGGTGATCGGTGGCCTGTCGCCGCGCTCGCTGTCGGTGGTCCGTGGTCTGCTGGACGGACGCACGCAGGGAGAGATCGCCGGTGACCTCGCCGTCTCGGCCTCCGCGGTCTCCCAGCGCGTGCGCAACGACGGTCTGGCCATGCTGGTCGCGGCCGAGGCGATGCTCGAGGAGGTGCGATGACCTGGTTGGCCCTGCTGCTGATCGGTGTCGCGGTGACCGACCTGGCGCACTCCGTGCTGCAGCGCAACGTCTTCCCGCAGGTGGTGGGCACCGCGTCAGTGGTGGCCGTGGCGCTGGGCGCAGGGCTGACCGACCTGCGCGATCTCGCTCCCGTCGCTGTGGTGGTGGTCGCCGTCCTCGCGTGGGGCTTCACGGTCAGCCACGGCTTCGCTGCGGGAGGACGTCCCTGGCTGCCGCTCGCCGTCCTCGGCCTGTCGTTCGTGGTTGCAGTGGCCGCGGCCCCGGTGGCGCCCGCGATTCCCGCTGACGCCCTGCTGGCGCGCTGGCTGCACGCTGTGCCCTGGTCCGCGGCGGGTGCCGCACCGGACGGGGTGCTGCTGCTGGCCGCCCTGGCGATGGTCCAGCTCTCGACGGGCAACGTCATCGTCCGGCTGGTCCTCGCCGCAACGGGCACCGTGCTTCCCGCGCTGCACGGCACTGCAGGCGATCCCGAGACGCGGCTCAAGGGCGGGCGCTTGCTCGGCCCGATGGAGCGCCTGGTGATCTTCGGCCTCGGCCTCGCCGGTGAGCTCACTGCAGCCGGCATCGTCATCGCCGCCAAGGGGCTGCTGCGTTTCCCCGAGCTCCAGCTGAAGACCGAGCAGGAGCGGATCCATCAGCTCACGGAGTACTTCCTGGTCGGGAGCTTCGTCAGCTGGCTGGTGCCGTTGACATCGCTCGTGCTGCTGTCCTGAGCGCGTCGGGACTCCTCGCGCCGGGCCTCCTCGGGCCTCCTCGCGCCGGGCCTGGGCGGCGTCCAGCTATTCACCGCGGCGAAGAGTTGTCCGGTCCACGCGGGGCCCGCACGTCGAACTCTTCACCCGGGTGAGGAGTCGTACCGCTCGCGCCAGTAGTCGTGCGCTGTAGCCACCGCCCGAGCGTCGCATCGAGGACGTGCTCGACAGCCGCGGCCAGGGTGCTGCGGACGACCAGCAGCAGGAACATGCCCGGAGTGAACAGCGCACCGAAGCGAGCGATCTCGACCACGTCGTCTCCCGTCGGCACGCGCTGCTCGAGGAACGCGAGCAGAGCAGAGACCAGCACGGTGCCGCCGGCCCCGGCGATCAGGCTGAACGTGGTGAGCGCCCGCCAGCTCCCGAACGGCGGCCACTCGTCCATCCGCCGATGATCGATCCTCAGAAGGAGTGCTCCGCGTCGGGGAAGGTCCCGCCCTTGACGTCCGCGGCGTACGCCTTCGCGCCCTCGAGCAGCACCGACCGGACGTCGGCGTACTGCTTGACGAACTTCGGCATGCGGCCCGCACGGATGCCGAAGGCATCGGTCCACACGAGCACCTGGCCGTCGCAGCCGGCGCCCGCGCCGATGCCGATGGTGAGGATGTCGAGCTCCTTGGAGACCTGCTCGGCGACGTCGGCCGGCACCATCTCCATGACGACCGCGAAGGCACCTGCCTGCTGGACGGCGCGCGCGTCGGCGAGGACCTTCTCGGAGCCGGCACCGCGACCCTGGATCCGGTAGCCACCCAGCGCGTGCTCGCTCTGCGGGGTGAAGCCGATGTGGGCGATGACCGGGATGCCGCCCTGCACGAGCTTGCTGATGACAGGCGCCATCTCCGCACCGCCCTCGAGCTTCACGCAGTGGGCGCCTCCCTCCTTCATGAAGCGCACGGCGGTGAGGTAGGCCTGCTCGGGGCTCGCCTGGTAGCTGCCGAAGGGCAGGTCGCCGACAACCATCGCCCGCTTGGCGGTCTTGCTGACGGCACGGGTCAGAGGGAGGAGCTCATCCACCGTGATCGGGAGCGACGTCTCGTTGCCGAAAACGTTGTTGGAGGCGGAGTCGCCGACCAGCAGCATCTCGATGCCGGCCTCGTCGAAGATCTGGGCGGTGTACATGTCGTACGCCGTCAGCATCGTGACCTTCTCGCCTCGCTGCTTCATCTCGGCGAGGTGGTGGGTGCGGATCCGCTTGACCGTGGCGCTCGGCGAGGTGGGGCTCGTGGAGGCGGCTCCGGCGCCGTACGGCGCGGCGACCTCGGCGGAGGTGGTGGTCGACTGCTGCTCGCTCATGGCGATCTCTCCTGGGGGTGAATCTCGAGGCTCCCTGACGGAGTCCCCGGACGCACTGGCAAGGCTAGACCGAGGGTGGCGGTTCGTGGCATGTCTCGTGCGTCACGCGCGTCAGCGCCAGCTCATCAGCTCGTACGCCGCCTGGCCGCGCAACCAGTCGGCCGCAAGGCCCGCTCCGGTCGCTGTGCGCGCAGGGACGGTGGCCGGAGGCGAGCCGACGACGACCGCCGCCACCGCCTCGAGACTGGCGGAGCCGGGCACCAGGTAGCTCGTGTGGATGTCGACGAAGCGCTCGGCCTGGTCGAGGTGGGGCGGGTCGACGGGGTTGGTGGGCAGTCGCACCGCACCGAAGTCGGCGTGCGCAGGGTCGACGCCGAGGGGGCCGGCGCCACCCACCCACGTGACGGGGTCGAGATCATGGGCGGCGACCCAGGTCGGGAGGCGCAGGTCCGACGCGTTGTCTGCGCCCGTGGCCGCACCAGGACTGCCGAGCAGCACCAGCCGGTCGGCGTCCATGCCGTCCGCGGCGGCGTGGGCAGCGGTCGTCGCGCCGTAGCTGTGGCCGATCACCGTGACGTCCCGGTCGGGGAGGCCGTCGGTGAAGCGGACCAGTTCCGCACCACCCTCGTCGGCCGCACGGTCGCCGGCTGCACGGATCACGTCGCTCAGATCGCGCACGCGCAGCCGGCCGCGGGCGAGATCTCCGTCGGCGGGGGCGTCGTAACCGATCCAGGCGACGGAGGCGGTCTGCCGTGGAGTTCGGGAGGCGGCTGCACCCGTGACGGCCAGGGCCATCGCGCCGACCTCGCGGATCGCCGTCGCGTCGGTCGTCATGCCGGGGACGACGACAGCGAGGTGATCAGCCGTCGTCGGGTCGCCATAGGCGACGACCACCCTTCCGTCGCCGTCGAACGCGGCCGGGTCGAAGTCGAGGAGCCACGTCTCGGCGCCACCGTCGCGCAGCGCCCGGCGGGTGGCGTCCGCGGCAGGGGAGTCGTCGAGGACGAGGAGGGCCCGGTGTGCGGCGTCGAGGAGGTCGTGGTGAGTGGCCGAGTGTTGGGGGTGGGTGGTGCTGGCAGCGAGCGCGGCGGCGAGCTCCTCCTCGGCCTGCCGCCAGCCCGCCTTCCATGCCTCGAGGTCGTGGAGGAGGCCCCGGTGACGAGCCCAGGCGGCGCTGCGTAGGGCCGAGGCGTCGGGTCGGGTGTCGGGCTCATGCACGAGGTGCGCGAGCGTGGTGGTCTCGTCGTCGACCCGCGACCGGAGCGCCGAACGTGAGACGCCGAGTCGACGGAGCGCCCGCGCGAACTGCGCAACCGCGACGACCCCGGTCAGGCCGGCGTCGCTGGTCACCCGGGCCTCTGCCTGCAGCGCTCGAGAGCGGCCGGACGCAGCCGCGGCAGCAGGGCCCTGCCACTCCTGGCCGGCTCGGCGGATCGCTCCGTTGGCGCGGTCGCCGGCCGACGCGCAGGCGGCGCACGCACCGAGCCAGACACGGGCTGCGGCGGCCACGACCGGCACGGAGGGCAGGGGTGGTGGGAACGGAGCAGGCGAAGGCAGGCCGGTCATGACGCCACGCTGGCGGCGTTCTGAGGCGGGCTGCAACCAGTCCCGGCAGCGCCTGTGGATCGTCGCGGCGTTCAGCCCAGGCGGTCGAACGGCGCGGCGTAGGCGAACGATCCACGCGGCCCGTCCGGAGCCAGGCGCAACACCTGGAAGTACGGCCCCCATTCCGCGACCGGTGGCTCGACGCCCTCGTCCGCTGCCGGCACGAAGCCGAAGCGCTGGTAGTAGGCAGGCTCGCCGAGAAGGACGACGGTGTCCTCGCCCCGCTCGGCCGCGGCTGTGAGTACGGCGCGCACGAGCGCGGCGCCGACGCCCGTGCCCTGCCGCTCGGGCAGCACGCTGAGCGGGCCGAGCCCCAGGGCCGGCGTGCCACCGAGGTCGCCGCGGGTGCAGACCACATGGCCGACGAGGGCGCCGTAATCCTCCGCCACCAGCGACAGCCCCGGGATCCAGGCGGGGTCGGCCCGCAACCAGGTCACGAGGGTCGCCTCACCGGGCACGCCGTCGGGCTCGACCGCGGGAGCGGCGTACGGCGCTCCGGCGAAGGCAGCGGCGGTGACGGCGCGGATGGTGTCGACGTCGGACGGTCGTTCGGGTCGGATCAGCACACTGCATCCTCTCGCGCGACCACAAGCCACACCTCGCGTGACCACAAGCCACACTTCGGCGGCTTCCCTAGAGTGGGCATGTGGACTTCTACTCGTCGTACGCCCAGGGCTTCGCGCGCGTCGCCGCGGTGACCGTGCCGGTCGCCGTCGCCGATCCGGCGGCCAACGCGGCCGTGATCCTCGAGCAGGCCCGGCACCTGCACGAGCAAGGGGTCGGCGTCGCTGTCTTCCCCGAGCTCTGCGTGACCGGCTACGCGATCGACGACCTCTTCCTCCAGGACACCCTGCTGGACGCGGCGGAGGCGGCGGTCCGCGACATCGTCGAGGCCAGCGCCACCCTGACGCCGGTCCTGGTCGTCGGCGTCCCGATCGCCGACGGCGCCCGGGTGCTCAACTGCGCGGTCGTCATCCACCGCGGTGTCGTGCTCGGCGTCGCGCCGAAGTCCTACCTGCCGACCTACCGCGAGTTCTACGAGCGCCGCTGGTTCGCGCCGGGCGACGACCGCACCGGCACCATCACGTACGCCGGCCAGCAGGCGCCGCTGGGCAACGACCTGCTCTTCGCCGCGACCGACGTCAAGGGCCTCGTGCTCCACGTCGAGGTCTGCGAGGACATGTGGGTTCCCGTCCCGCCCAGCGCTCTCGCCAGCCTCGGCGGCGCGACCGTGCTGGCCAACCTGAGCGCGAGCCCGATCACGATCGGCCGGGCCGAGTCGCGACGCACCCTCGTGCAGTCCGCGAGCGGGCGCTGCAACGCGGCGTACCTCTATTGCGCAGCCGGCCAGGGCGAGTCGACCACCGACCTCAGCTGGGACGGCCAGACGATGGTCTACGAGCTCGGGGAGCTGCTCGGGGAGACCGAGCGCTTCCCCGACGGCCCGCGCGCGACCGTGGTCGACGTCGACCTCGACAAGATCCGCCAGGAGCGGCTGCGTCAGGGCACCCACGACGACAACCGCCGCGGGCTCGGGCTCTCCACCACCGACAGCTTCCGCACGGTCGAGTTCACCCTCGACCCACCCAAGGGCGACATCGGCCTGCTGCGCAAGGTCGACCGCTACCCGTTCGTGCCCGACGACCCGGCTCGCCTCGACCTCGACTGCTACGAGGGCTACAACATCCAGGTCTCCGGCCTGGAGAAGCGGCTGCAGGCCATCGGCAACCCGAAGGTCGTCATCGGCGTGAGTGGGGGCCTCGACTCGACGCACGCGCTGCTCGTCGCAGCCAAGGCGATGGACCGGCTCGGCCGCCCGCGCACGGACATCCACGCCTTCACGATGCCGGGCTTCGCCACCGGTGACACCACGAAGTCCTACGCCTGGCGACTGGGTCAGGCCCTCGGTGTCACCTTCCAGGAGATCGACATCAAGCCGGCCGCACGGCAGTTGCTCGACGACCTCGACCACCCCTACAGCGAGGGCGAGAAGGTCTACGACATCACCTTCGAGAACGTCCAGGCCGGCCTGCGCACCGACTACCTCTTCCGGCTGGCCAACCACCGTGGCGGGATCGTCCTCGGCACCGGCGACCTCTCCGAGCTCGCGCTCGGCTGGTGCACCTACGGCGTCGGTGACCAGATGTCGCACTACAACGTCAACGCCGGCGTGCCGAAGACGCTCGTGCAGCACCTGATCCGCTGGGTGATCGCCCATGGTGAGTTCGCCCCCGACGCCAACGAGGTGCTCGGGCAGATCCTCGCCCAGGAGATCACCCCGGAACTGATCCCGACCGAGGAGGGCGTCAAGCCCCAGGCGACCGAGGACTCCACCGGGCCCTATGCGCTGCAGGACTTCACGCTCTTCCACGTGCTGCGCCACGGCATGCGGCCCAGCCGGGTGGCCTTCCTGGCCTGGCACGCGTGGCGCAACTCCGAGGTCGGGGAGTGGCCGCCCGGGTACGGCGACGGCAACCGCCCGGCGTACGACCTCGCGGAGATCCGGCACTGGCTCGACGTCTTCATCCGGAAGTTCTTCGCGAGCCAGTTCAAGCGCTCGGCGCTGCCCAACGGCCCGAAGGTCAGCGCGGGCGGCACGATGAGCCCGCGCGGCGACTGGCGGATGCCCTCCGACGCCAGTCGTACGGCGTGGCTCGCCGAGCTCGAGAACGTTCCGCAGGACTGAGCAGGACCCGGGTCTCGACGCGATCAGCCGCCGGTCCGGAGGCGGGGCAGGATCCGGACCGACGGCTTCGTTCGGAGGCGGCGTCAGCCGTCGTGGTGGTGCCAGGTGAGGGACATGCGCGCCATCGCCAGGGCGCAGAAG
>NZ_DATIHB010000035.1:0-26396 GCF_035481145.1 Nocardioides sp. | reverse complement strand
GCCCATCAGCGCGGAGAAGTGGGCACCGTTGCCGAAGAAGGCGTCGGTCACCGACGGGGCACCGCTGCCGGCGAGGTGCGCGAAGGCGGTCACGAGGAAGACGACGATGAAGATGCCCTGGGCGGCGACGAGCACGACGTTCATCCGCGCGACCATCTTGATGCCGAGGACGTTGAGCGCGGTCACCGTGCCGACCGCGACGAGCACGACCAGCCAGGCCGGGAGCGCGGGCCAGCTCGCGTGCACGAAGATCCCGATGATCAGGTAGTTGATCATCGGCAGGAAGACGTAGTCGAGCAGCAGGCTCCAGCCCGCGAGGAAGCCGACGTGGCGCCCGAAGGTCGACTGCGTGTAGCTGTACGCCGAGCCGGCGGACGGCAGCGCCACCACCATGCGGCCGTAGCTGAACGCGGTGAAGAGCATCGCCACGGTGGTGAGGGTGTAGGCACCGGCGAGGTGGCCCTCGGTGATCTCGGTGACGACGCCGTAGGTCGAGAAGACCGTCAGCGGAACCATGTAGGCGAGGCCGAAGAGCACGAGCTCGGGGGTGCCGAGCACGCGCTGCAGGCGTGCGGTCGGGTGGGACATCGGGGCTCCTTGGGGAAGCGAACGCGGCCGTCAGTGTGACCGGCCTCTCCTACGGAAACACGTGTCGAAACGTTTCGGCAAGTGGTTGGCCGGAAAAATCTCGGATCGGTAGGTTGAGCGCATGGAGTCCCGCCGCGCCACGATCAGGGACGTCGCGCGTGCTGCGGGCGTCTCGACGACGACCGTCTCCGAGGCCCTGTCGGGTCGCGGCCGAACGGCGCCGGCCACCCGCGAGCGCGTACGCCGGGTGGCTGAGGAGATCGGCTACGTCGCCAGCGCTGCGGCCCGCAGCCTCCGCCTCGGTCGGTCCGGTGCGCTGGGCCTCTACATGCCGACCCGGACCATCGGCTACGAGTACTACGTCCAGATCTCCCGCGGTGCAGCCGAAGCCGCGCTCGGCCACGGGATGGCGCTGACACTGGTGCCCGCGTGGCACGACGTCGAGCAGCTGCGGGCGCTCCACATCGACGGGCTGATCGTCGCCGACCCGGCGCTTGACGACCCGGTCGTCGACGTCCTGCGCGGTCTCCCGGTCCCCATGGTCAGCATCGAGCCCGACCTCAGCCCGGCCGCATCGCCGGTGGGCGTGGTCGGAGCCGACCACGTCCGGGCGATGGGGCGCCTGCTCGACCACGTCCGCGCGGGCGGCGCGTCGTCCATCGCTGTCCTGGCGCCGGGCGACGAGACGTCGTTCGGCCGGCAGGTCCTCGAGGCGTGTGCCGGTGCGCCCGACCTCCACGTGGTCGAGGCTCCGCTCGCCTACCAGCCCGACGAGATCGTGCGCGCGGTCGACGCGGCGATGGAGCTGCGACCGGATGCGGTGATCGTGGTCCCCGACGGCGCGGCGGTGCTGGTCCTGCACCACCTCCAGCGGCGCGGCCTGCGGGTGCCCGACGACCTCCAGCTCGCGTCGTACGTCGACGGGCCGTCGCTGCAGATCGTGCACCCCTCGATCACCGCACTCGACATCGACCCGCGCCTCACCGGCGTTGCCGCCGTCGAGGCCCTGGTGCGCTCGATCCTCGACGAGACGGCACCGTCGGTCGAGGCTGCTCCGTCGATCCGCACCCAGATCCCGGCGGTGCTGCAGGCGCGGGAGTCGACGGCGACCGGGTGAGGCTCAGGCCGGGAGGATCGGCCGGTTCTCGTAGAACGTCTGCAGCACGACGGTGGTGCGGGTGCTGACCGAGGCCGCCGTGCGGATCTCGCGGATCAGCCCTTCCAGGCGTCGGGGCGATGCGACCCGGACCAGCAGCATGTAGCTCGCGTTGCCGGCAACGGAATGGCACGCCTCGATCTCGGCGAGGTGCTCCAGCAGCTCCGGGGCGTTGTCGGGTTGGCCCGGGTCGAGCGGTGTGATCTCGATGAACGCCGCCAGTGGCTTCCCGACGGCGGCAGGCTCCACGAGGGCTCGGTAGCCGGTGATCACGCCGCGCGCCTCGAGGCGGCGGAGGCGGGCCTGCACGGCGGAGACCGAGAGCCCGACCTCGGCCGACAGGTCGGCCAGCGTCGCACGGGCGTCGACCGACATCGCCCGGACGATGCCCTCGTCGATCGCGTCGTCCAGGGCTGGAGTCACGGCGTCATCGCTCATGGAGGCGAGATTAGCAGCGGGCGAGGTCACAAACAGGAAAAGTTCCGGCCGTGAGACGTTGCAGAAGGAAATGATTCCTCTAGGCTGGAGGTGACCCGTCATTCACGGCGCCACGATCGGAGGTTCACCCCCATGTCCTCGAAGCTGCACGTCCTGCACCAGCTCCCCGCCCAGGCCATCATCGGAGAGCCCGAGGTCGTCGAGGACGTCGTACGCCGTGCGCTGGCCGTCGAGGGCAACCCCGCCTGGCTGTCGCTCAAGGCGGCCGCCACCGCGCTGCAGGACCTCCAGGTGCAGGACGGCTCGGTGCCGGACGAGGCCCACCACGCGGCCGCGCGTCGCTACGTCGCGACCATCACGGCCGCGATCGAGGAGCTGCGCCCGAGCTTCCCCCACGACGACGCCTACCTCGTGGCCGCGGTCGCGGACTTCGAGCGCTGGGCCGGAGCGGGCTTCGGCGTACCCGACTTCCTGGACTCGCTCGTCGCGTTCCAGCCGCAGCAGCACCGGGTCGACGGACTCCGCCACCTCGTGGTCTTCCCGATGTACACCCAGAACGGGTCCACCAACCGCCACGTCGAGGCACTGCTGGTCGAGGTCATCTGGCCGAAGTTCGTGTCCGCGCTCGAGGCGGGCGACTACGGCAACAAGCTCTTCCTCCCGCTCCGGCTGCTCGACTTCACGCCGGGCTACGACACCAACAGTGCAGTCCTCTTCCCGGAGACGGTCGCCGTCCGCGAGACCCCGGCGTTCACGTGGGGCGGCATCTTCCAGGACCGTGAGGCCGCGCGCTTCCGCCGCGTCGTCGCCGCCGCGGCCGACGTCACCGACCTCGAGCTCCCCGCGGGCGCGGCCCGCATGCTGACCGACCAGGCGCTGACCGAGAAGGCCTTCGTCGTCTGGGACCTGATCCACGACCGCACCCACATGCGCGGCGACCTGCCGTTCGACCCGTTCATGATCAAGCAGCGGATGCCGTACTTCCTCTACTCGCTCGAGGAGCTGCGCTGCGACCTGACCGCGTTCCGGGAGTGCGTCCGGCTCGAGGCGCGGCTCACTGCGTACGCCGACGAGCTGACCCTCGCGGACGAGGAGACGCTCGAGCACGCGCGCCTCGTGCAGTACGCCGTGATCTTCGACCGCATCTTCCGCTTCGCGATCACCGGCTCCCGGGTCCGCAACTACGACGGCGTCGGGGGGCAGCTCCTCTTCGCCTGGCTGCACCAGCGAGGGGTCCTGCACTGGACCGACACTTCGCTCGCCTTCGACTGGGCCGACGTCCCGGCTGCCGTGATCGCGCTCGGCGAGGCGATCGACGACCTCTACTGGCGCTCGATCGACCGCCCGAAGACGGCGCACTGGCTGGCGGCGTACGAGCTGATCCGCGGCACCCTCACGCCCCACCCCGCCTCGGCCTGGGCGCGCGGTCTTCCCGAGGAGGTGCTGGCCGGGCCGCCGAAGGGGTTCACCGACGCGGTGCTCGACGACGAGTTCCCGCTCTCGATGTTCTACGAGTCGCTCGACAAGAAGATGCGGCCGGTCATCGAGTCGACCGCCGGGATCGTGGGCTCGGCGGACGTCACGTCCGCATCGGCTCCGGGGGTCGGTCTGCGATGAGCCCGGCCCACGACCCCCACATCCGCGGCTTCGCCTCCGACAACTACGCCGGCATCCACCCGGAGGTGCTCGCCGCGATCGCCGCGGCCAACGGCGGGCACCAGGTGGCGTACGGCGAGGACGTCTACACCGAGCGGTTGCAGGAGGTCCTTGCCGCGCACTTCGGCGAGGGGGTCGAGGGCTGGCCGGTCTTCAACGGCACCGGGGCCAACGTCGTGGGGCTCCAGTCGATGCTGCCGCGGTGGGGCGCGGTGGTGTGTGCGGCCACCGCCCACATCCACACCGACGAGGCAGGTGCCCCCGAGCGGGTTGCCGGCATCAAGCTCCTCCCGGTGCCGACACCGGACGGCAAGCTGACGCCCGAGCTCCTCGACCGGGAGGCGTGGGGGTTCGGCGACGAGCACCGTGCGCAGCCGCTTGTCGTCTCGCTGACCCAGTCGACCGAGCTCGGCACGGTCTACACAGCTGACGAGGTCCGCGCGATCGCGGAGCACGCGCACGGCCTCGGCATGCGCGTGCACATGGACGGTGCGCGGATCGCCAACGCCGCAGCCTCCCTCGGCGTGGGCCTGCGGGAGATCACCCGGGACGCCGGCGTGGACGTGCTCAGCCTCGGCGGCACCAAGAACGGCGCGATGCTCGGCGAGGCGGTCGTGGTGCTCGACCGGGGGGCCTCCAGCGGCCTCCGCTACCTGCGGAAGCTCGACATGCAGCTCGCCTCGAAGATGCGGTTCGTCTCGGCGCAGCTGGTCGCGCTGCTCGAGGGCGACCTCTGGCTGCGCAACGCCAGCCATGCCAACGCGATGGCACAGCGACTCCGCGCGGGCATCGAGGCCGGGCTGACCGATGGATCGATCACCGGCGTCGGGCTCAGCCAGGTGACCCAGTCCAACGGCATCTTCGCCACGCTGCCCGACGGTGTCGCGGATGCCCTGCGCAAGGAGTTTCGCTTCTACGACTGGGATGCGGCGCGCAACGAGGTGCGCTGGATGTGCAGCTTCGACACCACCCCTGAGGACGTCGACGCGCTGGTCGCGGCTGTTTCCCGTGAAACCACGAGCGGGTGATCTCGCGGCGGGTATTGCGGATCGCACCGTCCGGTCGTACGGTGTGACTCCAAGGTTTGAACAGCATTCAAAAAGGCAGTGACACCATGAAGAGCTACGACACCGTCGTCGTCGGGGCCGGCGTGACCGGTCTGACCTGCGCCTGGCGCCTCACCGAGGCCGGCCAGGACGTCCTCGTCCTCGAGGCCCGCGACCGCGTCGGCGGTCGCCTGCGCACGGAGGACCACAACGGCGCGGACTTCGAGATCGGCGGCCAGTGGGTCTCGCCCGACCAGGAGGCGCTCATCGCGCTCCTCGACGAGCTCGGCCTCCCGACGTACTCCCGCTTCCGCGACGGCGAGTCGCTCTACGTCGACGCCGCTGGTGTCGCGCGTCGCTTCACCGGTGAGGACCTCCCCGTCGAGGAGCAGACCGGCAAGGAGATCGACCGGATCATCGGTGTCATCGACGACCTCGCCGCCCAGATGGATCCGGACCGTCCGTGGGAGCACCCGCAGGCTGCGGAGCTCGACACCGTCAGCTTCGCGCAGTGGCTCGACGCGCAGACCGAGGACCAGGAGGCGCGCGACAACATCGCCCTCTACCTGGGCCCGGCGATGCTGACCAAGCCGACGCACTCCTTCTCCGCGCTCACCGCCGTGCTGATGTCGGCGAGCGCCGGCTCCTTCACCCACCTCGTCGACGCCGACTTCATCCTCGACAAGCGGGTCGTCGGTGGCCTGGCATCGGTGCCGGCCGCGCTGGCCTCGCGCCTGGGGGACCGCGTGCGGCTCTCCGCCGATGTCACGCACGTCGCGTGGTCGGAGTCCGGTGCCGTCGTGACGGTCGACGGTGAGGAGATCGCCGCTGCCAAGGTCGTCCTCGCCCTCCCGCCGACCCACGTCCGCCGGATCCGGATCACCCCCGAGCTTCCCGCCGAGCACCGCCACGCCCGTGAGCACCAGTCGTTCGGCCTCGTCATCAAGGTGCAGGCGGAGTACGACACCCCGTTCTGGCGCGAGGCCGGTCTGTCGGGCACCGGCTTCGGTCCGTGGGAGCTCGTCCACGAGGTCTACGACAACACGCTGCACGGTAAGGCGACCGGCACCCTCGTGGGCTTCGTCTCCGACCTCAACGCCGACGCGATGGGCCGCCTCTCGGCGGACGAGCGTCGTGCCGCGATCCTCGCCTCCTTCGCGTCGTACTTCGGCGACGCGGCGCTCACGCCCCGCACTTACGTCGAGAGCGACTGGCAGCACCAGGAGCTCACCGGCGGCGCCTACGCCACCAGCTTCGACGTCGGCAGCCTGACCCGGTGGGGTGCCAAGCTGCACGAGCCGGTCGGCCCGATTCGCTTCGGCTCGAGCGACATCGCCGGACTCGGCTTCCAGCACGTCGACGGCGCTGTCCGCATGGGCACCCGTCTTGCCCGGCAGCTTCTCGACCAGCACAGCGTCAGCTCCTGAAAGGACTCACCATGATCAGCAACGTCATCGACGGCAAGGTCGTCCCGGCAGCGGACGGTCGCACCAGCGAGATCATCGACCCACGGACCGGTGAGGTCCACGACGTCGCGGCGCTCTCCGGCGCGCTCGACGTCGACGCGGCGTACGACGCGGCCACCCGCGCCTTCAGCACCTGGCGGCGCACGACCCCGGCGGAGCGGCAGAAGCTGCTGCTGGCGCTGGCGTCCGCACTGGAGGAGCGCGCCGAGGACCTGCTCGCGGCGGAGGTGTGCGACACCGGCAAGCCGGAGGCGCTCACGCGCGACGAGGAGATCACGGTCGGGCTCGACCAGCTCCGCTACTTCGCGGGCGCCGCGCGCTCGCTCGAGGGCGCGGCCGCGGGTGAGTACCTCGCCGGCCACACCTCCTACGTACGCCGTGAGCCGGTCGGCGTCGTCGGCCAGGTGGCGCCGTGGAACTACCCGTTCATGATGGCGATCTGGAAGATCGCACCGGCGCTCGCGGCGGGCTGCACCGTGGTCCTGAAGTCGTCGGACACGACGCCGGGCTCGGCCGCGCTGGTCGGGTCGATTGCGGCTGAGGTCCTGCCGCCGGGCGTGCTCAACGTGCTCGCGGGTGACCGCGAGACCGGCAAGCTCGTCGTCGCCCACCCGGCCGCCGCGCAGGTGTCGATCACCGGCTCGACCGGTGCCGGCAAGCAGGTCGCGGCTGCGGCCGCTCCCGACGTCAAGCGGGTCCACCTCGAGCTCGGTGGCAAGGCTCCCGCCCTGGTGTTCGGCGATGCCGACATCGCGGCGACCGTCGAGGGCATCGTGGTCGGTGCCTTCTTCAACGCCGGTCAGGACTGCACCGCGGTCACCCGGATCCTGGCCCACTCCTCGATCGCCGACGACCTGGAGAAGGCGCTGGTCGCAGCGATCGCCTCCGACGTCGTCACTGGCCCCGACGCGGAGGACCCGTTCTACGGGCCACTCAACAACGCCAACCAGCTCGCGCGCGTGACGTCGGTCGTGGAGAACCTCCCGGCCCACGCACGGGTCGTCACGGGTGGTCAGCGCATCGGCGACAAGGGCTACTGGTTCGCGCCGACGCTCGTTGCCGGCGTACGGCAGGACGACCCCGTCGTGCAGGAGGAGACCTTCGGTCCGCTCGTCACGCTGCAGACGTTCGAGACCGAGGAGGAGGCGATCTCGCTCGCCAACGACGTGGACTTCGGGCTCGCCTCGAGCGTGTGGACGAAGGACCACGGCACCGCCCACCGGTGCTCGATCGAGCTCGACTTCGGCTGTGTCTGGGTCAACACGCACATCCCGCTCGTCGCGGAGATGCCGCACGGTGGCTTCAAGCAGTCCGGCTACGGCAAGGACCTGTCGCGCTACGGCCTCGATGACTACACGCGCATCAAGCACGTGATGCACGCGCACGGCTGATCGCCTGCGCCCCCGATCCCGGCCGCGCCGGACCGCTCGACCCGGTCCGCGCGGCCGGTCTCATTTGCCGAGGCGGCGCGGACTTGCAGGTGAGGGGTGCCGAGGCGGCGCGGACTTGCACGTGAGGGGTGCCGAGGCGGCGCGGACTTGCAGGTGCACGCCGCACCACGACCGCCGGCGCTGCTCCTAGTCCGACGAGGCGCGGCCGTGCCGTGCAAGTTCGCGCCGCTTCGGCGTACGAAGGGTGCAGGTTCGCGCCGCTTCGGCGGCGATGGGGGGCGGCTCAGCCGAGGGCAGCGACCGCGTCGGCGAGGTCGGCGACGGTGCGGGCGTGGTCACCGCCGTCCGCGTCGAGCGGCAGGTCGAGCTGGAAGCCCATGAACGCCGCGTCGATGACCTTCGCGGCGCGAGCGGCGAGGGCGCGGTCGACGCCAGACTTCATCAGGTGGCCGACCAGCGATTCGATCCAGACCGCGTTGGCCTCACGCACGACGGTGGCATAGGGCTCGGTGCCGAAGAGGCCGAGGGCGGCGGCCTCGACGTAGATCCGGCTGCAGCGGTCGCCCGCCATGACGGACCAGAGGTCGAGCACCGCTGAGCGGAGGTCGGCCGACGGCGGCAGGGCCGCGACCTCGGCGACCGACCGGTCGTTGGAGACCCGGAGGACGTCGGCGACGAGCTCGTCCTTGGAGCCGAAGTGGTAGAGCAGCATGCGGTCGCTGGTGCCGAGCTCGGCGGCGAGTGGGCGCAGGCTGAGGCCGATCAGGCCGCGGCTCAGGACGTAGTCGGTCGCGACCTCGGCCCACGTGGCGCGGCGCTGCGGGTCCTTGGCGATGACAGCCTCCTCAAAGTGATGGCGCACACACTGTAGCAAGTGCTACAGTGTGTGTAGCACTTGCTACATATTTTGGCACGGGAAGAGGCCCATCATGTACACCGCCTTCGGGCTGTTGATCATCGCCATCGCTCTCGAGGTCGCTGCGACCTCGGCGCTGCCGCGCGCCAACGGGTTCCGCGACCCGGCGTGGACCGCGGTCGTGCTCGGCGGCTACGCGCTCTCGGCCTGGCTCCTGGCGCTGGTGATCCGGCACATGTCGGTCTCCGCGGCGTACGCGATCTGGTCTGGCCTCGGCACGGCGATCGTCGCGATCGTCGGCATCACCGTGCTCGGCGAGCAGGCGAGCGCGGCCAAGATCGCCGCGCTCGCGATGATCGTCGTCGGGGTGGTCGTGCTCAACCTGCAGGGCGCTCACTGACGTTTTCCCACCCGGGCAGGGACGAGGGGCTGGTCGACATCGTCGGCCAGCCCCTCGGTGCATGCGCCTCAGGGTGCAGGTTTGCGCCGCTTCGGGCACCGGGTCCTGCAGGTTCGCGCCGCTTCGGGGCAGATCAGTCCACCGGGTCGAGTGCGATCGTCGCGGTGTAGACGTCCCAGCCGTAGGGGAGGGGCTTCTCGGCGTCGAGCGTCGTACCTCGGGTGATGCGCGGTGTGGCCTGGGCGAGCAATCGACCGAGGAACGCCTGACCGAGGAAGATCGACATGCCCGCACCCGGGCAGCCCTGCGGGCCGTGGCTGAAGAAGTTGAACGACCAGTCGTCGCCGGCGCTGCCCTCGCTCCACTCCTCGGGGGCGAACTGGTCCGCGTACGGAACCCGCTCGCGGTTGCGATGGTTGAAGAGGTTGTGGATCAGCAGCTGGGTGCCGGCGGGCGTCTTCTGACCGTTCTTCCAACGGACCTCCTCGGCCTGGACCCGGCCGAAGAGCGCGGTCGTCGGCCAGAGCCGCATGGCCTCGAGGATGCAGCCGGCGAGGTACGCCGAGCCGGCGACCGCCTCGACCGTGCCCGTCCCGGAGCCCGCCGCGTCCGCCTCCGCACGCACCCGGGCGAGGGCCTCCGGGTGGGCCGACAGCAGCGCGAGTGCGCGGTAGAGGTTGGTCGGGAGGGTGTCGCCCATCGCGAAGAGCCAGTGGATCAGCTGCCCCGGGACGTCGGTCTCGTCGGTGGACGGAGCCCCCGCGATCAGTCCGGTGAGGGCGCTGGCGTCCGGCGCGGCGACGTACGCGGCCAGCCGGGCGTGGAACGCGTCGTAGCCCTCGGCAGGCTCGCCGGGCATCTTGTTGCCGGCGGCCATCAGCTCGCCGAGCGCATCGGTCAGCGCGTTGTCGTCGGCAGCATCGGCTCCGAGCACCACCCGGCGGGTGAGCCGCTGGAAGGAGGCGTTGATCGCCTGGAAGGAGAGGTCACCCCCGGCCAGCAAACCATCGGCCTCCGCAGCAGCGACCGACGCGAAGGTCTCCGCGAGGGAGTGCAGCGGCGATCCGGTCTGCAGCACGGCCTCGGCGAACGCACGCCGGTCGGTCCACAGGTCGCCCCGCGAGATCGTGAGCGCCGTCGGCTGGAAGGCGGTCATGCCCTTGCGCTTCGCCTCGGGGTCCGACGCGAACGGTGAGGGGCTGCCGCCGAGGACCGTCTCGATGTCCTCCGGGTGCGTGAGCAGGAGCGCCTCGTCCCCGCCGACGCGGACCCAGAACGGATCAGGGCCGTACGACGAGGCGAGCCCCGCGACGAGGCGGTAGGCCAAGGCGTCCGCAGGCAGACGACCGACGGTGCTGACCACGCCGGGGCGCTTGCGGAAGAGGCCCTGGAGCACGTTGGGGACGCCGACCTGGGCGGTGAACCGGATGCCCTCCACGAGCGAGGCGTGCTTGAAGTCCAGGGCCATCACAGGCTCCACGGCAGGTAGGACTTCACCGTGTCGGCAGCCCTGATGATCGTCGGCTTCTTGCCCGGCTTGGTCAGGCCGAGCTCGTGCCACGGGGCGAAGACCCGCTCGACATCGCCGATGACCGGCTCCAACTCGGGGTAGTGGCGGAGCAGGACGTCCTTCATCGTCGCCTCGTTGACCCAGTCGAAGCCGGTCTTGGTGTAGACCTCGGGTCGGAAGTCCTTGGTGAAGAACCGGTCGCTCTTGAGCCGCCGCGAGGCCATCAGGATGAAGATCCGGAACGCCGTGTCGGAGAAGCCGAAGCCCTTCGGCGGCTGCTCGGCCTGCATGCCGATCTGCAGGTCGACGGCGTCGACGTCGCCGTTGTAGACCTCGTTGATCTCCTTGGCCCACTGCTTGTTGGGCGTGATGTCCTCGATCCGCTTGCGCCGCGGCATGCGGAGTGCCTCCCGGAAGTCGTTGTAGCGCGGGACGCCGCGCTCGCGGTCACGGACGATGTCGAGCGTCGCGAGGTCGGTGACCTGGCCGTCGATGCGGGTCAGGTTGCGCAGCGCGTTGGGGTAGTTGTGCAGGCAGACCGCGCCGGCGCTCGCCTTGCCGATGGAGTACCACTGGTCGCCCATCGTGAGGCTGTCCATGAAGTCGCGGGTGTAGCGGCCCTGGATGTCGGTGAAGAAGGCGTCCTGGACGTGCGCGCCGGTCTCCAGGCTGTAGAACGACCAGTCGTCCGGGATGAGCGGGTGCATCCGGTAGACCGACACGAACTCCTCGGTCAGCGAGAACGGCGCGGCGTGGTGGTCGGTCGAGGAGCCGATGATGCCCGACAGCGCCTCCGAGTCGCCGACACGGCCGACCTTGTCCTTGAACGCCTCGCCGAGTGCGCCGTACCAGTTGGCGCTCATGCCGATCTGGAGCGCGGGGTGGCGCAGCACGCACGGGGTCCACTCGACGGTGTGGATCTTCGCGATCAGTGCGGAGACGACGAGCACGCCGAGCTCGAAGAGGCGCTGATCGTCGTAGTCCGGGTGGGCCTTCTTGATCGCCGCGACCACGGAGTTGTGCTCGCGGGCGAAGAGGGTGTGGAGGAGGCCGGGGCCGAACCACCAGTTCTCCTGCATGCCGGTCAGGTCGACGCCCGGGATGTCGCTGCCGGGCAGACGACCGTTGTCGTCGACCTTGATCCTGCCATCGACGAACGTGCGGATCTGGCCCTGCTTCTCCTGGCCGGAGCCATAGATCTGCGAGCCGTCCCACCAGTGCGTCTCCTCGTTGGCGAAGACCGGGGCGGGGCAGCCGTCCTTGATCTCGCCGCGGAGCGGGATCGTCTCGCGGATCCGCATCGGGTTCTCCGGGAAGTCGTCGCCCTCCTGGAGCGGGATGTCGATGACCCGGTCGGCCACGCCGTTGCCGTGGAAGAACCAGTTGTGGTTCTCGAACTGGAGCCAGGCGGCGCCGAGCGCGTTGAGGATGCCGGCCGGCTTGAAGGTGTCGCGCGCCATCAGCTTGCGGCTGATCTCGCGCGGGTCCGGGGTCAGCAGCCGCTTGCGGTCGACGATCGTCTTCTCGATCGGCACGTTGCGCCCGAAGCCGGTGCCCTTGGCGCCCATGTGCGGGCAGCCGAGATCGTTCCAGGTGCCCTCGGGCGTGCGGGCCCGCTCCACCTCGGGGGTCGGCTCACCCATGTCGCCCTCGGGACGCATCCCCTCACCCTCGAAGAGGTTCTTCTCGCGCAGGTCGTTGCGCTCGTTGGTGAGCGCGTTGAGCTGGAGCAGCAGTGACGGGTGCTGGTACCACTGCAGGTTGAGCGGGTTGGGGATCTTCGGGCTCATGGAGGCTCCTCGCAGGTCGGGCGGGGTACGGCGGCGTACGGCGTGGGTGTGGCGGTCTGGTCAGTGGGTGCGGAGGGCGAAGTAACCGAGCTTCGCGTAGGAGTTCGTGGGCAGGCGGTAGAGCACCTTGCCGAGGTAGGCGCCGTCGACGAGCTCCACCAGCTCGTCGCGGATGCTCCGGATCAGCAGGCGCGGGTTGTCCGCCACGTCGGCGTAGTCGATGACCATCACCTCGATGTCGGGATCCTCGACGCCGGGCTCGACGTACGTCGTGAAGTCGAACGCCGTCTTGCCGGTGGGCGAGTCCTTCATCGAGTAGAGCGGCCAGAGCACCTTGCTGACCACGGTCGCCTCGTCGGCCATCCGGTTGTCGCCGGTGTTGGTCCCGGCGTCGAACCGCTTGCCCTCCCACGGCATCCACACCGAGGTCAGTGCGGTCAGTGCGATGTCGGTGAGGGCCGTGGTCGTCGTCATCACCAGGATGCCGTCGGTCGGGCCGTCGAGTCCGCAGGCCGGTGAGCCCGCGCGGAAGAGGTCGTTGAGGAGCGCGTCGGCCTGCTTGCGGTCGGTGCGGGCGAGCGCCTGGAGCTCGAGGATCCGGCGCCACGCCGCCTCCGTGGCGTCCAGCGGGTGGGTGGCGGCCCGCATCCGCCACGCGGCGACGGTGTCGGCCGCGCTGGCTCCCGCGGATGAGGTCTGATCGGTGGTCATGAGTGCCTTCCGGAGGATTGATTCCGGGCGCGCCCGAGTGGAGCCCGCTGTGCCCACCTGACGATAGGAGTCTGGAGAGTAGCGGTACAGAGTGTGATGCCGCTCACTTTCGTCGATCTCGCGCGGGGTCCATGGGGGGCCCTGCGAGGTCCCTGCGGGCTGTAAAGCGGAGTTACCTGCACTGCCGCGCCTGTGTGCGGGCGCCGAAGTGCACCTGAGGGCGCGGTAGTGCGCCGAGACGTGCCCTGCCCCTGCTCCCCGCACCGAGGGGCAGGGCGGTCCTATGCCTGCCGGTGCGTGCCGACGAGGACCGGGCGCCCGGCCACGTAGCCGACCGAGATCTGCGCGAGCATCAGGCCCGTCAGCAGCGCCATGGGCACCGACCACGAGCCGGTCGCGTCGTGCAGCAGGCCGACGGCGAGCGGGCCGCCCGCGGCGATCAGGTAGCCGACGCTCTGCCCCATCGCGGAGAGGGCTGCCGTGGTCTCCGCGTCGGGAGCCCGCAGCGAGAAGAGGGTGAGCACGACCGGGAAGATGCCGCCACCGACACCGAGGAGCAGTGCCCAGAGCCAGGCACCCTGGGCGGGGGCGAGCCACAGGCCGAGGAAGCCGGCCGCGTTGAGGACGCTGAGCACGGCGAGGAGGTGTCCCTGCGAGCGGAGCCGCGTGGCAATCGTGGGGGCCACGAAGAAGACCGGCACACCGATCAGGATCGACACCGCGAGCAGCAGGCCCGAGGTCGCGTGGCTGAACCCGGCCTCCAGGTAGACGCTCGGCAGCCAGCTCATCACGACGTACGCCGCGATGCCCTGGGTAGCGAAGATGATCGTGACGGCCCACGCGACCGGGCTGCGCCACAGTGACGGGCCGCGGCGTACGCGGGTGGTGTGGTCGGTGGCCCGGCAGTACGGAGCCCACGCGACGAGGGCGAGCAGGGCGAGTGCCGCCCATACGCCGAGGCCGACCCGCCAGCTGTCGGTGGCGGCGGCGACGGGCACCGTGGCGGCGGCGCCGAGGGCAGCGCCTCCGGAGAGCATCGCGCTGTAGGCACCGGTGACCGAGCCGACGCGGTGCGGGAAGTGCTCCTTGACCACGGCCGGCAGCAGGATGTTGGCGAGGGCGATGCCGGCACAGGCCAGCAGCGTGCCGGCGACCAGCAGGCTCGACCCGCCAGCGACGCGGAACAACAGGCCGGCCGCGAGGATGGCCATCGCCACCCCGATGCCACGGTGGACGCCGACGCGGCGCGCGAGTGCCATGCCGGTGGCGCCCACGACCGCGAAGCAGAGCACCGGGAGCGAGGTGAGGGACGACGCGGTCGCCGCCGACATCCCGGTGGCGTCCTGGACCTGGTCGAGGAGGGCGCCGAGGGAGGTCACGCCGAGGCGGAGGTTGGCCGCCACGAGCAGGACGGCGAGGAGCAGCAGGGCGCCCTGGCTCGCGCGGGGCGTGCGACGCCGGCGCGTGACGGTGGCTGCGGCCGAGGGTGCGGTGGTCATCGCGTGCTCACCCCTTGCGCTCGCGCTGGCGCGATCGGGTGGCCTCGACCGGATCGAGGTCGGGAGCAGCCCAGCGGGCCGCCATCTCGAGGGTCAACGCACGGGTCGCGCGGACGTGGCGGCCGGCCAGATCGCCGGCTCGGTCGGCGTCACCGTCCGCGATCGCCGCCAGGATCTCCTCGTGCTCCTCGCAGAGCCGCAGGTTGACGTCATCGGCGTACGCGAGGTGGAAGAGCCAGCGGAGCCGGGCCGTCAGCGGCTGCATCAGCGACTGGAGCAGCGGGTTGCCGGAGAGGCCGACGACGGCCTCGTGGAAGCCGGCGTTCGCGGCGGCGACCGCCCGGTCGTCGCCTGAGGCCATGGCGTCGCGTGCGGCCGTCAGCGCGGCGCGGGCCGTGGCGACTCCGGTGGCGTCGGCGTTGCTCGCGGCGAGGCGTGCCGCAAGTCCTTCGAGGCTCTCGCGGACGTCGAGCAGGTGGCGTACGTCGGCTGCCGTGAAGGGAGCCACGAGGGCGCCCTGGCGCGGCACGATCACGACCAGGCCCTCGGCCTCCAGCAGGCGCAGGGCCTCGCGCAGCGGGATGCGCGAGACGCCGAGCCCGGTTGCGAGCTCACGCTCG
This sequence comes from Nocardioides sp., assembly GCF_035481145.1. GTDB lineage: Bacteria > Actinomycetota > Actinomycetes > Propionibacteriales > Nocardioidaceae > Nocardioides. Next base: position 11,269 of record NZ_DATIHB010000035.1, on the reverse strand, counting down.
ACGAGGCGCTGCCCCGGCGGGCGGTGCAGGCCGATGATCTCGCCCTTGAGGCGCTCGTAGGTCTGCTGGGCCAACGAGCCGCCGTCCTCCACGCTGCGCACGCTTCCTCGATCCTTAGTGGTATACCGCAAAGCGTACGGCATACCGACCGCGGAGCATGTAATCGTCAGGCGCCGAACTCCGCGGCGAGGGAGGCGAGCAGGCGGGAGAGGCCCTGCTCGAACACCTCGTCGGCTCGCTTCCGCTCGGAGGGCTGGGCGGCCAGGGCCGCGGCGAGTGCCGGTGCCTCCATGTCCGCCGGGATCTCCCACATGACGTCGGGGGCGGCCAGGTCGAGGGCCGAGCCGATGACGAAGTTCTCCAGGGCGGTGAGTATCGACATCGCCTGCCGGGTCGGGATGCCGGCCTCGTCGAGGCGGCGCAGCATCTGGTCGTACGACTCGATGACGCGCGGGGACCGGATCGTCGCGGTGGTCAGCAGCGGCACCACGCGGGGGTGGGCGGCGAAGGCGTCGCGGTAGGAGTGGAAGAAGCCGGAGAGGGCCTCGTCCCACGGGCCCTCCTCGGCGAGGGTCGCGCGGTCCATGGCGTCACTGACGCGCTCACGGAGGAGCTCGACGACCCCTGCCCGCCCCTGGACGTGGTGGTAGAGCGAGGCCGGCTGGACGCCGAGGCGGCGGGCCAGCTCCGGCAGCGTGAAGTCGCCCGTCTGGTCGACGAGCTCCAGGGCCGCCTGCCCGATCCGGTCGCGGTCGAGCACGGCCTTGCGCGGTCGCCCTGCCCGGCGCTGGGTGGTCTCCGTCATCGGACCTCTTCCCTTCTGGTGTGACGGGGCTTACAGTAGCGGTCAACCTAAATCTAAATGGTTTCGATTAGGAGACAGTGCATGAGCAGCACCCCCACGCGGGCAGACGCGGCACCGGGCCTGAAGCGCAACGCGCTCGGCACGAGCGACCTCGTCTTCATCGTCGTCTCGGCCGCAGCGCCCCTCATGGTCATGGTGGGCGTCGCCCCGCTCTCCCTGGCGATCGGCGGCATCGGTGCCCCGGCGGCGTACCTCTTCGCGGGGGTGACCCTGGCGATCTTCGCGATCGGGTTCACTGCGATGTCGCGTCACGTCGACAACGCGGGTGCCTTCTACGCCTACATCGCCGTGGGGCTCGGACGGACCGCCGGCGTGGTCTCCGCGCTCGTCGCGCTGGTCTCCTACAACGCCCTCCAGATCGGCGTCTACGGCCTGGCCGGGGTCGCGATCCAGGGCACCTTCGCCGAGGTCTTCGGCATCGACCTGCCGTGGTGGGCCTACGCGCTGGGGTGCATCGCCGTCGTCTGGTACGTCGGGTTCCGCAGCGTCGACTTCGGCGCGAAGTTCCTCGCGGTGCTGCTCACCGCCGAGACCGGCCTGCTCCTCCTGCTCGCGATCGCGATCGTCGTCCAGGGCGGCAGCAGTGAGGGCCTGGGACTGGAGTCGTTCGCACCGCAGCACACGTTCGTGCAGTCGATGACGGTCATCCTGCCGACCGCGTTCGCGGCGTTCATGGGCTTCGAGGCGACGGTGATCTACCGCTCCGAGACCCGCGACCCGCGCCGCACGATCCCCCGCGCGACGTACATCGCGGTCGCGGTGCTGGCCGGGACGTATGCGTTCATCGTCTGGAGCATCGTGCAGGCGTTCGGCGCCGGCGGTGTCATCGAGGCGGCGACCACGCACGGCGTCGGCCTCTTCTTCGTCGCCGGCGAGACCTACGTCGGCGCCTGGTTCAGCACGGCGATGCACCTGCTCATCGCGACGAGCGTGGTGGCCAGCTCAGTCGCCTTCCACAACGCCGTGACGCGCTACGCCGTCGCGATCGCCGACGAGGGGCTGCTGCCGGCCGCGCTCGGCAAGGTCCACCCGCGCACCCGGGCGCCGTACGTCGCGGGACTCGCGCAGACAGCGCTCGCCCTCGTCATCGTCGCGGGGTTCGCGGTCGCCAAGGCCGACCCCTACATGCAGCTGCTGATCTGGGTGAACACCCCGGGCATCTTCGGCATCCTGCTGCTGCAGGTCGCGGCAGCCGTGTCGGTCGTCGCGTACTTCCGCCGGAACCGGACGGGCGAAGGAGCCTGGCGCACCCTCGTAGCGCCGGTGGCCGCTGCGGTGCTGATGATCGTCGCGATCGTGCTCTCGGCGAAGAACGTCGAGTTCCTCACCGGCTCGGCCGGCGTGGTGAATGTCGTGCTGCTGCTGGTCATCCCCGCGACCGTGGTGGTCGGTGTCGTCTGGGCGCGCTGGCTGCGGAGCAACCGACGCGACGTCTTCGAAGGGGTCGCCTCGTCGTGTGAGTCGAGCTCTGGTTCCGACGCTGATGCTGGTGCGGGGATGGAGGTCGTCCGATGAGCGCCGCTGACCTGCTGCTGGTCGGGACCAGGGTCCGCACGCTCGACCCCGCGCGCCCGTGGGCATCAGCCGTCGCCATCTCCGGTGACCAGATCGTCGCCCTCGACGACGATGCTCTCGCCCTGCGCAGCGGCCGGACCGAGGTCGTCGACCTCGCCGGTGCGGTCACGACACCGGGCCTGGTGGACGGTCACCTGCACCCGGTCTTCGGTGCGTCGAGCTTCCAGGGCGCCGACCTCAGTGCCTGCCGCTCGCTCGACGACCTCCGGCGCGCGCTCGCCGGCGCAGTTCCTGGGGAGGACGGATGGGTGGTCGGCTGGGGCCTGGACCACAACGTCTTCGCCGGCGGGTCGATCGACAACACCGTGCTCGACGAGGTGCACCCCGGTCGCCCCGTCTTCCTCCGGCTGTACGACGGCCACTCGGCGCTCGCGAGCAGCGAGGCGCTGCGGCGGGCCGGGGTGACCGGACCGCGCGAGTTCGAACAGCGCTCGGAGATCGTCTGTGTCGGCGGCGTGCCCAACGGCATGCTCCTCGAGCATGCCGCCATGGAGCTCGTGCAGGCGGTCATGCCGGTGATGCCCGCAGCGGTCCTGCGCGAGCGGCTCCGTGAGGTCCTCCAGGGGATGGCGGCGACCGGACTGACCGGTGCCTGCGTGATGGATGCCGAGGACAACTCACTCGAGGCCTATGCGGACTACGAGGCGACCGGGGAGCTCCCGCTCCGGCTGCGGGTCGCGCCCTGGTGCATGCCGGGTGCAGACGTGGCCGACGTCATCGCTCTCCAGGGTCGCGGTGGGCGCCGGTGGACGGTCGAGGCGGTGAAGTTCTTCATGGACGGCACGGTCGAGGGTGGCACCGCCTGGCTCGAGCACCCCGACTGCCACGGGACGGGGACGGAGGCGTTCTGGCGTGACCCCGCGGCGTACACGAAGGCCGTGCAGACACTGGCCGAGGCCCGCGTGCAGACAGTCACCCACGCGATCGGCGACGCCGCCGTGCGGCACGTGATCGAGGCGCTCGAGAACGTCGAGAGCGCCGGCATCCGGCACCGGATCGAGCACCTCGAGACGCTGCCGCGCGAGCTCGTGCCGCGGCTGGTGCGGTCCGGCCTGGTGTCGTCGATGCAGCCCTGCCACGCCGGTTACACGAAGGCCGACCACTCCGACGAGTGGTCGCAGCGGCTCGGCTCCGACCGGGCCGCGCGGGCCTGGGCGTGCCGCGACATCGTGGATGCGGGCGGCGTGCTGGTCCTCGGCTCGGACTGGCCGATCGCGACCTACGACGCACGTCACGTGCTGGCGCACGCTCGGCTGCGGCGCCCGCCGGGCTCGAGCGAGGCAGCGGTCGCGCCCGAGCAGGCGCTCACCGGGCTGCAGGCGCTGGAGGGGATGACCACGCACGCCGCGTACGCCGATGGTGCTGAGTCGTACGCCGGGCGGATCGCCGTCGGTGCGCGGGCCGACCTGACCGTCTTCGCGGTCGACCCGGTGGAGGCGCCGGCGGACGAGGTCGCCGGGGCGCCGATCCGGCTCACGGTGAGTGGCGGGCTGGTCACGCACCGCGGCTGAGGCGTCCCGGCCAGCGCCACAACGTCATAGGAGTTGGCTATTCTAGCAGCCAACTCCTATGACGTCCCGAGGGGGTCTGTGCGGATCAGGCGCTGACCAGCTCGCGCTCGGCCACGACGACCGGGGTCTCCACCCGCGGAGCGGGGAGGACCGGGGCCGAGGTCACCGGAAGCGCGCAGGTCTGGCCCACGGCGCGGGCGACCTGGGTGGCCGCGAGCGAGCCGTCGGCGGCGAGGTGGCGGTACATCGCGTCGTACTCCACGCGCTGCCAGCGGCTGCCGCGGTCCACGACGATGGCGCGGACGACGAGCGTGCCGGCTGCGGCGGGCAGCTCACGGAACTGCAGGCGCGGGAAGCCGGCGGAGGCGCCCGTCTCGCCCGTGCACTCGACGGCGACCCGCTTGCGCAGGAGCTCGAAGGCGCGCAGGACCACGTCGCGGCGCAGCTCCGCCGGGGCCAGCTTGAGGGTGTCGGTGACGTGCATCGCCGATCAGCTCCAGTCCACGGAGAAGTACTGCGTCTCGGTGAACGCGCGGACGCCCTCGCGGGCCCCCTCGCGGCCGAGGCCGCTCTGCTTGTAGCCGCCGAACGGCGCGGCCGGGTCGGAGACGACGCCGCGGTTGACGCCGACCATGCCGGCCTCGATCTTCTCGGCGAACTTCAGCGCCCAGCGCAGGTCGCGCGAGTAGACGTAGGAGGCCAGGCCGAACTCGGTGTCGTTGACCTGGGTCAGCAGGTCGGCCTCGTCGTTCCAGAGGACGATCGGGGCGACCGGACCGAAGGCCTCGGTGCGCACGATCTGCGCGTCCGCCGGTACGTCGACGAGGAGCGTCGGCGGGTAGAAGTGGCCGTCCAGCGTGCTGGTGTGGGCGCGGTGGCTGATCCGCGCGCCGCGGGCGACCGCGTCCTCGACCAGCGCGGAGAGGTTGGTGACCGCCTTCGCGCTGATGAGCGGGCCGATCGCGGTGCCCTCCTCGAAGGCGCTGCCGACGGCGAGCGCCTCGATCGCGGCACCGAACTTCTCGGTGAACGCCTCCGCCACGTCGGCGTGGACGTAGAAGCGGTTGGCCGCGGTGCACGCCTGCCCGCCGTTGCGGAACTTCGCGATCATCGCGCCGGCGACGGCGGCGTCGAGGTCGGCGTCGGCCGCGACGACGAAGGGCGCGTTGCCGCCGAGCTCCATCGAGGAGTTGACCACGCGGTCCGCGGCCTGGCCGAGAAGCAGCCGGCCGATGCCGGTGGAGCCGGTGAAGGAGATCTTGCGGACCCGGGCGTCGGCGAGCCAGGTGCCGACGATCGCGCCGGGGTCGGTGCCGGTGACGACATTGACGACGCCGGCCGGGACGCCGGCCTCCTCGAGGATCCGGGCGACCGCGAGCGCGGTCAGCGGGGTCTCGGTGGCGGGCTTGAGGACGACGGTGCAGCCGGCCGCCAGTGCGGGGCCGATCTTGCGGGTCGCCATCGCGGCCGGGAAGTTCCACGGCGTGACGAGGGCCGCGACGCCGACCGGGTGGCTGGTGACGATCGTGCGGGTGCCGCCGGCGGGGGACTCGGTGAAGTCACCCTCGGGGCGCACGGCCTCCTCGGCGAACCAGCGGAAGAACTCCGCGGCGTAGCCGACCTCGGCGCGGGCGTCGGCGAGCGACTTGCCGTTCTCCGCGGCGATGAGCGCGGCGAGCTCCTCGGAGCGGGCGTGCATGAGGTCGAAGGCCTTGCGCAGCGCCTCGCTCCGGACGCGGGGCGCGGTGGCGGCCCACGCGGGGAAGGCGGCCGCGGCAGCATCGACCGCGGCGGTGGCCTCGGTCGCGCCGCCGTCGGCGAAGGTGGCGAGGTGGTCGCCGGTCGCCTTGTCGAGGACCTCGAACGTCGCACCGCTCGCCGCGGCGACGGCCGCACCGTTGATGTGCTGGCCGTGCTCGGGGTCGAGGCGGCTGATGGTGGCGTGGACGGCGGCGGGCACGAGGCCGGTACGGCTGGTGGTGATCGTCATCGGGAAGTCTCCGGTTCGGGAGGGGCGCCGGAACTGGTCTTGATTGGCAGGTTTTCAGGCAGCTTTTCTGCCAATCAAGACCAGTTGCGAGGAACGGATGGGCGCGCGCAGGAGTGGGCGAGGAGGTGGTCGGGGTCAGGCCGTCACGGGTAGAGGCCGCGCATCAGGTGCGCCTGGGCGACCCGCTCGACGGCCAGGACGGTGGCGGCGTCGCGCAGCGCGAGGCCACGCTTGCGGGCGGCGGCGTTGACGTCGCGCCAGGCGATGTCCATGCGCTGCGCCAGCCGGGACTCCACCTCGTCGGCCGACCACCAGAACGCCTGGCTGCTCTGCACCCACTCGAAGTAGGAGACGACCACGCCACCGGCGTTGGCGAGGATGTCGGGGGCGACCAGGATGTCGTTGCGACGGAAGATGTCGTCGGCCTCGGGCGTCGTGGGGCCGTTGGCGCCCTCGACGATGACCTTCGCCTTGACCCGCTCGGCGTTGCCGGCGTGGAGCACGCCCTCGACCGCAGCGGGGACCAGCAGGTCGACGTCGAGCTCCAGGAGCGCGGAGCCCTCGAGCACGTCGGAGCCGGCGAACCCGACGACCGAGCCGGTGGCGTCCACGTGCTCCTCGAGCGCCGGAACGTCGAGCCCGCGCTCGTCGGCGATCGCGCCGTACTGGTCGGAGACCGCGACGACCTTCATGCCGGCCTCGGCGAGGAAGCGGGCGGCGTACCGGCCGACCTTGCCGAAGCCCTGGACGGCGGCGGTGGCGCCGGCGACGGTGATGCCCCGGTCGGTCAGCGCCGCGAAGGCGACGTGCGCGACGCCGCGCGAGGTGGCGGTGGCACGGCCGAGGGAGCCGCCGAGGGCGATCGGCTTGCCGGTGGTGACGCCGAGGACGGTGTGGCCCTGCTGGACGGAGTAGGTGTCCATCATCCAGGCCATCGTGCGCTCGTCGGTGCCGATGTCGGGGGCGGGGATGTCGCGCTCGGGGCCGATCAGCGGGCTGATCTCCGAGGTGTAGCGACGGGTCACGCGCTCCAGCTCGGCCTGCGAGTGCTCGCGCGGATCGATGCGTACGCCGCCCTTCGCGCCGCCGTACGGCACGTCGAGGAGGGCGCACTTCCAGGTCATCCACATCGCCAGCGCGCGCACCTCGTCGAGGGTCACGTCAGGCGAGTAGCGGAGACCGCCCTTGGCCGGCCCGCGGGAGAAGTTGTGCTGCACACGGTGGCCGGTGAGGACCTCGTAGGTGCCGTTGTCGCGGCGCAGCGGGATGGAGACAGTGACCTCACGACGCGGCGTCGCGAGCATGGCGAACATGCTGTCGTCGAAGCCGAGGACGTCGGTGGCGGTCTTCAGCTGCGAGCGGGCATCGGCGAGGACGGAGGCACCCGGCGCGATGGCGGGGGTCGTGGGGCTGTCGACGACGGCGGTCACTTCGTCACCTCGAAGACCTCGTCGAGGACGTCGCACGCGTCGGCGAGCAGGGCATCGGAGATGGAGAGCGGCGGCAGGAAGCGGAGCACGTTGCCGTAGGTGCCACAGGTGAGGACGACGACGCCGCGCTCGTGAGCGGCAGCGGCGACCCGCTTGGTGAGGTCGGCGTCGGGCTCGGTGGAGCCGGCCTTGACCAGCTCGACGGCGATCATCGCGCCCCGGCCGCGGACATCGCCGACGCGGACGTCGCGCTCCTGGAGGTCGAGCAGGCGCTCGAACATCTGGGCGCCGATCTTGGCGGCGCGGTCGACGAGGCCGTCGGACTCGATCGTCTCGAGCACGGCGAGTGCGGCAGCACAGGCGAGCGGGTTGCCGCCGTAGGTGCCGCCGAGGCCGCCGACGTGGGCGGAGTCCATGATCTCGGCGCGACCGGTGACCGCGGAGAGCGGCAGGCCGCCGGCGATGCCCTTGGCCGTGACGATCAGGTCCGGGACGACGTCGTCGTGCTCGACGGCGAACATGGCGCCGGTGCGGGCGAACCCGGTCTGCACCTCGTCGGCGACGAAGACGACGTTGTTGGCCGTGCACCACTCGGTGAGGGCGCGGAGGAAGCCATCGGCCGGGACGATGAAGCCGCCCTCGCCCTGGATCGGCTCGATGACGATCGCGGCGAGGTTCTGCGCGCCGACCTGCTTGTCGATCTGGTCGATCGCGCGGGCGGCAGCTGCGGCACCGTCGAGGTTGTCGTCGCGGAAGGGGTAGGAGAGCGGCGCACGGTAGACGTCGGAGGCGAAGGGGCCGAAGCCGTCCTTGTACGGCATGTTCTTCGCCGTCATCGCCATCGTCAGGTTGGTGCGGCCGTGGTAGGCGTGGTCGAAGACGACGACGCCGGTCTTGCCGGTGAACTTGCGCGCGATCTTGACGGCGTTCTCGACGGCCTCGGAGCCGGAGTTGAAGAGCGCGGTGCGCTTCTCGTGGTCACCGGGGGTGATCCGGTTGAGCGCCTCGGCGACCTCGACGTAGCCGGCGTACGGCGTGACCATGAAGCAGGTGTGCGTGAACGCCGCGACCTGCTGCTGCACGGCCTCGACGACCTTGGGAGCGGCGTTGCCGACGGTGGTGACCGCGATGCCGGAGCCGAGGTCGATCAGCGAGTTGCCGTCGACGTCCACGAGGACACCGCCACCGGCCGCCGTCACGTAGACGGGGAGCGTGGTGCCGACGCCGGAGGCGACCGCGGCGCTCTTGCGTGCCTGCAGCTCCTGCGACTTCGGGCCGGGGATCGCCGTGACGAGGCGTCGCTCCTGGGGCAGGGCGGGCCCGCCCGTGGTGGTGGTCTGGCTGGTCATGGGTTCCTCCGCGAGTCACTGGGGTACGTCACTGACGCTACGGCGGCGGTCAGCGGTCAGGGGATGCCCGTTCTGCACAAGTTGTGGATAATGACTGTGCAAAACTTGCACCATGGCCACGCTCGCCGACCTCCTCAGCGATCGCTCCCTCGGGCTGGAGCCGGTCGTCGATCTCAACCGCGACCAGACGGTGCGCTGGGTGGCGACCAGCGAGCTCGATGACCCCTCGCCGTTCCTCGAGGGTGGGGAGGTCCTGCTCACCACCGGCCTCGAGACGGCGGACTGGTCGGAGGAGTGGGACGACTACGTACGCCGGCTCGCCGCCGTCGGCCTCGTGGCGATCGGCCTCTCCCGGGTCATCGTCTACGACGCTGCGCCGCAGGCACTCGTCGATGCGTGCCGCGAGCACGACGTCGCGCTCTTCGAGGTGCCGCACTCGACCAACTTCGTTGCGGTGAGCCGCTCCCTGGCGGCACGCCTGCAGCAGGAGGAGGACGCCGCCACCCGATCCGCGCTCGAGGCGCAGCGGGCGCTGACCCAGGCCGCGCTTCGCGAGGAGGATCCGGGTGCGCTCGTGGAGGAGCTGGCCACGGCCGGCGGCATGGCGGCCGTCGTCAGTGCGCGTGGCGGTCTCGTCCTCGGACCGTTCGGTGCGCGCCTGGAGCTGCTCGACCTCGATCTGGTCGAGGAGGCGGTCGCGCGGATGCGACCGCAGGGACTCCGTGCCGCGGCGAGCCTCTCGTCGCCCGGAGGCACACTCCTCGTGCAGCCGATCGGCGTGAAGGGCCGTCCGTCGCAGTACCTCGTCGCGGGGTTCGCGGGCAAGGTGACCGAGACCGAGCGCAGCACGGTGGCGACGGCGGTCGCGTTGCTCGGACTCGCGGAGCAGCGGCGCCGCGCCGGTCGCGAGGCTGACCGGCGGCTGCGCACCCGCGCCGTCGAGCTGCTGGCGGCAGGCGACCTCCGCACCGCCGCCGTGCTGCTCGGTGCCGGCGCAGGCCCCCGTCCACGACTGCCGCGCACGGCCGTCGTGCTGCGCTGTCGCGGCACCCAGCCCCGGCTGGAGGACGGCCTCGAGCTCCTGGAGAGCGTCCCGCTGCTGGCCGGGCTCGCGGTCGTCGAGGGCACGACGGAGCTGGTCGCCATTGCGCGCTCCGGCGAGGCCGCCGGGCTGGCCGAGCGACTCGCCACCGCTGGCCTGCGGGTGGGCATCGGCGAGGCGGGCAGCCGGGAGGCGCTGCCGGCCAGCCACGCGAGCGCCGGTCAGGCGCTCGCACTCGCGACGTCGTCCGTGCCGGTGGTCGCCTGGTCGGAGCGGGTCCGCGGCGGCGTGGTGGCGCTGCTCGAGGGCGGACGCGCTGCGGCCTTCGCCGCGTCCTGGCTCGCCCCGCTCTCGGGTGAGGAGGTGCTGCTGGAGACGCTGGACTCGTTCCTGCGGCACCACGGCTCGCTGCTCAAGGTCGCCGACGACCTGGCAATCCACCGCAACACCGTGCGGCACCGCGTCGAGCGGATCGAGACGCTGCTCGGGCGCTCGCTGGCCGACCCGCAGGTGCGGGCGGATGCGTGGATCGCGCTACGCGCGCGGCAGGCGTGAACGGCGGCGCGTCAGGCGTCGGGCGAGCCGAGGTAGCAGAGCATCGTCGAGCCGGAGTCCGGGTCGAGGCAGCTGAACCCGTGCCGCTCGTAGAAGCGTCGCGTGTCGGTGTCGTCCGCGTCGACGTTGATCAGCACCTCGAGCGCACCGCGGCGACGTGACTCCGCCCGCAGGGCCGCGATGATCGCCGTGCCGATGCGCTGCGAGCGGAGAGCGGGGCGGACGTAGAGCTCCTCGAGCTGCGCGAGCGGGCCGTCGGCGTACGGCGTGGGGCGGAAGGTGACCCAGGCAAAGCCGGTCGGGTCCTCGGCCGGACCGGTGAGCAGCGCGAGGGTGTCGTCGCGCGCGAGGAGTGTCGAGAAGCGCCGGGCGAAGGCGTCGGCGTCCTGCCCTTCGGCGTCGAACTCCGTGTTGAAGTCGGCCAGCAGCCGCCCGAGGACGACTGCATCGCCCGGCGTCGCCACTCGTACCTTCTCCATGCGCCGATTCTGCCCCGCGCGAAAACCCTGCGACAGCGCATCTCCCAGCAGGAAACTCTTGTTTCCTGTCAAGGCCGTGATGTTTCATGGTTCGCATGAGTGCCCAGGTAGCCCAGCCCGACGTGGAGATCGGCGCGCAGCTCAAGGCCGCCCGTCTCGCGCGCCGCATGACGCTCGCCGAGGTCGCCGAGGCCGCGGGCATCACCAAGGGGTTCCTCTCCAAGATCGAGCGCGACCAGGCCACTGCCTCGGTCGCCTCGCTCATGCGGATCTGCGAGACGCTGGGCATCTCGGTGGGCGACCTCTTCAGCGCCCCGTCCGGTGACGTCGTACGCCGCGGCGCCTACCCGCCGATCAACTTCGGCGGCACCGGCATGACCGAGTTCCTCCTGACGCCCCATGGCGAGCGGAGGCTCCAGGCGATCCTCAGCGAGATCGCGCCCGGCGGCGGCAGCGGCGACGAGCCCTACAGC
>NZ_DATIHB010000034.1:0-2078 GCF_035481145.1 Nocardioides sp. | reverse complement strand
CGACGACGTCGTCCGAGCCCGCAGCCGCGCCGTCACCGGCGGCAGCACCCGCGTCGGCGGCCTGCGACTCGTACAGGGACTGACCGAGGGCCTGCGACTCCGTCGCGAGCTTCTCGACGGCGGTCTTCACCGCGGCGATGTCCGTGCCGGCGAGCGCGTCCTTGGTCTCCTTGATCGCGGACTCGACCTTGCCCTTGGCGTCGGCAGCGACCTTGTCCTCGTTCTCCTGGAGGAACTTCTCGGTCTGGTGCACGAGCGACTCGGCCTGGTTGCGGACCTCGGCCTCCTCGCGACGCTTGCGGTCCTCGTCGGCGTGCGCCTCGGCGTCCTTGACCATCCGGTCGATCTCCTCCTTGGAGAGGCCGGAGCCCTCCTGGATCTTGATCGTGTTCTCCTTGCCGGTGCCCTTGTCCTTCGCGGTGACGTGCACGATGCCGTTGGCGTCGATGTCGAAGGTCACCTCGATCTGCGGAACACCCTGCGGCGCAGGAGCGATGCCACCGAGCTCGAAGGAGCCGAGCAGCTTGTTGTGCGAGGCGATCTCGCGCTCACCCTGATACACCTGGATCTGCACCGACGGCTGGTTGTCCTCGGCGGTGGTGTAGGTCTCCGACCGCTTGGTCGGGATGGTGGTGTTGCGCTCGATCAGCTTGTGCATCACGCCGCCCTTGGTCTCGATGCCCAGGCTCAGCGGGGTCACGTCGAGCAGCAGGACGTCCTTGACCTCGCCCTTGAGGACGCCGGCCTGGAGCGCGGCGCCGACCGCGACGACCTCGTCGGGGTTCACGCCCTTGTTGGGCTCCTTGCCGCCGGTCAACTCCTTCACCAGGTCGGTGACGGCGGGCATACGGGTCGAACCACCAACGAGCACAACGTGATCGATGTCGCCGACGGAGATGCCGGCGTCCTTGATGACCGCCTGGAACGGAGCGCGGGTGCGCTCGAGCAGATCCGAGGTGATCTTCTGGAACTCGCTGCGCGACAGCTGCTCGTCGAGGAACAACGGGTTCTTGTCGGCGTCGACGGTGATGTAGGGCAGGTTGATCGAGGTCGACTGCGATGCCGACAGTTCGATCTTGGCCTTCTCGGCAGCCTCACGCAGACGCTGCATGGCCATCTTGTCCTTGGTCAGGTCGATACCCGAGGAGCTCTTGAACTTCTCGACGAGCCAGTCGACGATGCGCTGATCCCAGTCGTCACCGCCGAGGTTGTTGTCGCCGGAGGTCGCGCGGACCTCGACCACTCCGTCGCCGATCTCGAGCAGCGAGACGTCGAAGGTGCCGCCACCGAGGTCGAAGACCAGGATGGTCTGTTCTTTCTCGCCCTTGTCCAGGCCGTAGGCCAGGGCCGCGGCGGTCGGCTCGTTGACGATGCGCAGCACGTTGAGGCCGGCGATCTGGCCGGCTTCCTTGGTGGCCTGCCGCTGGGAGTCGTTGAAGTAGGCGGGCACGGTGATGACCGCATCGGTGACGTCCTCACCGAGGTAGGACTCCGCGTCGCGCTTGAGCTTCATCAGCGTGCGGGCACTGATCTCCTGCGGGGTGTACTTCTTGTCGTCGATCGCGACGTTCCAGTCGGTCTCGCCCATGTGGCGCTTGACCGAGCGGATGGTGCGGTCGACGTTGGTGACCGCCTGGTTCTTGGCGGGCTGCCCGACGAGCACCTCGCCGTTGCGCGCGAACGCGACAACGGACGGAGTGGTGCGGGAGCCTTCGGCGTTGGCGATGACGGTCGGTTCGCCGCCTTCGAGTACCGACACCACGGAGTTGGTGGTGCCGAGGTCGATTCCGACAGCACGAGACATCTTTGCTATTCCTCCTGGTTTCTGGGTGTGCACCCAAGTCCTGCTCCCCCGCGGCAGGCTTGGCGCCCACCACGAGAGTGTGGTTTGTGGCAAACCTGTGCTCCGGGGGCAGACTTCAGTGCCTCCGACTCATGTCCTACCGGGTTGAGCCGGTCCAGGTCAACTCAAGTTGAGCCAGCATCGCTCAGGTTTCTCGATGGGTCCAACGGGCGGGGTGGCGCAGATGTTCCCGATTCGACCAAAAAAGTTGAGCGGAGTTCGCTCAGGTTTGGCC
>NZ_DATIHB010000033.1:0-14622 GCF_035481145.1 Nocardioides sp. | reverse complement strand
GGGGGAGGGCGGGTGGGGCCCGCGAGTGTCGGACCCGGCGTCTACTCTTCTCCCTATGGCATCTGGCTCCGCTGACTCGTTCGTGCACCTGCACGTCCACACGGAGTATTCGATGCTCGACGGCGCATCGCTCCTGGACGGCCTCTTCCAGCGCACCAGTGACCTCGGCATGCCCGCGATCGCGATGACCGACCACGGCAACATGCACGGCGCCTACGACTTCTACGCCAAGGCGAAGAAGTACGGCGTGAAGCCGATCATCGGCATCGAGGCCTACGTGACGCCGGGCACGCCGCGCAGCGAGCGCCGCCGGGTCCGGTGGGGCAAGGGCAACGCGTCCGAGGAGGGCGGCGACGACGTCTCGGGCGGTGGCGCCTACACCCACATGACGATGTGGGCCGAGTCCACCGAGGGCATGCACAACCTCTTCCGGCTCTCGTCGCGCAGCAGCCTCGAGGGCTACTTCTACAAGCCCCGCATGGACAAGGAGATCCTCGCCGAGCACAGCAAGGGGATCATCGTCTCCACCGGCTGTCCCTCGGGTGCGATCCAGACCCGGCTCCGGCTGGGCCAGTGGGACGAGGCGGTCCGCGAGGCCGGCGAGCTGCAGGACATGTTCGGGCGCGACAACGTCTTCCTCGAGCTGATGGATCACGGCATCTCGATCGAGAAGCGGGTCCGCGACGACCTGCTCAAGCTCGGCCGCGACCTGGGCATCCCGCCGATCGCGACCAACGACTCCCACTACAACGCCCCCGAGGACGCCAAGGCGCACGAGTCGCTGCTCTGCGTGCAGTCCGGCAGCCGGATGGCCGAGCCGACGTACGAGCAGGGCGGCAAGCGGTTCGCCTTCCAGGGCGAGGGCTACTACATCAAGTCGGCCGCCGAGATGCGCGAGCTCTGGGGCGACCACAACGGCATGAAGGAGGCGTGCGACAACACGCTCCTGATCGCCGAGCGGTGCGAGGTCGAGTTCTTCGAGTCGACCGGCGGCTACATGGCGCGCGCCGACATCCCCGCCGACGAGACCGAGGAGACCTGGCTCCGCAAGGAGGTCTTCCGCGGCCTGGAGTCGCGCTACCCCGACGGCCGGCTGACGCAGGAGGTCATCGACCGGGCCAACTTCGAGCTCGAGGTCATCACCGGCAAGGGCTACTGCGGCTACTTCCTCGTGGTCGCCGACTTCATCCAGTGGTCCAAGGACAACGGCATCCGGGTCGGTCCGGGCCGTGGCTCCGGTGCCGGCTCCATCGCGGCGTACGCGCTGCGCATCACCGACCTGTGTCCGCTGGAGCACGGCCTCTACTTCGAGCGGTTCCTCAACCCCGAGCGACCCTCGATGCCCGACTTCGACATCGACTTCGACGACCACCGTCGGGGCGAGGTCATCAAGTACGTCACCGAGAAGTACGGCGCCGAGCGCGTCGCGCAGATCGCGACCTTCGGCCGGATCAAGGCAAAGCAGGCGATCAAGGACGCCGCGCGCATCCTCGACCACGGTTTCGCGATCGGCGACAAGATCACCAAGGCCCTGCCCGCCGACGTCATGGGCAAGGGCGTCCCGCTCAAGGAGCTCTTCAACCCCGAGCACAAGCGCTACGCCGAGGGCGGCGAGTTCCGCGCGCTCTACGAGTCCGACCACGACGTCCGCACCATCTACGAGACCGCCGTCGGCCTCGAGGGCCAGATCCGCCAGACCGGCGTCCACGCAGCCGGTGTCATCATGTCGAGCGAGCCGCTCATCGACGTCGTCCCGCTGATGGATCCGAAGCAGGACGGCCAGATCATCACGCAGTTCGAGTACCCGAAGTGCGAGGAGCTCGGCCTGGTCAAGATGGACTTCCTCGGCCTCTCCAACCTCCACACGCTGGAGGACGCGGTCGCCAACATCGAGATGAACCGCGACGAGAAGGTCATCCTCGAGGAGCTTCCGTTCGACGACCGGCCGACGTACGAGCTGATGGGCCGGGGCGACACCCTGGGCGTCTTCCAGCTCGACTCCGGTGGCATGCAGGCGCTGCTGCGGTCGATGCGCCCCGACCAGTTCGCGGACATCACGGCAGTCTCGGCGCTCTACCGCCCCGGGCCGATGGGTGCCGACTCGCACAACAAGTACGCCCACCGCAAGAACGGCCGCGAGCCGATCGTGCCGATCCACCCGGCGCTGGAGGAGCCGCTCCAGGAGGTGCTCGGTGAGACCTACGGTCTCATCGTCTACCAGGAGCAGGTCATGGCGATCGCCCAGGTGCTCGCCGGCTTCTCGCTCGGCGCTGCAGACAACATGCGCCGCGCGATGGGCAAGAAGAAGAAGGAGGAGCTCGACAAGCAGTACGCCGGCTTCGAGGCCGGCATGCTCGAGCGCGGCTATCCCAAGGACGCGGTCAAGACGCTGTGGGAGATCCTGGTCCCCTTTGCCGACTACGCGTTCAACAAGTCGCACTCCGCGGCGTACGGCGTCATCACGTACTGGACGGCGTACCTCAAGGCCAACTACCCGACCGAGTACATGGCCGCGCTGCTGACCTCGGTGAAGGACAACAAGGACAAGATGGCGCTCTACCTCGGTGAGTGCCGCCGGATGAAGATCAAGGTCCTGCCGCCCGACGTCAACGAGTCGAGCCACAACTTCACCGCAGTCGGCACCGACATCCGCTTCGGCCTCACCGCGATCCGCAACGTCGGCGCCAACGTCGTCGACGGCATCGTCGAGGCGCGCGAGGAGCAGGGCCGGTTCACCGACTTCAACGACTTCCTCTCCAAGGTCCCCGCGCCGGCATGCAACAAGCGCCTGGTCGAGTCGCTGGTCAAGGCCGGCGCCTTCGACGAGATGGGCCACCGGCGTCGTGCACTGGTCGCCATCCACGAGACCGCCGTCGACCAGTACGTCGACATCAAGAAGAACGAGGCGATCGGGCAGGACTCGCTCTTCGCCGGCCTCGGTGACGACGACGAGGGTGGTGGCTTCGGCGTCAACGTCGCCATCCCCGACATCGACGAGTGGGACAAGATGACCCTGCTCGGCAACGAGCGCGAGATGCTCGGCCTCTACGTCTCCGACCACCCGCTCAACGGCCTCGAGCACGTGCTCTCGCAGGGCACCGACTGCTCCATCGGCCAGCTGATCGTCGACGAGGACCGGGCCGACGGCTCCTCGGTCACGGTCTCGGGCCTGATCACGAGCGTCCAGCGCAAGATCACCAAGCGGGGTGACTCGTGGGCGATGGTGACGCTCGAGGATCTCGAGGGCTCGATCGAGGTGCTGCTCTTCCCGAGCAGCTACCAGCTCGCCGCGCCGTACCTCATGGAGGACGCGATCATCACCGTGCGCGGCCGCCTCTCGCGGAGCAAGGACACCCCCGAGATCATGGGCCAGGAGGTCACCGTCCCCGATCTCTCCGACGGCCCCAACGGCCCGGTGGTGATCTCGCTTCCGTCCACCCGCTGCACGGCGCCGGTCGTCGAGTCGCTGAAGGACGTCCTGCGCACGCACCCGGGTGTCACGGAGGTCCAGCTCAAGCTGCTGGCCCGCAACGCCACGACGGTCCTGCGGCTCGACGACCGTCTCCGGGTCACCCCGAGCGGCGCGCTCTTCGCCGACCTCAAGCAGCTGCTCGGGCCGGGTTGCCTTGCCCAGTGAGCTGAAGCGCCCGGTCCTGCAGGTCGTCGCGGTCGTGGTCGGCTGTGCGGTCCTCGGCGCCCTGTGCGGACTGGGCTGGTGGCTGTGGTGGAGGCCGGCCCCGCGGGGCATCGTCTTCGAGGGCCACCCCTTCTTCCTCCCCGACGAGGAGTTCCGTTCCACCGGCACGTACGTCGCGATCGCGGTCCCCGTGGGGCTGCTCCTGGGTGGTCTCGGCTGCTGGCGGCTGCGTCACCGCCCGCTGTTCGGGGTGCTGGCCCTGCTGGCGGGTGCGGTCGCCGGGGGAGCAGTGATGCTCCTGACCGGCTGGCTGCTGGGGCCGGAGAGTGCCCTCGTGCTCGCTCGCAACGCCGAGGACGGCGCCGTCGCCCACGCAGCGCTCCGGGTCCAGCCTGGTGTGGCGTGGTTCGCGATGCCCGTGGCGACCGCACTCGGCTGCCTGGGAGTGCTCCTCTGTGTGGAGCCGCATGCCCATGCCCCGCGTGAAATGGCGGACGAACGGTCCTGATCATCTGTAACCTCCAGTGACTTCCCACTGACTCGAGGACAGACATGACCGACCTTCCTGCCCAGCCCGCCAAGAGCCGCAAGGGCCTCGCGCTCGCCGCGGGTGGCGCCGTACTCGCCGTTGCTGCTGTCGGTGGCGGCGTCTGGGGCTACCAGGCGTACTTCGGCCAGGGCGACCAGCCTGCTCAGGCGCTTCCGAGCAAGGGCCTCCTCGGCTACGTTGCGCTCGACCTGAGCCCCAACGGTGAGCAGCTGCTCGCCGCCCGTTCGACGCTGAAGAAGTTCCCCGCCCTCGCCGACCAGGTGAAGCTGGATGGCGACGAGGACCTCCGCAAGACGCTCTTCGAGAAGGCGCAGGAGGACGGTGCGTGCAAGGGCCTCGACTACGACAAGGAGGTCGCCCCGTGGCTCGGTGACCGCCTCGGCATCGCGGCCATGGACGCGGGCAAGGGTGAGGAGCCCGAGGCGCTGCTCGTCTTCCAGACGACCGACGCGGGCAAGGCCGAGAAGGCCGTGCCGGCCGTCCTCGAGTGCCTCAACGAGGACACCGCCGCTGACTCGAAGCTGACCAGCCACGCCTTCTCCGGCGACTGGCTCCTGCTGGGTGAGGCGAAGGGCAGCGCAGAGAAGGCCGCCGAGGACGCGAACGACTCCTCGCTGGCCGACGACGAGCACTTCTCGGAGTGGACCGAGGCGGCGGGCGACCCCGGCATCATCACGGGCTACGCCTCGAAGCTCGGCTACCAGCGGTTCGTCGACTGGTTCCAGGACGACTCCGACATGAAGCTGCCCGCCTCGGCCCAGAAGGAGCTCGACAAGTTCACCGGCGCGGGCCTCGTCGGCCGCTTCCGTGACGGTGGCCTCGAGGTCGAGGTCGCCGCGCGGGCCGGAGAGGGTGGCGCCACGCTCGGCGATGCGGTGAGCTCGCTTCCGGCCTCCACCGTGGCCGCGCTCGGCTTCGCGGTGCCGGACGGCTGGCTCGACAAGGCCTTCGACACCTACGGCCCCATGCTCGAGGCGGAGGCCGGTATGACCCGTGCCCAGCTCGAGAGCCAGCTGAAGTCGATGCTGGGCCTGGAGCTCGAGGACATCGAGGCGCTCGTCGGTGACGGCGTCGTCATCTCCGTCGACTCCGACATCGACACCGACGCGATCGAGCAGTTCGACCCCACCGGCATCCCGGTCGGCCTGACGATCACCGGTGACACCGACAAGATCGAGAAGGTCATCGACCAGCTCCGCGACGCAGGTGCCAAGCAGGGCATGCCGCGCGGCTTCGTGGTCAGCAAGGTCAGCGGCGACAGCGTCGTGGTGAGCATCTCGCCGGAGTACGCCGACACCCTCGCCGACGAGCACGGCCTCGGCAAGAGCGCCGCGTTCGCGAAGCTCGTCCCCAACGCGGACGACTCCGCCACCGCCTTCTTCCTGGACTTCGACGCCAACGGCTGGCTCGATGACCTGATGAAGTCGTTCGACGCGCCGAAGGACGTGCGTGACAACGTCGCGCCGCTCAGTGGCATCGGCGTCACCGGCTGGCAGGACGGCGACGTCTCCCACGGCCTGCTGAAGGTCGCCACCGACTGATCGTCGGCTGACTCACACCGCGCGCGGGCTGGTTCCTCAATTGGGGGACCAGCCCGTTCGCGCGACATCGACGGCGGGCAGCGACGGGACGACATCCATCGCCCTCATCTCCTCGCGGAGCAGGCGAGTGAGCATGGCCAGCCGGAGATGCGTGTCGTCAGCCTCCAGCAGGGACTGCCGGTCCGGCAGCGGCAGCAGCGTGATCGCGGCAAGCGTCCACGACAGGTACGCCGGGTCCTGCGGCAGCACGCCGGTCAGCAGGTCCTCGCCGTGGAGCTGCGAGAGCTGGAGCCGGTACCGCTCGAAGAGGCTCCGGGCGCGCTCCACGATCTCGGGTGCGGTCGCGTCGTCGTGGTCGTCGCCGAGGAGCTCCACCTCACCCGAGGGGTACGCCGTGTGGGTGAGGACGCCGGACAGGCGGAGCCGACCGCGCCCGACGACCACGATCTCGAAGCTGCCGTCGTCGTTGCGCTCGGCCTCGGTCAGCTGGAGCACGCAGCCGACGCGGAAGAGCGACTGGCCACCGTGGGTCTGGTCGCTCCCGGCGGGGCCGAACGGCTCGGAGACCTCGAAGCCCTCACGGATCGCGACGGTGCCGAAGATCCGCTGTGCCGGGTCGGGCTCCTGGAGCAGTTCCTCCACCAGCGCGCGGTAGCGCTCCTCGAAGACGTGAAGCGGCACGGTCATCCCCGGGAAGACGACGGTGTTCAGCGGGAACAACGGCAGCGTCCGGGACATGTCCCAGACCTTAGGGGGTGTCCCACCAAGTTCGCGCCTGCTGCGCGTCGCCCGGCACGCGCCCTGGCTGCGTTGTCGTCAGTCGCCGTGGCTCCGCCACGGCTCCCTCCTCCGCCTTGCCAGCCCACGCACCGGACGACGCTCGCGACGGCGGAGCTTGGTCGGACACGCCCCTAGACTGGTTCCATGATCCGCCGCATCGACCTCCGGGGGCAGCACGCCCCGAACGCCGACTACACGCGCGCCGTCCCGCGCGCTGCGTTCGACGTGGAGCATGCTGTCGAGATCGTCCGCCCGATCTGCGAGGACGTGCGTGACCGCGGCGTCGAGGCGATCGTGGCGTACTCCGCCAAGTTCGACGGCGTCGAGCAGACCGACGTGCGCGTGCCCGCAGAGGCGCTCAGCCGCGCCCTCGAGCAACTCGACCCCGAGGTCCGCGCCGGTCTCGAGGAGTCGATCCGCCGCCTGCGGGTCACGTGCGAGGCGGAGATGGAGCGCGACGTCACGACCGAGCTCGGCGCCGGCGCGACCGTCACCCACAAGCTGATCCCGGTCAACCGGGTGGGTCTCTACGTCCCCGGTGGCCTGGCGCCGCTGGTCTCCAGCGTGATCATGAACGTCGTGCCTGCCCAGGTGGCTGGCGTGAGGTCGATCGCCCTGACCAGCACCCCGCAGAAGGACTTCGGTGGGCTGCCGCACCCCACGATCCTGGCCGCGTGCGCCCTGCTCGGCATCGACGAGGTCTACGCCGTCGGTGGCGCCCAGGCGATCGCGATGTACGCCTACGGTGCGGCCGCGACCGGCTCCAGTGAGGCGATCCGCAAGGTGGACCTCGTGACCGGCCCGGGCAACATCTACGTCGTCTCGGCCAAGCGCCTGCTGAAGGGCCAGGTCGGCATCGACTCCGAGGCCGGCCCGACCGAGATCGCGATCCTGGCCGACGACACCGCCGTGGCGTCGTACGTCGCCGCCGACCTGATCTCGCAGGCCGAGCACGACCCGCTCGCCTCGTCGGTCCTGGTGACGCCGAGCGAGGCCCTGGCCGCCGAGGTCGAGGTCGAGCTCGCGTCGCAGGTCGCCGCGACCAAGCACCAGGAGCGGATCACCACTGCCCTCGGTGGCGAGCAGTCCGCGATCGTGCTGGTCGACGACCTCGAGCAGGGCCTGGCCGTCGTCGACGCCTACGCCGCCGAGCACCTCGAGATCCAGACCGAGGACGCTGCTGCCTGGGCGGCCCGCGTGACCAACGCCGGCGCGATCTTCGTCGGCAACCACGCCCCGGTCAGCCTCGGCGACTACTGCGCCGGCTCCAACCACGTCCTGCCGACGGCGGGCTGCGCCTGCCACAGCTCCGGCCTCTCGGTGCGCTCGTTCCTCAAGGCCGTGCACGTCGTCGACTACAGCCGCGCTGCTCTGGCCGAGGTCGCCGACCACGTCGTCACCCTCGCCGAGGCGGAGGACCTCCCCGGCCACGCGGCGGCAGTGAAGGTGCGCTTCCAGTGACCGCTTTCCCCCCGATCCGGCCTGAGCTCGCCGGCATCGAGCCGTACGGCGCGCCCCAGCTCGACGTGCCCGTCCAGCTCAACGTCAACGAGAACCCCTACGGCCCGTCCGAGGCGTGCCTCGACGACATCGCCGCGTCCGTTCGCGAGGCCGCCCGCGACCTCAACCGCTACCCGGACCGCGAGTTCACCGCCCTGCGCGAGGGCCTTGCGGCGTACCTCAACACCGACGGTGGGCAGGGGCTGGAGGCGCGCCACATCTGGGCGGCCAACGGCTCCAACGAGGTCATGCTCCAGCTGCTCCAGGCCTTCGGTGGCCCCGGGCGCACGGCGCTGAGCTTCGCCCCGACGTACTCGATGTATCCGGAGTACGCCCGCGACACCCACACCACCTGGGTGCAGGGCAAGCGCCTGGAGGACTTCGGCCTCGACCTCGACCACGCGCGTGAGCTGATCGCCGAGGTCAGGCCGCACGTCGTGCTGCTGCCGAGCCCCAACAACCCGACGGGCACCGCGCTGCCGCCCGAGGTCGTCGGCGTGCTCTGCGAGGCGCTCGATGCCGCGAGTGGGGGCCTGCTGGTCGTCGACGAGGCGTACGGCGAGTTCCGCCGCGAGGGCACCCCGAGCGCACTCGAGCTGCTGCCGACGTACCGCAACCTGGTTGTCTCCCGGACCATGAGCAAGGCGTTCGCCGGAGCCGGCCTGCGCCTGGGCTACCTGGCGGCCGACCCCGCGATCCTCGACGCGATCCGGGTCGTGCGCCTGCCGTACCACCTCTCGATGGTGACCCAGGCGACCGCACTGGCCGCACTGCGCCATGCCGACGAGCTGCTCGGCAAGGTCGACGAGCTCCGCAAGGAGCGCGACGAAACCGTAGGCTGGCTCCGCGAGCAGGGCTTCCAGGTCGCCGACAGTGACGCGAACTTCGCGTTCTTCGGCAGCTTCACCGAGTTTCCTGGCGGCCGGCACGCGGTCTGGCAGGGGCTCCTCGACCGAGGTGTCCTGATCCGGGAGACCGGCCCCGACGGCTGGCTGCGTGTGTCCATCGGCACCGCAGACGAGATGAACGCATTCAAGAACGCACTGACGCAGGTCATGGAGGAGTCGGCATGAGCCGCACCGCAACGATCACTCGTGAGACCAAGGAGTCCAAGGTCCACGTCGAGGTCAACCTCGACGGCACGGGCAAGGCCTCGATCTCGACGGGCGTGGGCTTCTACGACCACATGCTCAACTCGTTCGCGCGGCACTCGCTGGTCGACCTGACCGTCCACACGGTCGGCGACACCCACATCGACGCCCACCACACCGTCGAGGACACCGCGATCGTGCTCGGCCAGGCGCTGGCGGAGGCGATGGGCGACAAGAAGGGCACGCGCCGCTTCGGCGACGCGACCGTCCCGCTCGACGAGGCGCTCGTCCAGGCCGTCGTCGACATCTCCGGTCGTCCCTACTGCGTGTGCACCGGTGAGCCCGAGGGCCAGATCTACGTCCAGATCGGCAACGACGGCTACGTCGGCTCGCTGACCCGCCACGTCTTCGAGACGATCGCGTTCCAGGCGCAGATCGCCCTGCACGTCCGCGTGCTCGCCGGTCGCGACCCCCACCACCTGGTCGAGACCCAGTTCAAGGCGTTCGCCCGGGCGTTCCGCGACGCGATCGCGCTCGACCCGCGCGAGACGGGCATCCCGTCCACCAAGGGCGTCATCTGACGATGAGCCAGCCGTCTGTTGCGGTTCTCGACTACGGGTCGGGGAACCTCCGCTCCGCCGTGCGAGCCGTCGAGCGTGCCGGCGCCGCGGTCACGCTGACCTCGGACTTCGACACCGCGCTCGAGGCCGACGGCCTGCTGGTGCCCGGCGTCGGTGCGTACGCCGCGTGCATGGCCGGCCTGCGCGCCATCAAGGGCGACCGGATCATCGGCCGCCGCCTCGCCGGTGGCCGCCCGGTCCTCGGCATCTGCGTCGGCATGCAGATCCTCTTTGCGCGTGGCGTCGAGCACGGCGTCGAGACCGACGGCTGCGACGAGTGGCCCGGTGTTGTCGAGCGGCTCCAGGCCCCGGTCGTTCCGCACATGGGGTGGAACACCGTGGACGTCGCGGCGGGCACGAGCCTCTTCGCCGGCATCGAGGACGAGCGCTTCTACTTCGTGCACTCCTACGGCGTCCGCGACTGGACGCTGGAGACCAACGACCGCACCAAGGCACCGTTGGTGACGTGGGCCCAGACGGGTCCGGCACAGCACGGGGGAGACCGTTTCGTCGCCGCCGTCGAGAACGGCCCGCTCTCCGCGACCCAGTTCCACCCCGAGAAGTCCGGCGACGCCGGCGCCCAGCTGCTCCGCAACTGGGTCACCTCCCTCTGATCTCCCACCTCCCGAACTCGAAAGCGACGAACATGAGCGACTACCTCGAGCTGCTGCCCGCCGTCGACATCAAGGGCGGCCAGGCCGTCCAGCTGGTGCAGGGCGTGGACGGGTCGGAGAAGGTCTTCGGCGACCCGATCGAGGCCGCGCTGCGCTGGCAGGAGGCCGGCGCCGAGTGGCTGCACCTGGTCGACCTGGACGCTGCCTTCGGCACCGGTCAGAACCGTGAGCTGCAGGCCGAGATCGTCGGCCGCCTCGACATCAAGGTCGAGATGTCCGGTGGCATCCGCGACGACGAGTCGCTCGAGGCGGCGATGGCCACGGGTTGCCGCCGGGTCAACATCGGCACCGCTGCGCTCGAGCAGCCGGAGTGGTGCGCGAAGGCGATCGCGACGTGGGGCGACCGCGTCGCCATCGGCCTCGACGTCCGCGGCACGACGCTCGCCGCGCGCGGCTGGACCCGCGACGGCGGCGACCTCTGGGAGACGCTGGCCCGCCTCGACTCCGAGGGCTGCGCGCGCTACGTCGTCACCGATGTCAACAAGGACGGCATGCTGCAGGGTCCCAACCTCCAGCTGCTGCGCGACGTCGCCGAGCGCACCGACCGTCCGCTGGTCGCCTCGGGTGGCGTCACCACCCTCGATGACATCCGCGCGCTGATGGGCCTGGTCGAGATCGGCGTCGAGGGCGCCATCGCCGGCACCGCGCTCTACACCGGCCAGTTCACCCTCGAGGACGCGCTGGCGCTCACCAAGGGCACGCTGTGACGCTCGCCGTCCGGGTCATCCCGTGCCTGGACGTCGACGGCGGTCGCGTCGTCAAGGGCATCAACTTCAAGGACCTCCGCGATGCGGGTGACCCCGTCGAGCTGGCCCGCACGTACGACGCCGAGGGTGCCGACGAGCTGACCTTCCTCGACATCTCCGCCTCGAGCGATGCGCGCGCGACCACCATGGAGGTCGTCTCCCGGGTCGCCGAGGAGGTCTTCATCCCGCTGACCGTCGGTGGCGGCGTACGGGCGGTGGAGGATGTCGACCGCCTGCTCCGTGCCGGCGCCGACAAGGTCGGGGTCAACACCGCGGCGATCACGCGACCGGCCCTGCTGGCCGAGATCGCCGACCGCTTCGGCAACCAGGTCCTGGTCCTCTCCGTCGACGCCCGCCGCGTGCACGGTGACGTCCGCACCGACTCAGGCTTCGAGGTGACCACCCACGGCGGGCGCACGTCGACGGGCATCGACGCCGTCGCGTGGGCGGTGAAGGCTGCGGAGCTGGGCGCTGGGGAGATCCTGCTCAACTCGATGGACGCCGACGGCACCCGCGACGGGTTCGACCTCGAGCTGCTCCGGATGGTGCGCGCTGCCGTCGACATCCCGGTCATCGCCTCGGGCGGGGCCGGTGCCGTCGAGCACTTCGCCCCGGCGGTCGATGCGGGCGCGGACGCTGTGCTCGCGGCGAGCGTCTTCCACTTCGGCACGCTGCGCATCGGCGAGGTCAAGGACGGCCTGCGCGCCGCGGGCCACCCCGTTCGCTAGTCCCGTTCGCTAGACGCGGCGGAGGGAGTTCGGGATGCAGCCGGCCTTGAGGCCGATGCTGCGCAACCCGTTGAGATCACCCGCACCGAAGCGGTGGTTCCGGCTCGACAGCATGCCGTTCATCAGCTGGCTGCTGCCGGTGGCGTGGCCGAGGCCCAGGGTGTGGCCGATCTCGTGCTGCATGACCTGTCCCCACGTGGCGGCACCAGAGCTGGTGAAGCCGGCCGGCAGCCGCTCCGTGCGGTCGAGGATGAGGCTTCCGCGGATCAGCTCGGCGTGGCCGTCGTGGTTCCACCACGAACCGCCGCCCTGCCCGGCGACGGAGCCGCCGAGCGAGCCGACCCGCGCGGGGGTGTTGAAGCCCACGGTGATGGCCGCGCGGCTGTCGTACGAGCCGGGCCGCGGCGCGACCGTGGTCGTGCCCGCGTAGACGAACGTCAGGCCGGTGGCGTTGCCGAGCCGGCGGAAGGCGCCCTTGAGGTCGCTCAGGGAGGCGGCGTAGCCGCCGTTCTGGTTGAACCGCCAGGTGATCGGCCGGCACGGGTTGAAGCGCGGGCGAGCACTGGAGATCGGCCGCCAGTCGGAGCCGGAGCCGGCGGGGCTCCACGTCGGACGCACCGCGAACCAGCGCGAAGCCGAGACCGCAGTGGGGGCTGCGCTGGTCTGGGGCGCGAGGACGCGGAGGGTGTGGCCGCCCAGCCAGGCCGACGGAGCTGCAAGCCGGTAGCCGCCCGTGCTGGTCGTGGTCGCCGAGCGGAGGGTGCGCCATCCGGAGGCCACCTTCACCTGGAGGTGGACCGTGCGTCCGGCCGGGCCGGCGACCGATCCCGACATGGCGGAGCTGGTCCCCAGCAGGACGGACGTGCTGGAGAGCACGCTGGAGATCAGGGTCGAGATGAGCGTCGTCTCCGCCGCCTGCGCGGGCGCCGGAGCCAGCACGCCAAGGGTGAGCGGCAGGGCGGCGACGAGGGTGGTGGAACGCTTCATGGCATGGGAACGTACGGATCGCGCCTTCATGACGTAGTCCGCCGATCGTCCATTTGCGTCGACCGATCGGACATTTCCCTGAACCGTCGGGATCAGCCGATCGGGCGCGGTCGATCAGCCCCGCGCTGCGTCAGCCCCAGGTCAGCGCGCGGTACTCGTCGTACGCCGCCCTGAGCTCCTGGCCCGGCCAGTCCGCGGGCGAGAGCTCCGCTGGCAGGAGTGGGTCGGACTGCAGGTGCCGCACCATGGCGGCGACGAGCGTGAACCGCTCGGCGGGGACGCTGGTCCGGGGGAGCGCGTCGAGGAGCTGGCGACCGTGGACGGCCCACCCGTCGAGGTCCCAGAGCTCGGCAGCGAGCGCCGCGGGGTCGCCGAGCGGGCGGGACTCGAAGCACTCCGAGATGGCGGTGAGCTCCTGGGGCCAGCCCCGGCGCAGGTTGGCCGGGCGCGTCCAGACCCCCTCGCGGAGCTCGGCGACGCGGAGCGACTGCAGATGGGTGCGGAGCGCCGCACGGTCGGCAGCGCTGCGGCCGGTGGTGGTCACGATCGCCATCTCCCAGGTGCCGTGCCAAGGCCGCGTCTCGGGGTGGTGAACGGCGTCGACGCGCCGCTGCCGCTCCAGGAGCCGCTCGCTCAACGTGTACGACGCGTCGTCGTCGCGCCGCAGGTCGCCCCGGGTGACCATGCGCGAGAGCGCCGCGCGCGTCGCTGTCTCGGTGAAGCCGAGGTGCTCGAGGCCGGCCACGAGCTGCGCCGCGGTCTGCCGGGGCGGGTGCAGGGCGAGCAGGGTCGACAGCACCGCAGAGCGGGCCGACACGGGGCGCAGCTGGAGACCGGACACGGGAGAATCATTGCACAACTGGCGCGACTGGCGGAAAAGTGCAATGCTCGGCCCATGACTGAGCTGACCCGACGTGGGGACGTCTTCGTCCTCGACATCAGTGACACCCCCGATGACGACCATCGCTTCACCTATGAGCGGATCGCCGCGCTCGACGCCGCCCTGACCGAGGTCGAGGCGAGCGAGGGCCCGGCCGCGCTCGTCGTCACCGCGCAGGGCAAGTTCTTCTCGAACGGCCTGGTGCCCGAGCTCTTCGTGGAGCCGGAGTACACCCCGGCGTACCAGCGTCTCGTCGCGCGCTTCCTGGTCAGCGAGGTGCCGACCGTCGGCGCGCTCAACGGCCACTGCTACGCCGGTGCGCTGCTCTTCGCGCTCGCCTTCGACGAGCGCTATGCCCGCACCGAGCGTGGCTTCCACTGCCTCCCCGAGGCCGCCATCAAGGTTCCGTTCACCGCAGGGCTCGCCGCGCTCGCGATGGCCCGGCTGGCCCCGCAGGTCGCGCACCGCGCCATGGTGCTGGCGACGCGCTTCGACGCCGAGTCGGCCCTCAAGGCGGGGATCCTCGACGCTGTCGCGCCGGTCGAGGAGCTCCTCGACACCGCCGTCGCCCGTGCCGCGGAGCTCGCGCCCCTGCGCGGCCCGGTGCTGGGCTCCATCAAGACCGCGCGGTACGCCGGCGTCGTCGAGGCCCTGCACCGCACCGAATCCCTGTCTGTTGAAGGAGCAACCGCATGACCACCCAGAAGCGCCTCGAAGGCCGCACGATCCTGATGTCCGGTGGCAGCCGCGGCATCGGCCTGGCGATCGCGGTCGCCGCCGCGAAGGAGGGCGCGAACGTCGCGATCCTCGCCAAGACCGACACGCCCGACCCGCGCCTGCCCGGCACGATCCACACGGCCGCGGCCGAGATCGAGGCGGCCGGCGGCC
>NZ_DATIHB010000032.1:0-12634 GCF_035481145.1 Nocardioides sp. | reverse complement strand
CGCTGGCCGCCGAGGGCACCATCGGCATGCCCCTCGGCCCGCAGCCGTGGGGCGACGTCTTCGGCCAGGTCATCGACAAGTTCGGCATCAGCTGGCTGGTCAACATCGTCTCCGCGGAGAACGCCGCCGCCCAGGGCTGATCCGCGACGTACGACGGCCCGGGAGGGCGGCCCCGTCGGTCAGGGCACCACCGGCAGGGTCAGCGTCTGCGCCCCACCCGAGGCGATCGTCACCGGCGTCGGCTCGAGGCCACCGCGGTAGTTGACCGAGCCGCCCGCGACCACGAAGCGGAGCCGGTGACCCGGCGCGAAGCGGTGCACGATCGCGGGCAGGGTCGTGGTGAAGGGCTTGGTGACGTCGGCGATCCGCACGGGCGCCTCCAGCGCCTTGATCGTCACCGCGTGGCCGGCGGCATCGACGTCCTGGACCTTGAGGAAGAGGACGAGCTGACCCGCCTCGCCCAGGGCCTGCGTGAGCGCCGCCGTCGGTGCGTCGACCTTCAGGGTCGCGACCGGCGAGCCGACCACGTCGAGCTTGGTGCCGAGCGGCGCGGTCGACCACGCGGCGTACGTGCCGGGGAGGTCGAGTGCGTCGGCCACGGGATTCTTCACGACGCCCCCGATGACGTCGGTCTCCGGGAAGGAGGCCGGCGCACCGGCCCCCGGCGTCACGAAGGCCTGCACGCCGGGGAGTGAGGTGCCGGATGTGAGCGAGCCGCCGCCCAGCAGCCCGCCGCCCGAGAGCCGGAGCGTCTGGCCCGCACCCACCGGGAAGCCCTTCGAGGTGGCGAACGCCGCGCCGGCGTCGCCGGCGTCGAGCCAGTCTCGGTAGTAGGCGAACTCCGGCCCGGTCGCGACGTCGAGTCCCTTGAGGTAGCGGTCGAACCACGCGTACGCACGGCCGACGAGGTAGTCGTTCTCGCCCGGAAGCATGCCGAGTGAGCTGTGGCCGTAGTGCTGCCAGACCATCTTGACCGTGGTGCCCTGGGCCTTGAGCGCCTTGTAGGTCGCGACCGCCTCGTTGAGGTTGAAGAGGGTGTCCGCCTGGCCCTGCATGAGCAACGTCGGCACCTTCACCTTCCCCATGTACGACGCGACGCTGGCGTGGCGCGCGGCCGCGACGTGCTGGGGCTGGAACCAGCCGGTGGTGCCCGCGGTGAGGAGGGCGGGGCAGACCCAGTCGGCGAAGTTGGGGCACGGGAGCGGCTCGCCGGGAATCTGCTGGTTCTGCAGGTCACCGGTGAGGCCGAGCGCGGA
Source organism: Nocardioides sp. (assembly GCF_035481145.1). Taxonomy (GTDB): domain Bacteria; phylum Actinomycetota; class Actinomycetes; order Propionibacteriales; family Nocardioidaceae; genus Nocardioides. The sequence goes on along the minus strand of NZ_DATIHB010000032.1, from coordinate 11,378 downwards.
GAAGCCGAGGCCCCAGGCGAGCTTGATCGCGCCGGAGTTCGGCGTCGAGACGCCCGCGGGGTAGACGGTCTGGCCGGTGTTGCTCGGGGCCAGGCTGTAGGAGAGGTCGTTCCAGGTAATGATCGGCACGAGCGCATCGACCCGCTTGTCGACGGAGGCCGCCGCGAACTGGAAGCCACCGCCGTAGGAGCCGCCGAGCAGGCCGACCCGCGGGTCGTCGGCCCGCGCGACGCCGTCGTGGTCGCGCCGGTCGAGGCGCACCACGTCGAGTGCGGGAAGGGGCTGCGTGTGAGCCGCGTCGGCGTACGCGATCCCGCCCGTGCCACCGAGGTAGGAGACCAGCTGGCTGGCCGCCTTGCCGTCCCAGTCGGGGTCGTCGAGCGTGATCTTGCACGACGACCCGCCGAACCCGAGGCCGGAGTAGGAGAGGACGGCGTAGCCGCTGGTCGCGAAGGAGGCGCCCCAGTCGGCCTGGTCGTCCTTCGAGCCGCCGAAGCCGTTGGTGGTCAGGATCGCGGGGACCCGGTTCGTCGCCGAGGCGGACGACGGCAGGTAGAGGTCACCGACGATGTCGCAGGGAGTGACGTCGTCCGGTCCGGTTTTCACGGCGAAGTGCAGCGTCTGGACGGTGTACGCCGGCTCGGCGGATGCCGGGAGCGCGGGAGCAACGAGGGTGGTGGCAGCGGCGGCCAGGCCGACCAGCGGAGCCACGCGTGCAGCACGGGAACGTGAGGACATGACTGCCCAACTGTGAAGCACGTCACTTGGTTACGTTCCAGGAGACAAGCGGCACCTGGACCGTAGCGGTGTCAGCGAGCGTCTGCCTCGCCGTGCTCGTGGTCGAAGTGCTCCATGCCGCCGTCCTCGTCGTCGCTCTTGCGGACCGACAGCGAGATCACGATCGAGAGGATGAAGAAGGCCAGGATCGCGAGCAGGATGAGGACCTGGTCGCGGGTGAAGATCTCGATGAACGGTTGCACGGCGAACCTCCGCAGACGGATTGCCCCTCCGCTTCGAGAGTACGCCCGAAATGTCTTCCTCGGCAGCCCTCGATCACGGGGCTCACCGACGGGCGCGACCCGGGCTCAGATCGGGGACTCCTCGGCCGGCGGCACGGGGCCGTCGGCATCCAGGATGTCCGGATGGTGCTCCGCATCGGTCTCGTCCCATGGACGGGCGACACCCATCAGCGCGGCCCCGATGAAGAACCCCACGATGATCAGGATGACGATGATCTCGCCGGCACTCATGACTCCTCCTTCGACATCCCAAGCCTACGCTCCGGCGCCGTGCCGACCGGCCCCTTCCGCGAAGCGCGCGGCACCCGTGATCGCCTCGAGCAGGACGGCCTCACCCAGGCGCCACTCGACGGCCAGCGCCTCGGGCTCGGGGCGGCCGGCGGCCGTGAGGACGGAGGTCCGGTCCGAGCGCATGCAGGCCTGGGGGAACGCCGCGATCGACTCCGCGAGCTCGATCGCGGTCGCGAGGGCCTGCCCTGGGGCCGACACGCGGTTGGCGAGCCCGAAGGCGAGCGCCTCATCGGCGTCAACCGGCCGCCCGGTCAGCACGAGGTCGAGCGCGCGCGAGCGGCCGATCAGCTCGGGAAGGCGAATCGTGCCGCCGTCGATGAGCGGCACGCCCCAGCGGCGGCAGAAGACGCCGAAGGTGGCGGCCGGGTCGGCGACGCGCAGGTCGCACCAGAGCGCCAGCTCGATGCCACCGGCCACCGCATAGCCCTCGACCGCGGCGATCACCGGCTTGGAGAGCCGGAGCCGGGTCGGGCCCATCGGCCCGATGTCATCGGGCTCCCCGGTCGGTGGGGCGACCTCCATCGACGCGGTGCTGACCGCCTTCAGGTCCGCGCCCGCACAGAAGGTGCCCCCGGCACCGGTCAGCACTGCAACCGAGGCTTCCGGGTCGGCGTCGAACTCGAGGAACGCCGCGTGCAGCGCCTGCGCGGTCGGGGTGTCGACGGCGTTGCGGACCTCCGGGCGGTCGATGGTCACGACCGTGACCTGCCCCCGGCGCTCGACGTGGACGGTCATCCCGGGAAGTCCGTCTTCGTGCGCTCCAGGATCGGCGCGAGGTCCAGGCCGGTCGGCATCGTGCCGAACGCACCACCCCAGTCGCGGCCGAGCCGCGTCGCGCAGAAGGCGTCGCTGACGGCCGCCGGCGCGTGCCGGACGAGCTGCGAGCCCTGGAAGACCAGGGCCATCTGCTCGACGATCCGGCGAGCGCGGTGCTGGATGTCGTCGAAGGAGGTGAACTCCTTCTTCAGCCGGTCCACCGCGTCGTCGTAGCGGGCGTCGGCACCGGCGGCGAGCTCCACCTCGGCGAAGAACGCATCGAGCGTGTGCGGCTCCTTCGCGAGCGCCCGCAACGCGTCGAGTGCAGCGACGTTGCCCGAGCCCTCCCAGATCGAGAGCAGCGGCATCTCGCGGTAGACCCGGGCCAGGTCGAAGTCCTCGATGTAGCCGTTGCCGCCGAGGCACTCGAGTGCCTCGTTGACCGCGAACGGCGCCCGCTTGCAGACGTAGTACTTGGTGACGGCGAGCGCGATGCGGCGCAGGGCCGCCTCGCCCTCGTCACCCCGGACCGCCCGGTCGTTGGCCCCGGCCAGCCGGAGCATCGCGGTGGTCGCGGCCTCGGACTCCACCTGCAGGTCGGCCAGGACGTTGGCCATCGCGGGCTGGTTGATCAGCAGGTCACCGAAGGCCGAGCGGTGCCGGGCGTGGTGCGCAGCACCGGCGACGGCGATGCGCATCCCGGCCGAAGAGCCGATCACGCAGTCGAGCCGGGTCATGTTGACCATCTCGACGATGGTGCGGACGCCGCGACCCTCCTCGCCGACGAGCCAGCCGATCGCGGCGTCGTACTCGATCTCGGAGGAGGCGTTGGACCGGTTGCCGAGCTTCTCCTTCAGCCGCATGAAGCGCATCGCGTTGCGCTCGCCACCGGGCAGCACCCGCGGCACGAGGAAGCACGACACACCGGCCGGCGTCTGGGCCAGGGTCAGGAAGAGGTCGCTCATCGGGGCCGAGGTGAACCACTTGTGGCCACGCAGCACGTAGGTGCCGTCCGCCTGCGGCGTGGCCGTCGTGGTGTTGGCGCGGACGTCGGAGCCGCCCTGCTTCTCGGTCATCGACATGCCGGCGATCAGGCCGCGCTTGGTCTCCGGGTCACGCAAGCCGAAGTCGTACGCGCGGTTGGTCAGCAGCGGCTCGAAGCGGGCCGCGAGCTCGGGGTTCGCGCGCAGCGCCGGGACGACGGCGTACGTCATGGAGATGGGGCAGCCGTGACCGGCGTCGACCTGCCAGGAGAAGAACTTCGCGGCGCGCGCGACGTGCGCACCCGGCCGGTCGTCGGCCCAGGGAGAGCCGTGCAGGCCGTGCTCGACGGCCGTCGTCATCAGCTGGTGGTACGCCGGGACGTACTCGACCTCGTCGACGCGGTTGCCGTAGCGGTCGTGGGTGTGCAGCCGCGGCGGGACCCGCTCCGCGAGCCGACCCCAGTCCTGGACCTCGGCGGTGCCGGCCAGATGGCCGAGCTCGTCGATCTCGGGGAGCGCCCAGCCGGCTCCCTCGCGCTCGACGCCCTCGCGGAGCGCAGGGTCGGCGGCGGTGTTGTGGCCCACCAGCGCCGGGACCTGGTTGAGAACGTCGTGGGTGGAGTGGGTGCTGGTCATCGTGGTCATCCCTTGTTCGTGGAGGGTCCGAAGTCGTCGTACGGCGCGGAGTCGCGCTCGCGGACCGCCTGGCGGAATCCCGCCTCGGCCGCGCGCTGCTGGAAGGCGTAGCCCTCACGGGTGTGCCGGGAGATCCCGTCGAAGACGGTGCTGATCATCTGGCTGTTCTGCACGCCCTGGGCGAGCAGCGCGGAGTTGAGCGCGAGCTTCACCATCATCAGCTGGTTGAGCGGCATGGCGGCGATGCGCTGGACGAGCACCTCGGTGCGCTCGTCGAGGTCGACGGCGTCCGGCGCCTCGATCGCGAGCCCCCACTCGGCAGCCTCGCGGCCAGAGAGCGTGTCGCCCGTGAGCAGCAACCGCTTGGCGCGCTGGTCACCGAGCCGGTGCGCCCACAGGCCGGCGCTCGGCACGCCCCAGACCCGGGTCGGCGGGTAGCCGATCTTGGCGTCGGCAGCGATGACGATCTGGTCGCAGTGCAGCGCGATGTCGGTGCCGCCCGCGACGCAGAAGCCGTGGATCTTGGCGACCGTCGGCTTGTTGGCGTGCAGCAGGCTGGCGAACCCCTTGGTGAAGCGGCTCATCATCGCGTAGTCGACCATCGGGTCCCACGTGCCGCGGGGGTCGTGGTTGGTCATCTGCACCACGGGATCGAGGACGGTGCCGGTGCGGTCGTCGCCGCCGCGCATGCCGCCGCCCATCAGGCGCTCGGCGCTTGCGGCGAGGTCGTAGCCGCCGCAGAAGCCCTTGCCCCGGCCGCTCAGCACGATCACGTGCACGCGCGGGTCGAGATCGGCCCGCTCCACCGCGTCGGCCAGCTCCAGCGGGGTGTCCGGGGTGATCGAGTTGCCCTGCTCGGGGCGGTTGAAGGTCAGCCGCGCGACGCGGCCGTCGACCTCGTAGGTGAGCGTCCGGTACGCCGGCGCCTCGTCGCTCGGTGACGAGGCGTGGGCGTACGGCGACCCGTCGCCCTCGTGGGTGCCGCGTCGCCAGGCGGCTGCATCAGTCATGGCAACGACGTTACAGATCAGCGCACATCCGTGTCTAGATCTGTTGCAATGACAGGATGACATCCGTGTCCCGCGACGTCACCCCGCTCTCGGCCCGCTCGGTCGTCCTCAGCCTCCTCCTCGGCGCCCACCCGGCGCGGCTCGCTGCGAGCGACCTGACCCGTGCCGGTGACCACTTCGGGGTGGCACCCGCGACGCTGCGGGTCGCCCTCAGCCGCTCCGTCGCCGCGGGCGACCTCGTGCGCGTGGACGGCGGCTACCAGCTCGGCGAGCGGCTCACGGCGCGCCAGCTCCGCCAGGACGAGGCGGTCGAGGATGCAGAGGCAGACTGGGGCGGCGACTGGGAGATGGCTGTCGTGGTGGTGAGCGGCCGCACCGGGGCGGAGCGCGCAGCACTCCGAGACGAACTGGCCCGGGCCCGCCTGGCCGAGCTGCGCGAGGGCGTCTGGACCCGACCCGCGAACCTGCGCCGCGCTCCGGCGTACGCGGGGAACCCGGTGCTCAACACGTTCCGCACACAGCCCGACGAGGATCCAGCTGCGCTCGCCGGGCGACTGTGGGACCTCGCCGCCTGGTCAGAAACCGGACGCCGCCACGTCGACCTCCTGGCCGGCGCCGGCGAGCCGGCCGAACGTCTCGCCGCAGCGGCGATGCTCGTGCGCCACCTCAGCACGGATCCCCTGCTCCCCGAAGTGTTGCTGCCCGCCGACTGGCCCGGCGGCGAGATGCGCGCGACCTACGCGGCGTACCAGCAGGAGCTGCGGGAGCTCGCGCTCACCGGAGCCTGACTGCCCCTGGCCGCCGAGCCAGACCTTCGGCGCCGACTTCCTCCGGACCATCCCGGACATCGAGGTGACCGACCTGCCGACATGAAGTCCGAGGCGGCATGATGCGGCCATGGCGAACTTCTCCGACTTCAACATCGGCGTCTACCTCAACGGGCTCTTCGGCACGCCCCCGGCGTTCCCGATGGAGTACGCCGGGTGGGAGGCCGCCGCACGCGAGAAGCTCGACGACGTCCTCTACGACTACGTCGCCGGCGGTGCGGGCGACGAAGCCACGCAGGACGGCAACGTGGCTGCGTTCGGGCGTTGGGGCATCGCCCCGCGGATGCTCGCCGGCGCGGCAGAGCGCGACCTCTCGGTCGAGCTCTTCGGGCGTCGCTACCCCACGCCGCTGTTCATGGCGCCGATCGGCGTCGTCGGGATCATGGACGCCGCCGACGGCACCCCCGGCCACGGGGACCAGGAGGTGGCTCGCGCGGCCGCTGCGTCCGGCGTACCCGCGGTGATGTCCACGCTCATGCAGGACCCGATGGAAGAGGTCGCTCCCGAGCTCGGCGAGACGCCCGGCTTCTTCCAGCTCTACACCCCCAACGACCGCGAGCTGGCCGAGAGCTTCGTGCGGCGCGCCGAGGCTGCGGGCTACGCGGGCATCGTGGTCACGCTCGACACCTGGACCCTCGGCTGGCGACCGCGCGACCTGCGGCACGCGTCGATGCCACAGCTGCAGGGCAAGTGCCTCGCCAACTACACCTCCGACCCGGTCTTCCGCTCGCGGCTGGAGAAGACGCCGGAGGAGGACCCCGGGGCGGCCACGCTCGCGTGGGCGATGACCTTCGGCAACCCCGGCCTCTCGTGGGACGACCTGTCCTGGCTGCGCGAGATGACCGACCTGCCACTGCTGCTCAAGGGGATCTGCCACCCCGACGACGTACGCCGCGCGAAGGACGGCGGCGTCGACGGCATCTACTGTTCCAACCACGGTGGCCGCCAGGCTGCGTCCGCTCCCGCTCTCGACTTCCTGCCCGACGTGGTCACCGCGGCCGACGGCATGCCGGTGCTCTTCGACTCGGGCGTCCGAAGCGGTGTCGACGTGGTCAAGGCGCTCGCACTCGGAGCGACCGCAGTCGGCGTGGGCCGCCCCTACGGCTGGGGCATCTCCATGGGCGGCGCTGACGGAGCGCAGCACGTGCTGCAGTGCCTCCTCGCCGAGGCGGACCTGACGATGGGCCTCAACGGCTACGCCTCCGTCGCCGAGCTGACCCGCGACATCCTGGTCCGCATCCCCTCCTGACCCCCGAAGTGGGGCTTGTGGCTCGCCGAAGTGGGGCTTGTGGTCGGTCAGGACCGGCTGCGCTTGACCCGGCGGGCGACCCGCGCCGGCGTACGACGGGCGATCTCGCGCAGCCCCGTCACGCGCCGTGGGCGGCGGACCAGCTCGCCGGCGCAGTTGGGGCACGCGTCGAGCTTCGCCTCGCACGCCGGGCAGTAGGTGCACTCGTACGAGCAGATGAACGCTTCAGCGGCGTAGTCCAGGGGCGCGGCGCAGAGCTCGCACTTGCTCTTCATCGACAGCATGCGCAGATCGTGTCCCAGGCGGACCGTCCAGAGAAGGGGTTTGACCACAAGCCCCACTTCGCGTGACCACAAGCCCCACTTCGGCGAGCCACAAGCCCCACCTCGACGGGGGTCAGGTGGACGGCAGGTCGATCGCCAGCTCCGCACCCAGCTGGCTCTGGGCAGCGGCGAGCTGGGTGAGGATCCGGCGGCCGGCGAGGAGGAGGTCGCGGACCTCGGGGACGGCGATCGAGTAGACGACCGCTCCCCCGGCGCGCGTCGACTGCACAAGCTGCGTACGACGCAGGACACCGAGCTGCTGCGAGAGGTTGGACGGCTCGATCGAGATCTGCTCGAGGAGCTCATGCACGGCATGATCCCGCTCACTCAAGAGTTCCAGAATCCGGATCCTTGCGGGGTGCCCGAGCGTCTTGAAGAGCTCGGCCTTAGCCTGATAGAGCGGTACTCCCACCACAGCTCCTCGCTCGCGACCAGATCCTGTCCGTCAACGGCGACGTCCATCACCATTGGACATGAAGGCTACATGAGTTGCGAAACTCTTCATCTCAAGTAGCCTCCCGAATGTGCGATCCGAGGGCGTGTCGTGTGCAATGGCTGTCAGAGTCGAGAGGACAGGACCCAAATGACTGACGTCAACACCGTGCTTGACCAGGCTGGTTTGACCAACGAGGACGTGCGCGCGTACGTCAACGAGTGGTTTGCCGTGACCGGCGCCGAGCGCGTCGAGGTGGTCAGCGCCGCCGATGACGCACGCCTGATCCAGGTGGCGCTCGACAACGGGGACCTGCTCCCCGCCGGCGAGGGTTCCTACTTCTCGCGTTCCTACTTCAAGGACACCGCGCGTGCCGAGGAGCGCACCATCGTCGCGACCTCGGACGAGGCCGACAAGGGCATCTACAACAACTGGAAGCCCTCCTCGGAGATGAAGCCGAAGCTCGTCGAGCTGATGACCGGCGCCTCCGCGGGCAAGACGATGTACGTGATCCCCTACCTGATGGCGCCGGCGGGTTCCCCGCTCGACAAGTTCGCCGCGGGTGTGGAGCTGACCGACAACGTCGGCGTCGTGCTGCAGATGATCCGCATGGCCCGCGTCGGGGTGGACTACATCAACCACCTCGGCAACGATTTCGTCCGCGCCGTGCACGTCACGGGCGACCTGCCGAACCTCGGCCAGGGCACCCCGGACGACAAGCGCTACTTCGTGACCGTCGCCGACGAGCGCACGATCCTGCACTTCGGCTCGTCGTACGGCGGCAACGCGCTGCTCGGCAAGATCGCCCACGGCCTGCGCCAGGGCTCCTACGACGGCTGGAAGAACGGCTTCCTCGTGGAGCAGTTCATGCTGCTCGGCATCACCGACAAGGAGACCGGCACCAAGCACAACATCTGCGGTGGCTTCCCGTCGGCCTCGGGCAAGACGAACCTCGCGATGACGCTGTCGCCGGACGCGCTGGGCGACCGCTACCACGTCGAGTTCTACGGCGACGACATCGCCTGGATCTGGGTCGACGAGAACGGCGTGCTCCGTGGCTTCAACCCGGAGAACGGCGTCTTCGGCGTCGCCAAGGACACCAACGAGCACACCAACCCGACCGCGATCGAGTCGATCAAGCCGGGCCTGGGCGTCATCTACACCAACGTCGCCTACAACGAGAAGACGCAGGAAGTCTGGTGGGAGGGTCGCGGCGAGAAGCCGACCGACCTCGACGGCTGGCTCGACTGGAAGGGCGCGCGCATCGCCGACCGGACGCCCGAGCAGGCGGACGAGAACTGGGCGCACCCGAACTCCCGCTTCACCACCACCATCGCCAACGTCCCCAACGCCGCCGAGCAGTGGAACGACCCGGCCGGTGTCGAGATCCACGGCATCATCTTCGGTGGCCGCACCCGCGACCGCGAGCCGCTGATCCGCGCGATCAACGACCTCGCCGAGGGCGTCTACGACGGTCTCACCCTGGGCGCCGAGGCGACGTTCGCCGCTGACGGCCTCGAGGGCGTGCTCCGCTACGACCCGATGTCGATGCGCCCGTTCATGTCGTACGGCGAGGGCGACTACGCCCAGCACTGGCTCAACGTGGTCGGCAAGGCGAAGAACAACCCGATCTTCGCCCACGTCAACTGGTTCCAGCGCGGCGAGGACGGCCGCTTCCTGTGGCCCGGCTACCGCGAGAACCTCCGCCCGCTGCTGTGGCTCATGCAGTACCGCAACGGCGAGGTCACCGGTGTCGAGACCCCGGTCGGCGTCATCCCGACCCGTGAGGAGCTCAACCTCGAGGGCCTCGACGAGCAGACGCTCGCCGACCTCGACACGATCCTCACGATCGACGTGAAGCGCTGGCAGCAGGAGATGGGCTACCGCAAGGAGCACCTCGAGCAGTTCACCAACGTGCCTGCCGAGATCTGGGAGGCGCACAACCGCGTCGCCAAGGCGCTCGAAGGCTGATCTCCACCACAGCTCGTACGGCGAGGGCCGCTCTTCCTTCGGGAGGGGCGGCCCTCGCTGCATGCCAGGCCAGTAGGCTCCGCCGCATGCAGGTCGACGTCGAGGTCAGTGACCACATCGCGCGGCCGGTCGGCGAGGTCGCGGCGTACGCCGGAGATCCCACGAACGCCCCGGAGTGGTACGTCAACATCCGTTCGGTGGAGTGGCAGACCGAGCCGCCCGTCAGGGTCGGAAGCAGGATGGCCTTCGTCGCGCAGTTCCTGGGCCGCCGGCTCGCCTACACCTACGAGGTGGTCGAGCTCGTGCCCGGCGAGCGACTCGTGATGGAGACCGCGGAGGGCCCGTTCCCCATGCAGACCACCTACACCTGGGTGCCCGAGGGCACCGGCACGCGCATGACCCTGCGCAACACCGGATCGCCGTCGGGATTCGCGCGGATCGCGGCGCCCGTCATGCGGCGCGCGATGCACGGCGCCATGACCAAGGACCTGCGCCGTCTGAAGACCCTCCTGGAGGCAGGACGATGAGCGAGCCCACGACCGGACCGGACCGGGTGCGCACGTCACCGAAGCGCACCGTCGTCCTCGACATCCTCGCTGCCGGTGAGCCGTTCCGCAGCGCGCAGGACATCCACCACCAGCTCCGGGCCGCGGGCCAGAAGGTGGGCCTGTCGACGGTCTACCGCAACCTGCAGGCCCTGGCTGCCGACGGCGCGGTCGACACCCTGCGCAACGAGGACGGCGAGGTCCTCTACCGCCGTTGCGACGAGGCTGCCCACCACCATCACCTGGTCTGCCGCGGCTGCGGTCGCGTCGAGGAGATCGAGGGCCCTGCTGTCGAGCACTGGGCGGAGAAGGCCGCGGCGCAGCACGGGTACGCCGAGGTCTCGCACGTGGTCGAGATCTTCGGCGTCTGCCCGCGCTGCGCCGGCTGACGGTGCGCTTTCCGAGTTCGCACCGCCGGTCCGGGACCCGCCCGCCTCAGCCCTGACGGGCCTTGAGCCGGGGGTTCAACTTGTTGATCACGTAGGTCCGGCCGCGCCGCCGCACCACCTGGGCGCCGGGCTGGTTCTTCAGCGACCGCAGCGAGTTGCGCACCTTCATCGCGCACCCCGCTTGACGACCCGCCCCGTCACCGGGTCGACCAGGCCGTGGTGCACCGCCGCGACGAGGCGCCGCGGCACGGCGTGCACCTCGCCGTTCACGACGACCGGCACGAGATCGGCGGGTGCCGCCTTCCAGGCCGAACGCCGATGCCGGGTGTTGCTGCGCGACGTACGTCGCTTGGGGACTGCCATCACTTCTCCTTTTCGTTCCTGCGCAGGCCGGAGCCTGCGTCAGGCACTGTCGCGGATGTCGCGGATGCTGCCGAGCCAGGGCTCGAAGCCGTCCTCGGCGACGTTCCAGTTACGGCCCTCCATGTCCGGGCCGAGCAGCAGCTCCTCGAAGACCTTCTCGACCCCCGCCGGCGGCTCGCCGACCCCGGTCAGCACGAGCCGCGTGAAGGGGGCACGCCGTCCCCACGGGCGACCGGTGCCGATGCTGAGCTGCCCACCGGAGCCGTCCCACACCAGCGTCTTGCCGGGCCGCGACGGCAGCCAGAAGCACCCGCGCGAGCGGAAGTAGTCCTCGCCCGCCAGCTTCTCGAGGTCACGGAAGAGCCGCTCGGGATGGAACGCGCGGGGCGAGCGGAGGTCGATCTGCCACACCTCGTCGGAGGCGGGCCGCGGCAGCTCCGCGTCGTACGTCGGGTCGATCCACGCAAGCGCGCGCTCGTGGTCATGGAGCCCGCTGGTGGCCAGCGTGCCGCTCACGTGCTCGGCGCCGTCGATGATCGACGCGTCGGGGCGCGCCAAGGTCCGGACCAGGTCGCGACCCGCC
>NZ_DATIHB010000031.1:0-6886 GCF_035481145.1 Nocardioides sp. | reverse complement strand
GGCACGCTGCCGCTCTGCGACGTGGTCGCCCTGCCGCTCCTCTGCGCCACGAAGACCACCTCGGGTGGCACGACGAGCACCAACCCGCTCGACCAGCTCACCAAGAACCTCCCGAAGCTGCGCGGCGCACCCGAGCAGACCGCGCGCGTGTCGTACGCCGACCTGATGCGGTCCTACGACCCGGACCTCGTTGCCCTGCTCGTCCCGGGGGTGGCCCGATGATCACGCGGAGTACGAAGATCCAGCTGATCGTGTTCGCCTTCATCACGGTCATCGGGTGCGCGTTCGTCGGGGCGCGCTATGCCCAGCTCGACCGCTTCTTCTACGACAGCGCCTACGAGGTGACCGGTCACTTCGAGCTGTCCGGCGGCATCTACGACGGCGCCGAGGTCTCGTACCGCGGTGTGCAGGTCGGTGAGGTGACGGAGCTGCGCGCCACCCGCGACGGTGTCGACGTCGTGATGTCCATCGAGAGCGGCCACGACAGGATCCCGGCCGACACACTGGCCGTGGTCGCCAACCGTTCCGCGCTCGGCGAGCAGTTCGTCGACCTGCAGCCGCGCAGCGACGACAAGCCCTACCTGCGCGAAGGCAGCGAGGTCGTCGAGGCCGACACCCGGACGCCGATCGCGACGGCCACGTTGCTCGCCGACGTCAGCCGCACGGTCGCCGACGTCGACCAGGAGGCTCTCGGCACCGTCGTCAGCGAGATGGGGCTGGCCTTCAAGGACACCGGTGACGACCTCGGCACGCTGATCGACACCCAGGACCGGTTCCTGAAGACCGCGACCGAGAACTTCGACATCACCACGGCGCTGATCCGCGACGGCCGGACGGTCCTCGACGGCCAGCTGGCCTCGGCCTCGTCCATCCGCGGCTTCGCCCGCGACCTGGCGCTCTTCTCCTCCACGGTCCGCGGCTCCGACAAGGACATCCGCCTGCTGATCGACCGGGGCGCTGTGACCGCGACGGTGCTCAAGGAGTTCCTCCGCGACCACGGTGTCGAGCTCTCCGAGCTGATCAACAACCTGGTCACCACCGGTGAGGTCGTCAACCGCCACCTCCGCGGGCTCGAGACGATGCTGGTCGCGTACCCGTACGTCGTCCAGGGAGGCTTCACCGTGACCGCGAAGGACCCCGTCACGGGCCTGTACGACGCGCACTTCGGCCTGGTCTTCACGAACACCCCCTCGGTCTGCCACGACGGCTACCAGAGCACCGACCGCCGGGCGCCGAGCGACGGCAGCAATCGCCCGATGGTGATGGACGCCCACTGCGCCGAGCCGGCCACCAAGAGCAACGCACGCGGCGCGCAGCACTCGCCGCGCGACCGTCCGGCGCCGTCCGTCGATGCCGCGCCTGTGGTCGCCACCTACGACCGGGAGACGGGTAAGGTCACGTGGACCGACGAGGTTCCGGCAGACGGGCGTCGCACCGACGTCCCGGCGCCCACGAGCCTCGGGTCCGACACGTGGAAGTGGCTCTATCTGCAGCCGCTCGGCGAGTGACCACCTCCCTCGACAGGAAGTGACCGAATGACGCACGAGCCCGGCACTGCCGCGCGCCCGGGACGGCGGGTGCTCCTCGTCGTCCTCAGCCTCCTCCTCGCCGCGTCCGTTGCGCTCCTCGTGGTGCGCACGCTCCAGCACCGGGACGTCGAGGCGCCTCCGGGCGGTGGTTACGGCACCAGTGCCGAGCGGGCAGAGATCGCGGAGGTGGCTGAGCAGTTCGCACTCAACGTCGGCACCTACGGGCCCGACGACCTCAAGGACGGCACGATGCCGGACTACCAGCGCCGGGTCGGCACCCTGCTGACCACGAAGTTCCGCGCGACCTTCGAGGAGCAGGTCAAGGCGGTCGAGGCGATCGTCGCGCAGTCGAAGCTGCAGGTGAAGGCGAAGGTCAACGCAGTCGGGGTCGCCTCCGTGGACGGCGACAGCGCCACGGCCTTCGTCGCCTGGGAGACCACGGGGCGCTACGACAAGGGTGGCTACGGCGACCCGCGGCAGACCCGCTCGAAGGTCGAGCTGGTCCGGATCAAGGGGGAGTGGCGCGTGGACGACTTCACGCCCGTGACGGGGGAGGAGGCGAAGTGATCGAGCTGTATGCCGTCCTCGGCGTCGCCCGCGATGCCTCGACCGACGAGATCCGCGCTGCCTGGAAGGGCGCCGTCGCCGACATGGACCCGACGGACCCGAAGCTCAACGTCTTCAACCAGGCCGGAGCCGTGCTGCTCGACCCGGCCAAGCGGGAGAAGTACGACGCTGAGCTGGCTGCCGACGAGCTTCCCGACGGCGGCGACGCCGCCGGTCCTGGGCAGGGCTCTGCTGCCGCGACCTCGACTGCGGACCTGAGCGCGGGCGACGAGCCTGACGATGGTGACGTTGTCGCTGAACCTGCCGACGCTCGTGCGCCGCAGGGGCTGGCCGGGTCACCGGCCCTCCTGGTCATCCTCGCCGTGCTCACCGTTGTGGTGCTCCTGGCGGCGGTCTTCGCCGCCGGTCCCCTCGGGCGGGTGCTCCCGGCTGGCGGGGTACCGGAGTCGCAGCAGCGGCTTGTCGATGCAGCCGATGCCGCGGAGAAGGCAGCGGTGCCGGTGCTCTCCTACGACTACCGCCACCTGGCCCAGGACAAGAAGGCCGCATCGGCCCGGATGACCTCGTCGTTCCGCAAGGACTACGAGCAGACCTTCACGCTGATCGAGCAGAACGCGCCGGCGGCGCAGGCGGTGGTGGCAGCCACCGTGCTCGGCTCTGCGGTGGCGCGTAGCTCGGAGAAGGGCGTCGACGTCCTCCTCTTCGTGGACCGCCCGACCTCGCGCAAGGGTGCCAAGGAGCCGGTCGTCTACCGCGACCAGGTCACCTTCTCGATGCGCCTGGTCGACGGCGAGTGGCTCGTCGACGACATGCGGACCACGCGACCTGCTTGACCGGTGACGCTCCGGCGTTCATCATCGTCGTACCCTCCGGGATTTTCCCCGGTTGAGGGTTTGTGACGCGCGCGCATCTACGCTAACCTTCTTCTTTGCGTCTGCCCTCATATGCGGCCTGCCTCCAGGTGGCTGGTTCGTGGTCGGCGGCGCCAGATCACCGCGTTCCCTCAGAAGGACACCTCTTGGCCGCGCGCAGCTCCGCTGGTAACCCCCGTCGCATCTCCTTCGCGAAGATCACCGAACCTCTCGAGGTCCCGCAGCTCCTCGCCCTCCAGACTGACAGTTTCGACTGGCTGGTGGGCAACGAGAAGTGGCAGGAAGTCGTCCAGCGTCGCATCGACGCTGGCGAGGACGTCTCCACGAAGTCGGGTCTGACCGAGATCTTCGAGGAGATCTCCCCGATCGAGGACTTCTCCGAGACGATGTCGCTCTCGTTCGAGAACCCGGTCTTCTACGACCCGAAGTACACCGTCGAGGAGTGCAAGGAGAAGGACTTCACCTACTCCGCGCCGCTCTACGTCTCGGCTGAGTTCACCAACAACGAGACCGGCGAGATCAAGGGCCAGACGGTCTTCATGGGCGAGTTCCCGCTGATGACCGACAAGGGCACCTTCATCATCAACGGCACCGAGCGCGTCGTCGTCTCGCAGCTCGTCCGCTCGCCGGGCGTCTACTTCGAGCGCACCGCCGACAAGACGTCCGACAAGGACATCTACACCGCCAAGGTCATTCCCTCGCGTGGCGCCTGGCTCGAGTTCGAGATCGACAAGCGCGACATGGTCGGCGTCCGCCTCGACCGCAAGCGCAAGCAGAACGTCACCGTGCTGCTCAAGGCCCTCGGCTGGACCAACGAGCAGATTCGCGAAGAGTTCGGCCAGTACGAGTCGATGATGCTCACCCTGGAGAAGGACAACACCCAGGGCGAGGACGACGCGCTGCTCGACATCTACCGCAAGCTGCGTCCGGGCGAGCCGCCGACGCGTGAGGCTGCGCAGACGCTGCTCAACAACTACTACTTCAACCCGAAGCGCTACGACCTCGCGAAGGTCGGCCGCTACAAGATCAACAAGAAGCTCGGCACGCACGAGGCGTTCGACCAGCAGACGCTGACGATCGACGACATCGTCGCGACCATCCGCTACGTCGTGGCCCTCCACGCCGGCGAGGTTGAGCTGCCCACCGCGAGCGAGGCCGCTGACGCGGTGCCGACCCCGGTCGACGCCGACGACATCGACCACTTCGGCAACCGCCGCATGCGCACCGTGGGCGAGCTCATCCAGAACCAGCTCCGCACGGGCCTGGCCCGCATGGAGCGCGTGGTCCGTGAGCGGATGACGACGCAGGACGTCGAGGCGATCACGCCCCAGTCCCTGATCAACATCCGCCCGGTCGTCGCGGCGCTGAAGGAGTTCTTCGGCACCTCGCAGCTCTCGCAGTTCATGGACCAGACCAACCCGATCGCGGGCCTGACGCACAAGCGTCGCCTCTCCGCGCTCGGCCCCGGTGGTCTCTCCCGTGACCGCGCCGGCATGGAGGTCCGCGACGTCCACCCGTCGCACTACGGCCGCATGTGCCCCATCGAGACCCCGGAAGGCCCGAACATCGGCCTCATCGGCTCGCTCGCGTCGTACGGACGGATCAACCCGTTCGGCTTCGTCGAGACGCCGTACCGCAAGGTCGAGAACGGTGTCGTCACCGACCAGATCGACTACCTGACCGCCGACGACGAGGACCGCTTCGTCATCGCGCAGGCCAACGCGGTCCTGGACGAGAACGGCCGCTTCGCCGAGGAGCGGGTGCTCGTGCGCCTGCGCCAGGGCGAGGTCTCCGAGATCCTGCCCGAGGACGTCGACTACATGGACGTCTCGCCGCGCCAGATGGTGTCGGTCGCGACCGCCCTGATCCCGTTCCTCGAGCACGACGACGCCAACCGTGCCCTCATGGGCGCCAACATGCAGCGTCAGGCCGTCCCGCTCATCAAGAGCGACAGCCCGATCGTCGGCACCGGCATCGAGTACCGCGCCGCCGTCGACGCCGGTGACGTCGTCACCGCGTCCAAGGCCGGCGTCGTCAAGGACGTCTCCGCCGACGCCGTCGAGGTCATGAATGACGACGGCACGTACTCGACGTACCGGATGGCGAAGTTCCGCCGCTCCAACCAGGGCACCTGCATCAACCAGCGCCCGCTGGTGAGCGAGGGCGACCGCCTCGAGGCCGGTTCGCCGATCGCCGACGGTCCCTGCACCGACAACGCCGAGATGGCGCTGGGCACCAACCTCCTCGTGGCCTTCATGCCCTGGCAGGGCCACAACTACGAGGACGCGATCATCCTGTCGCAGCGCCTCGTCCAGGAGGACGTCCTCACCTCGATCCACATCGAGGAGCACGAGGTCGACGCCCGTGACACCAAGCTCGGCCCCGAGGAGATCACCCGGGACATCCCGAACGTCTCCGAGGAGGGTCTGGCCGACCTCGACGAGCGCGGCATCATCCGCATCGGTGCCGAGGTCTCGACCGGCGACATCCTCGTCGGCAAGGTCACGCCCAAGGGCGAGACCGAGCTGACCCCGGAGGAGCGCCTGCTCCGCGCGATCTTCGGTGAGAAGGCGCGCGAGGTCCGCGACACCTCGATGAAGGTCCCGCACGGCGAGTCCGGCACGGTCATCGGTGTGCGCGTCTTCGAGTCCGAGAACGGCGACGAGCTCAGCCCCGGCGTCAACCAGCTCGTCCGCGTCTACGTCGCCCAGAAGCGCAAGATCTCCGTGGGTGACAAGCTCGCCGGCCGTCACGGCAACAAGGGCGTCATCGCGAAGATCCTGCCGGTCGAGGACATGCCGTTCATGGAGGACGGCACCCCGGTCGACGTGATCCTCAACCCGCTCGGTGTTCCGCGTCGTATGAACATCGGCCAGATCCTCGAGCTCCACCTCGGCTGGCTCGGCAAGCAGGGCTGGCACATCGACGCCGACCTGCGCGACACCGAGTGGGCCAAGCGGCTCATCGAGATCGGTGCCGACGAGGCCGCGCCCAACACGAAGGTCGCCACGCCGGTCTTCGATGGTGCGCGCGAGGACGAGATCATCGGCCTGCTCGGCCAGACCACCCCGACCCGCGACGGCGTCCGCCTGATCGACGAGTCGGGCAAGGCGAGCCTGTTCGACGGTCGCTCCGGCGAGCCGTTCCCGGACCCGGTCTCGGTCGGCTACATGTACATCCTCAAGCTGCACCACCTTGTCGACGACAAGATCCACGCGCGCAGCACCGGTCCGTACTCGATGATCACCCAGCAGCCGCTCGGCGGTAAGGCCCAGTTCGGTGGCCAGCGCTTCGGTGAGATGGAGGTCTGGGCGATGGAGGCGTACGGCGCCGCCTACGCCCTCCAGGAGCTCCTCACCATCAAGTCCGACGACGTGCCGGGCCGTGTGAAGGTCTACGAGGCGATCGTCAAGGGCGAGAACATCCCCGACTCGGGCATCCCGGAGTCGTTCAAGGTTCTCGTCAAGGAGATGCAGTCGCTCTGCCTCAACGTGGAGGTCCTCTCGCAGGACGGCTCCATGATCGAGCTGCGTGACGCCGACGAGGACGTCTTCCGCGCTGCGGAGGAGCTGGGCATCGACCTGTCCCGTCGCGAGAACCCCTCTGTCGAAGAAGTCTGAGTGAGTCACGCGTACGCCGGGTGACCGGCGTACGCGTGGCCCTCGGTCATCAAGTCTTTTCTCTTCAGTACTAACGAAGGACACAAGCCAAGTGCTCGACGTCAACTTCTTCGACCAGCTCAAGATCGGCCTGGCCACCGCGGACGAGATCCGCGGATGGAGCCACGGCGAGGTCAAGAAGCCGGAGACCATCAACTACCGCACGCTCAAGCCCGAGCGTGACGGCCTCTTCTGCGAGAAGATCTTCGGTCCCACCCGGGACTGGGAGTGCTACTGCGGCAAGTACAAGCGCGTGCGC
>NZ_DATIHB010000030.1:0-5129 GCF_035481145.1 Nocardioides sp. | reverse complement strand
GGCGAGCCGGGTGCGGCGTACCTCCCGGAGCTCCTCCGGAAGCCGCACCCGGCTCGCTGAGCGGGGTTGTGCTGACGCCGTGGGTCAGCGGGGGTCGTCGGTCGGGTCGGTGTCCATGTGCTCGATGTCGGCGAAGTGCGGCGGGCTGTCGTCCTTGTTGAGGAGCTTGTTGAGCAGCCAGGTGAGGCCCCAGAGCAGCACGCCGATCAGCATCAGGCCACCGGCGATGGTGTAGACGACCCCATCGCGGTCCACCCACGGTCCCACCAGGAACAAGCAGAGCAGGGCCGCGACGTACGGCATCCAGCCCGGCGTGGTGAAGAAGGTGTCACCGTGGTCGGCGCGCTTCTTCTTGAGCACGATGCACGCGACGTTGACCACCGTGAAGACGCACAGGAGCAGGAGGGCGGTCGTCGACGACAGGTTGGCGACCACGTTGCTCTCGGGATCGCTGGTGACGTACCAGATCAGCAGGAGCGCCAGGAGCGTGCTGAAGAGGATCGCCGCCCACGGGCTGCGCCGGCCACGGAGGACCGCACCCAGCTGCTTGGGAAGCACCCGTTGGTTGGCCATCCCGTAGACGAGACGCGACGCCATCAGCATGTTGATCAGCGCGGTGTTGGCCACCGCGAAGACCGCCAGGAACGGGAAGATCTTGTCGATCGGGAAGTCCGGCGAACCCTTGTGGACCACCTCGAGGAGCGCGCGACCCTCCGATTCGCGGATGCTCTCCAGCTCCGACGGACTGAGCACGCTCACCACGGAGACCGCGACGAGCATGTAGAGGACGACCGCGATGCCGAGGCCCATGAGCATCGTGCGCGGGAAGATCCGCTGCGGGTCCTTCGTCTCCTCGACCATGTTGACGGAGTCCTCGAAGCCCACCATCGCGAAGAACGCGATCGACGTAGCGGCGGTCACCGCGAAGACGAAGCCCATGCCCTCGTAGTCGTTGAAGTTCACCAGCTCGCCCATGTCGGCCTTGCCCTGCGCGATCACCCAGAAGCCGACGCCGATCACGATGGTGAGTGCCGTCATCTCGACCAGGGTCAAGATGACGTTGAACTTCACGCTCTCGCCGACGCCTCGGAGGTTGATCAGTGCGAGCAGCACCATGAAGGCCATCGCCGTCAGGGTGATCGTGCCGCTGCTGACGGCCCCGTCGATCCATCCGTTGATCTCCATGCCGCCATAGAGGTTCTGGGCGAGTGTGTTGGCCGACGTCGATGCACTGGTGATGCCCGAACAG
Source organism: Nocardioides sp. (assembly GCF_035481145.1). Classification (GTDB taxonomy): domain Bacteria; phylum Actinomycetota; class Actinomycetes; order Propionibacteriales; family Nocardioidaceae; genus Nocardioides. The sequence goes on along the minus strand of NZ_DATIHB010000030.1, from coordinate 3,880 downwards.
ATCACCGCGAACGTGACCAGGAACGTGAGGAAGTGGATGCCGAAGGCCTTGTGCGTGTAGAGCGCGGCTCCTGCGGCCTGCGGGTACTTCGTCACCAGCTCGAGGTACGAGAAGGCCGTCAGGGTGGCGACCACGAAGGCGAGCAGGAAGGGCAGCCACAGCAGGCCGCCGACGTACCCCGCCATGGTGCCGGTCACGGCGTACACGCCGGCGCCGAGGATGTCGCCGACGATGAAGAGCAGCAACAGGCCGGGGCCGAGGACCCGCTTGAGCTCGGGCGCGCTCTCCGTCGCCTGAGGGGTGTACGACATGGCCAACCTCCTGCGCGGGCGATGCGGCACCTGGCCTCGTTGCCCGAGCGGCAGCCTGCGCTCCTCCACCCTGCCGTCGTGTGAGGCAGGTCGCAACCACCGACGCACCCCTAGGATGGCCGCGTGTCCGGACTGCTTGGTGTTCCCCCGCGAGAGCTCGTCTTCCACATCGATGAGCCGCGGATCTCGCCGGATGGAGCCGTGGTCGAGCTCGACTACCGCATCACCCACGTCTCGACGGTCGGGCCGGTCGAGCGGTTCACCGAGACGGTCACGCTTCCTGCGGTCGAGGACCCGGTCGAGGCCGGCGACGGCTTCCGCACCCTTGCGCGACTGCTCGCCCTGACCGCGGCCACGTCGTACTACAAGGCGCTCGTGCCCGGCACGATCTCCGTCGCCGGCGGGCTGACCGACGCCGAGCGCCACTTCCTGACCGAGGTCGTCAAGGGCGGGCTCGCGGAGTTCGCGTACCGCAACGACCTTCCCGACGCGCTCTTCCCGACAGTCGTCGCTCCCCCGCGTCCGGCGGCTGAAGGCTCGCCGGCCACGCCGACGCACCAGCGTGCCCTCGTCGCCGTCGGCGGCGGCAAGGACTCCATCGTCACCCTCGAGTCCGTACGTCGCGTGGCCGACGTGACGCTCTTCTCCGTCAACTCCTACGAGCCGATCGCACGCACGGCGGAGGCGTCGGGCCTGGAGTTGGTGCAGGCGCGCCGGGTCCTGGATCCCGCGCTCTTCCGGCTCAACGAGGCGGGCGCGCACAACGGCCACGTCCCCGTGACGGCCGTGAACTCGATCATCGCCTGCCTGATCGCGCTGCGCGGCGGCTTCGACACGGTGGTCTTCGCCAACGAGGCCTCGTCGTCGTACGGCAATCTCGAGTGGCACGGCGTCGAGGTCAACCACCAGTGGAGCAAGGGCCTCGGCTTCGAGGGCATGCTGCGCACGCTCGTCAGCCCGTGGGGCGTCGACTACGTGTCGTTCCTGCGGCCGCTGACCGAGCTCGCGATCGTGCGGCGCTTCGCGACGCTCCCCTATCTCGACGTCTTCACCTCGTGCAACCGCGCCTTCCACCTCGACGCGTCGCGGCGGCGCAACTGGTGCGGCGAGTGCCCCAAGTGCACCTTCGTCTTCCTGATGCTCTCCCCCTTCGTCCCCGCGTCGCAGATGGAGTCGATCTTCGGCAAGGACCTCTTCGCCGATGCTGCGCTCCGCCCGCTCTTCCTGGACCTGCTCGCGATCGGCGACGGCCACAAGCCGTTCGAGTGCGTGGGCGAGCCGAGCGAGTGCCGCGCGGCGTACACCTTGCTGCAGTCGCACCCGGACTGGTCCGCGCATCCGTTCGTCACCGATCCGTCGTTGCGCTCGGCGGTGGTCTCTCCTGCCGAGGTGGAGGAGCTGTTCGGCTTCTCCGACCGGCACTTCCTGACCGGCGCGCTGGAGAAGGCTGCCCGTGAGGTTCTCTGACCTCGACGGCCGCAAGGTCGCCGTCTGGGGGTTGGGCCTCGAGGGGCGCGCGGCACTGGCTGCGCTCACTGCCCGCGGCATCGACGCCGCCGTCGCGGAGAGCGACGCCGATGCCGACGTCCTGCGCGAGGCCGAGGTCATCGTGAAGTCGCCGGGCGTGCCCGTCTCGTCCGCTCTCTACGCCTCGCTCGCTGACGCCGGCGTGGAGTTCACCTCCAACACCGACCTCTGGCTCTCGGAGAACGCCGAGCGGGCCATCGGAGTGACCGGCACCAAGGGCAAGTCGACGACCTCGTCGGCGATCGCGCACCTGTTCACTGCGGTCGGCGAGCCGGTGTCGCTCGGAGGCAACATCGGCGTCTCACTGCTGGACGCCGCAGCGTCGGGCACCGTTGTGCTCGAGGTGTCGTCGTACCAAGCACAGTCCATCTCGATGTCGCCGCGCGTCGCTGTCGTGACCTCTCTCTTCCCCGAGCACCTGCCGTGGCACGGTTCGGCGGAGGCGTACTTCGCGGACAAGCTGAGGCTCGTCTCCCAGGGCGCCGCGCACGTCGTCGTGCCGGGGCATGACCTGGCGCTCGTGGACCGGGTGCGCGAGGTCCTGCCGGAAACGGCGGAGCTGCACCTCACCTCGTCGGAGCTCGTCCACGCCGACGCATCGGGCCTGCACTGGGAGGGCGTCGGCTCGGTGCCGGCTGCCGAACTGCCGTTGATCGGCGTCCACAACGCGCACAACCTGGCACTCGCCGTGCTCACGGTCGCCGTTGCTCTCGACATCTCGGCGGACGACCCCCGGGCGGCGACGCTGCTCGCCGGTGTACGGACGTTCACGCCGCTCGCGCACCGGATGGAGACCGTCCCCTCGCGTGATGGCCGGCGGTGGATCGACGACTCGCTGGCGACGGCGCCGGAGGCTGTCATCGCGGCGCTCTCCGTCTTCGCGTCCGAGCCCGTGGCGCTGATCCTCGGAGGCGCGGACCGCGGGCTGGACCTGGCGCCGCTGGCTGACTATCTGAAGGGGCGCCATGCGCCCGTGCACCTGCTCCTGATCGGTGCGGCCGGCGCGCGTTTCGGACGCGAGCACGGAGTCGGCCTCGGGCATCCACTGCAGGAGTTCGGCCGCATGGCCGACGCGGTCGCGTGGGCGCTGTCGGTGGCCAACCCGGCTGGGGTCGTGCTGCTGTCGCCAGGTGCGCCCTCGTTCGACGAGTACAAGGACTACGCGGACCGGGCCCGGCACATGTGCGAGCTGATCGCGCCGTAGCTCGGGCCTCGGGCTTCTGGCCCCGTGCTCTGGGCTCCGGGGCGCAGGCGGGCCAGCTCGCGCTCCGTCGTACTCGTCGATCGTCCGTGGAAAGCGGCGGCGAGCCTGGTTCGCGATCTCGAACGCATCTTTGAAACCGTTACCTTTTCGTGATCCCGCACGCCTGTGGAGAACCCGGTTTCCGGGGGTTGGTTGTCGGTGGCGAGTGCTTGGGTAGAGCCATGGCCAGCTCGGGCACGGCGTTCGCGGATCTGTCGAGGAGTGCACTCCTCGACACCGCCGACCTGCTCGCTGACACCGAGCGGACCGCGCAGGTCGACCAGCTGCGGGTGGCGCTGGAGTGGGCCGCAGCCAATGGCCCTGACAGCCTCGATCCCGCGACGGGTGCGAAGGTGGGACGGGCTTCGGTCCGGTTCTATGGCGGCCAGGGCACCCCGCAGGCAGCGACCACCGCCGGCGCTGAGCTCGGCGCGCGGTTGCGGAAGTCCACCGCGGCCGGCGACTCCCTCATCGCCGACGCCCAGGACCTCCGCTACCGGCTGCCCGAGCACTGGAGTCGTGTCGAGGCCCACGAGGTCGCCACGTCCTACGCCCGGTTCGTCGCCCGCCGCACCCGCGACCTGACGATCGAGGCTGCGCTCTACGTCGACCACGCCGTCGCCACCTACGCCGACGGCCGGATCCCCTGGTCCCGCTTCGAGGCCACGGTCGACGCCGCGATCAAGGCCGCCGACCCCGCCGTCGCCGAGGCGAAGGAGAAGGCCGCCCGCGAACGCCGCTACGCCTTCGCCGCCCGCGAGTCCGAGGACGGCATGCGGTCCTTCGTGCTGCGCACCGA
>NZ_DATIHB010000029.1:0-12449 GCF_035481145.1 Nocardioides sp. | reverse complement strand
GGCCGCCGGCGTCGACGACACCGGCGTCAGCGAGCAGCTTGAGCTGCTGGGGCGTGCGCTCCAGCGCCTCCCGGGCCGCTGCGGCTGCGGCGGCGATCGTCGGCGCCGAGCTGTCGTTGGGGGCGACCGCCATCGCAGCCTCGGCAGCGGCCTTCATCACGCTCAGGATCGTGCCCTCGACGGGCGTGCCGACCGCGGCGTACGACGCCTCGGAGCCGTCGCGGAACGCCTCGGCCAGGACGATCGACTTGCGCTCGTCGGGACCCGCCTTGCGCAGGCGCGCGACCAGGGCGCCGAGCAGCTGGCTCAGGATCACGCCGGAGTTGCCACGCGCGCCCATGAGCGAGCCCCGCGCCAGTGCCTTGAGAGCAGCGTCGCCGCCCTCACCCCGGGCCACCGCGTCGAGCATGGCGTCGCGGCCCGCCTGCACCGTGAGGAACATGTTGGTGCCGGTGTCGCCGTCAGGCACGGGGTAGACGTTGAGGGCGTCGATCTCCTCGCGCGCCTCGGCCAGGGCGTCGGTGGCGATCTCGACGAAGCGGACGACCGTGTTGACGTCGAACATGTCCCCCGCCTCTCGCTCTCACTCGCGCCCGCGACCGACCCCGGCGGCCGGTCTACTCTTGCGACGCACACGTTAGTGGTTGGGTCCCACGGCCCGGGGGTAGCGGCCGATTCGCGTGTGTGGCGCGCTTTCGCTTACCCTTGTGCGGTTGTCCCGTGCCGACGCTCCCGACTGTGTGGTCGTGTGGCTGTCCGTGGGACTCGAAGACCTCGTCCCGATCGATCTCCAGGAGTAACCCGTGGCTGCCGTCTGCGACATCTGCGCCAAGAAGCCCGGCTTCGGCAACAACCGTCCGTGGTCGCGCAAGATCACGAAGCGTCGCTTCAACCCGAACATCCAGCGCGTCCGCGCCACCGTCAACGGTGCGCCGAAGCGTCTCAACGTCTGCACCGGCTGCCTGAAGGCTGGCAAGGTCACTCGCTGACACAACGCAAAGGGCCCCGACCGAGCGCACACGCGCTTGGTCGGGGCCCTTTGCGTTGTGCCTGACGTGGTCAGGACACGTCAGGCAGGAGCCGAGACGGCGGTTGCCTGCTGCGAGCGCAGCGAGCCAGGCGGGCAAGCGCCGTCTCGGCGAGGTGTCCGCCGGGAGCCGAAGCCGAAAGGCAGCGCGAGCGAGCGCAGCGAGCAAAGCGCGACGCGGGGACGGTTTCGGCCTGCAGGTCCGCGCCGCCTCGGCGATCAGAAGTGGGTCCAGCCGGCGGGTCCGGCGTACGGCGCCCCGTCGACGAGGACCCGCGGCCCGTCGTCGTCCGCCTCCAGCACGGAGCCGATGACCGTCCACCCTCCCGGCACGTCGGCGGTCGACGGGAACGAGGCCAGCAGCGGGTGGTCGTCTCCCCCGCCCAGGATGAACTGCATCGGGTCGGCGTTCAGGGCCGCCCCCACGGCGTGGAGCGGCTCGGCGATCTCGAAGGCGTCCGTGCGGATGTCCAGCACGACGCCGGAGGCGTCGGCAACGTGACGCGCATCCGCGACGAGCCCGTCGGAGACGTCGATCATCGCGGTGGCACCCGCGTCCGCAGCGACCGGCCCCGCGGCGTACGGCGGCTCCGCACGGCGGTAGGCCTCGACCAGCACACGCGGCGAGCGGAAGCCGCGGCCGAGGACCGCGAGGCCGCCCGCGGCCCAGCCCTGGCGTCCACAGAGGGCGAGCACGTCGCCGGGGTGGGCTCCGGAGCGCAGCACGGGCGCGACCGTGCAGCCACCCATGACGGTGACGGCGAGGACGAGGGTCTCCGACCGGGTCACGTCGCCCCCGACGACCACGGCACCGACCTTGGCGCACTCGGCCGCGAAGCCGCGGGCGAAGTCGAGCACCCACGCGACGGGCAGGTCGGCCGGGGCGGCGATGCCGATGGTCACGGACGTCGCGGTGCCGCCCATGGCATTGATGTCGGAGAGGTTCTGCGCGGCGGCGCGGGCGCCGACGTCCTCGGCGGGCACCCACTCGCGGCGGAAGTGCCGGCCCTCGACCATGAGATCGGTGGAGACCACGGTGTGGCCGTTGCGGATCCGGAGCACCGCGGCGTCGTCACCCGGGCCCACCAGGACGTGCTCGGCGGTCGCGAAGAGCGCCGTCACGGCCTCGATCAGCGGGAATTCGCCCACGTCGGCGAGGGTGGCAGTCGCGGAGAAGCTGGGAGCCGGCATGGGGTCCATCCCACCAGTCCCCGGTTGGGCCGTGGGGGTCGACACGCGCCGGGTTCGGAGTACGTTGAGGAGTCCACCGCCGCGACACCCGTCCAGCGCGGGGCCGTTCAGCCAGGGAGGCCGAGATGTCCGTCCACGCCTACATCCTGATCCAGACCGACGTCGGTCACGCCGCCGAGGTCACACACGCCGTGACCGCCGTCCCGGGGGTGGTCTCCGCCGACGACGTCAGCGGTCCGTACGACGTGATCGTCCGCGCCGAGGCGAAGAGCGTCGATGCGCTCGGCCACGACGTCGTGGCCAGGATCCAGGCGCTCGACGGGATCACCCGCACCCTCGCGTGTCCCGTCGTACACCTCTGACCCGTACGGCCCACGTGCCGCCTCGTGGGGCGAGCACGTCGGGACACACGTCCGTACGCCGCAAGCTCGGCGCCGCGGGAGGAGTGGCGACGATCCGGGATACGTGTCCGTACCTGTACGGCCGGGTCGGGCACCGCAGTGGGAGGATGCTTGGCGTGCCCCGCCTGACGCCCCTGCTGCCCCTGCTCGGCCTGACTGTGCTGCTCGCCGCCTGCTCCTCCGGCGACGTCGAGATCTCCTCCGGCGACGTGACGCCGGCCGAGCGCGCTGCCTGCGAGAAGCTGCTCGACACCGTGCCCGCTGAGCTCGACGGCCTGACCGCACGCGAGGTCACTCCGGCGACCGCGCTCGGCCGCGCCTGGGGCGATCCGGCCGTCGTGCTGAGCTGTGGCGTGGCGATGCCCGAGGGCTTCCAGCCGGGCGCCTCGTGCGAGGAGGTCAACGGGGTGGGGTGGTACGTCCCGACTGACCAGTTCTCCGACCTAGGCCAGGACCTCACGGTCTACACGATCGGCCGCGAGCCCGTCGTCGAGCTCGTCGTTCCGTCCGAGCAGCGCCGCGATGCGGCGTTCGCGGCGGATGCCCTCGCGACGCTGGCCGATCCGGTCAAGCGGGCGATTCCCGAGACCGAGCCCTGCATCTGACCGGTCAGCGCAGGTCGGTACCTACATGACCTGCACCTCCGGGGCTCACTTCCGCGGAGCCTCGTCCCTCGGCGCCACTCCGGCTCCCTCAGCGCAGGTCGGTCGAGCGCTCCAGCGCCTGCTGGATCAGCAGGTCCACGAGCTCGGTGTAGTCGACGCCCGACGCGCCCCACATCTGGGGATACATGGACGACGGGGTGAAGCCCGGCATCGTGTTGAGCTCGTTGACCACCAGCGAACCGTCGGGGAAGACGAAGAAGTCGACCCGCGCCAGGCCCTCGCAGGCGACGGCGTCGAAGGTGACGACCGCGAGCTCCTGCATGCGGGCCAGGAGCTCGTCGTCCACCTTGGCCGGGCAGTCGATCTCGGTGTGCTCACCGGGGAGGTACTTCGCCTCGAAGTCGTAGAACTCGTGGTCGCCGCCGATGCGGATCTCGGCCGGGAGCGACGTCCGCACCTCGCCGTCGGGCATCTGCAGGACGCCGCACTCGATCTCGCGCACGCCCGCGGCGAAGCTCTCGACCAGCACGCGCGGATCGTGGGCGATCGCCTCCTCGATCGCGCCGTCGAGCTCGGAGGCGTCGTGCACCTTGGAGATGCCGATGCTGGAGCCGCCACGAGCCGGCTTCACGAAGAGCGGGTAGCCCAGCTCCTCCGACCGCGCACGGCAGGCGGCGGCGTCGCTCGCCCACTCACGGGCGGTGACCACGATCGACGGCATCGTCGGTACGCCGGCGGCGTTGAGCGCGACCTTCATGAAGCCCTTGTCCATGCTGACCGCGGAGGCGAGGACACCCGCCCCGACGTAGCGCACGCCGGCCATCTCGAGCAGGCCCTGGAGCGTGCCGTCCTCGCCCCACGGACCGTGCAGGAGCGGGAAGACGACGTCGACGTGGCCGAGCACGCCAGCCATCTCCGTCGCGTCGGTGATGACGAGCTCGGTGCCGGTGGCGCGCTGCTCCAAAGAGACAGACGGCAGCGAGGCGTCGACGGACGGCAGCAACCGGTCCGTGATCGTGAGGCGGTCGAGGTCGCCGGTCTCGAGGACCCAACGACCGTCCTGCGCGATGCCGATCGGAATGACGTCGTACTTCTCCCGGTCGATCACCTTGAGGACGGATCCGCCGGTCACACAGGAGATGCCGTGCTCGGTCGAGCGGCCGCCGAAGATGACGGCGACGCGGGGCTTCGCGGACTCCACGGCGTTCACCCGCGCGCCTCCTGAGCGGCGTCCAGGTCGGCGCGGGTCAGCACCGGGCGGATCTCGAGCGCGACGTCGTCGAGCGGGTTGCCCTCGGGACTGCGGTCGATCGCGCACACGACGGTGTCGATGACCGCGCCGGCCGGGCGGAGCACGTTGACGGCGTCGCGCACGGCGCCGCCGGAGGTGATGACGTCCTCGATGAGCGTCACGCGCTTGCCGTCGAAGGCCGGGCCCTCGGCGAGCTTGGCGGTGCCGTACTCCTTGGCCTTCTTGCGGATGAAGATGACCGGGATGCCGGTCTTCGCGCTGACCATCGTCGCGATCGGGATGCCGCCCATCTCGAGGCCACCGAGCAGCTCCGTGCCCTCCGGCAGGAGGTCGACCATCTGCGCCGCGACCCGCTCGAGCAGCGCCGGCTGGGCCTCGAAGAGGTACTTGTCGAAGTACGTGTCCGAGACCTGCCCCGAACGGAGCACGAACTCGCCGCGGAGGCGGCACGTGGCGTCGATGTCGGCGGCAAGCATGCTCTTCATGGCGCTCTCAGTCTGATCAGTCACGGCGCACATCATTCCCTACGGTGGCCCGCACCGGCGCCTTCGGCCCCGGCCCTAGGCTTCAGGCATGGCTGACCAGTCCCCCGTCGTTCCCGCCTCCACCTCCCAGCCCGTACGCCGCCCGGCGACGGTCGCGGTCCACGCCGGGCGTCCTGCGCGGAAGCCCGATGCGCCGTTCAACGAGCCGATCACGATGGCGTCGGTCTACGTGGCCGGCGGCGACGTGGAGTACGCCCGCTACGGCAACCCGACGTGGGCGGCGTTCGAGGAGGCGCTGGGCGCGCTGGAGGGCGGCCGGTGCCTGTCGTTCGCGAGCGGTCTCGCCGCTGTGGCTTGCGTGCTCGACCTGGTCGGACAGGACGCGAAGGTGGTCATGCCCCGGCACTCGTACCAGGGCACCATCATGCAGCTGGGCGACCTGGAGGCGCGGGGCCGGCTGAAGGGCGTGCTCGTCGACATCGAGGACACCGACGCCGTCATCGCTGCGTGCGATGACGCCGCGCTGGTCTGGCTGGAGTCGCCCACCAACCCCGCGCTCGAGGTCGCTGACATCGCCGCCATCACCAAGGCGGCGCACGCGGCAGGCGCCTACGTGGTCGTCGACAACACCTTCGCCACTCCCCTGCTCCAGCAGCCGCTGCTCGACGACGTCGACCTGGTGCTGCACTCGGCCACCAAGTACATCTCCGGCCACAGCGACGTGCTGATGGGCGCGCTCGTCACGCGCGACGAGCAGCTCTTCGACGTACTCAAGAAGCGGCGCGACCTGACCGGTGCCGTGCCCGGCCCGATGGAGGCGTGGCTCGCGCTGCGCGGCCTGCGCACCCTCCACCTGCGGGTCGAACGCGCCCAGGCCAATGCGCAGGAGCTCGTCGCGCGGTTGGGCGGGCATCCCGCGGTGGCGAAGGTCCGCTACCCCGGCTTCGGGGCGGTCATCGGTGTCGAGTTCACGCAGGGCGTGCTCGCCGCCGAGCTGCTCGTGCAGAAGACGAAGCTCTGGGTCCACGCCACGTCGCTGGGCGGTGTCGAGTCGACGTTCGAGCGCCGCCGCCGCTGGAAGACCGAGTCACAGACGATCCCCGAGGACCTGGTCCGGATGAGCGTCGGCATTGAGGACGTCGAGGACCTCTGGGACGACCTGCGGGTCGCGCTCGACACGCTGGTGGGCTGAGGCCCCGCTACCGCCCCCGCAACTGGTCTCGATTGGCAGAAGATCGGCCCTGAGAGCTGCCACTTCTGACCAGTTACGGGCTCCTCCACAGGCCCACGCGCCCTCGGTCGCACGGAGGGCCGCGATCGCGCAACCTGCCGGGCATGGCAGAGATCCTCACCCCTCCCGTCCTGCGGCCGCGCGGCCCGCAGTGGAGGCACATCGCGTACGACGTGACTGTGCCCGTGAACCTGACCGGCCGCGCGGCGTTTCTCGCCGAGCTGGCTGCCTGGCAGCACCACCTGCCGCCGAGCGCTGTCTTCACCGGTCTGACATCGGCCGCGATCCATGGCCTGTGGCTGCCTGGGCCGATCGATGCCCTGCCGCACTTCGTCGCGATGGGCACGGTCAAGGGCGAGGTAAAGCCGATCCGGAAGAGCCTGCGGATCAGTCGGCATCCGGCGCCACCAGCAAGCGTGACCGTCGACGGTCTGCGGGTGGCGACTGTCGGCGAGACCCTCCTGGCCTGCGCTCGGGTCCTCGGCCCCCTCGACCTCGTGATCCTCACCGACGCGGCGCTGCATCTGGAGAGGTGCGGGGCGGCTGACATCGCGTCGTCAATCGGCCACCGCCGCAAGGGAGCGCCCGCGCTCCGCGAAGCGCTCGCGCTCGCTGACGCCCGGTCGGAATCAGCCTGGGAGACCGTGCTCCGGTTCCTTCACCACGTGCTCGGCGTCGCCGTCACACCCTAGGTCAATCTCTACGACCGAACGGGAGGCTTCCTCGGCCGCGCCGATCTCCTGCTCGACGACCCACTGACTGCCACGAGTACGACGGAGCGGGCGACCGCGAACCGGCCCAGCACCGCAAGGACCTCAAGCGGGAGCGAAAGATTCTCAACGGCGGGTACTCCAGGCGCGGCTACACCTCCGACGTACTCCTGCGGAATCCGGCCTCGGTGCTCGAGGACTGCGAGCGGGCGTTGGGCCGAAGCCTGCCGCGAGCGGCGCTGCTCGAGTGGCACCGCTTGCTCGCGGACTCCCTACTCACCGCGGGAGGCCGACGGCGCCTGGCACGCCGGCTCGGGAGCTGAAGCCGTCCCCCGCAACTGGTCTCGATTGGCAGAAAATCTGCCCTGAGACCTGCCACTCCTGACCAGTTGCGAAACCGGCAAGCTCGACTCGGCCGCTCGTTCAGTCGGTCTCGGCCTTCGTGTCGCGCTGGATGAACGCCTGCATCATGTCGGTCGCGGTGAGCCGGCCGGCGACGACGGCGTCGACGTGCTCGGCGATCGGGGCGTCGACACCGGTCTGCTCCGCCAGCGCGAGCAGGGACGAGCAGGACTTCGCGCCCTCGGCGACCTGGCGGGTCGAGGCGTAGATCTCCTCGGTCGTCAGGCCGCGGCCGAGCTTCTCGCCGAAGGTGCGGTTGCGCGAGAGCGGCGAGGAGCAGGTGGCGACCAGGTCGCCAAGGCCGGCCAGGCCCATCAGCGTGAGCGGGTTGGCACCCAGCGCCATCGCGAGCCGGGCGGTCTCCGCCAGCCCGCGGGTGATGACGGAGGCGGTGGTGTTGTCACCGAAGCCGAGACCGACCGCCATGCCCACCGCCAGACCGACGACGTTCTTGTAGGCGCCGCCGAGCTCGCAGCCGAGGACGTCGACGGAGGTGTAGGGACGGAACGACGGCGAGTGGCACAGGGCCTGGAGCCGCTTGGCGACCTCTTCGTCGGCGCACGCGACGACGGACGCCGCGGGCTCGCGGCGGGCGATCTCCTTGGCCAGGTTCGGCCCGGAGACGACCGCGATCCGCTCGGGACCGGCGTCGGTCACCTCGGCGATCACCTCGCTCATCCGCTTGAGCGTGCCGAGCTCGACACCCTTCATCAGCGAGACCATCACCGCGTCGTTCGGGATGTACGGCGCCCACTCGGCGAGGTTCTCGCGCAGGGACTGGCTGGGCGTGGCGAGCACGACGACATCCGCGCCGGCCAGTGCCTTCTCGGGGTCGTGGGTGGCCGAGATGGACGGCGGCAGCTCGAGCCCCGGCAGGTAGTCGGTGTTCTCGCGACGCTCGTTGATGGTCTGGCAGACCTCCTCGCGGCGGCCCCAGATCGTCACGTCGTTGCCGCCGTCAGCCAGCACCATCGAGAAAGCGGTGCCCCACGAGCCCGCACCGAACACGGCGATCTTGCTCATGCCTGGTCCTTCTTCCGCTTCTTCTGATGGGGGTTGCCGATCTCGGCGACACCCGCTGCCTTGGGGTCGAACCGCTCGGCGGGTGCCGGCTGCCCGCGCAGCTCGGCGACGAGCGTGGTGAGTGCGGCCATGATCCGGTCGGTCGCCTCGTCGATCTTCTCGCGCGTGACCTCACCCTCGCAGAGATCGGCCAGGTCGATCGGGTCGCCCGCCCTGACCTGAACGGTCGCGCGCGGGAAGAGGCGCGGAGCCTTGGCGTACGGCGCGAGGATCTCCTGCTCGCCCCAGTGGGCGACCGGAACGACGGGCGCACCGGACTCGAGCGCCATGCGCGCGGCACCGGTCTTGCCTCGCATCGGCCAGAGGCCGGGGTCGCGCGTGACGGTGCCCTCGGGATAGACGACGATGCACTCACCCTCACGCAGCGCCTCGATCGCGGCGTTGAACGCGCCGACCGCGTCGGCCGACATGCGCGCGACGGGGACCTGCTTGGTGCTGCGTGCGAGCCAGCCGACGACCGGGACATCCCAGAGACCGGCCTTGGCGAGGAAGCGGGGCATGCGGCCGTGGTCGTGCACGTAGTGCGCGATGGTGAGCGGATCGATCTTGGTGACGTGGTTGGCGACGAGGATGACGCCGCCCTCGGCGGGGATCTTCAGTCCGTCGGTCCACTGGCGCCGGCTCATGCCGACGAGGACGGGCTTGATCGCCACCTCGGCGAACCGCCAGCCGACGCCACGCTTTCGCGGCAGCTTGCGCACCGTCACCTGTCACCTCATCCATCTCGCGGCAGCGACGCCGCGTCACGCACAACGGGGAGCAGGCTATCGACTCCCCCACCCACCCGCCGGTGTCCCACGCGGAAATGGCACTGCGGCGCCGCCCCCGGGGACGGCGCCGCAGTCGTGGTACGAGCTCAGGAGCCGGACGCCGGAGCTGCCTTCTTGGCAGGTGCCTTCTTGGCCGCGGTCTTCTTCGCCGCGGTCTTCTTCGCAGCCGCCGACGTGCCCGCGGCCTTCTTCGCCGCGGTGCCGGCCGCCTTCTTGGCGGGGGCTGCGGCCTTGGTCGCGGCCTTCTTGGCAGGCGCCGCCTTCTTGGCCGCGGTCGTGGCGGCCTTCTTCGCGGGGGCCGCAGCCTTCGAGGCCGCCTTCTTCGCAGGGGCCGCAGCCTTCGAGGCCGCCTTCTTCGCCGGCTCGGTGGCCTTCGCAGCCGCCTTCTTTGCAGGCGCCGCCTTCTTGGCCGCCGTGCCCGCGGCCTTCTTCGCCGGGGCGACGGCCTTGCGGGTCGCCGCGGACGTGCCCGACGCCGCCTTCTTGATCGGGTCGCCCGCCTTCTTGGCCGGCTCGGACGCCTTGGCAGCCGCGGCCTTCACGGGAGCCGCCTTCTTGCTGAGGTCGAGCTTCGGTAGCTTCTTGGCGCCGGAGATCACGGCCTTGAGATCGGCACCCGCGGTGAACTTGGGGATCGCCGTCTTCTTGGCCTTGATCCGCTCCCCGGTGCGCGGGTTGCGCACCATCCGCGCGGGACGGATCCGCTTCTCGAACGAGCCGAATCCGGTGATCGCCACCTTCTCGCCGCGGGCCACCTCGCGGGTGATGGTGTCGAGGACCGCGTCGAGCGCCGCGGCCGCCATCTTGCGGTTGCCTTCATAGCGCGCAGCGAGTGCGTCGATCAGCTGGGTCTTGTTCACGGGCTTCCCTTCCGGTGCAGCGAGTCGGGTCCGCCCCGACGCTCTCTTCGCAAGGTAGGGACTCCTGCGCACCGCCACAACGACCCTGCGTGCTTTGGTCGCACCTTTTTGTGCGCGCCGCAAGCACCCGGCGTACGACGAAGGGCCCGGCCGCTGCTGCGACCGGGCCCTTCGGTTGTGCGTTTCGCCTTGCAGGCAAGGGGAAACGCGTCAGGCGTGCTGCGTGACCGGCTTCCACGCCGGGCGCTGGGCCTCGTACGTCGAGATGTCGGCCTCGTTGCCGAGGGTGATGCCGATGTCGTCCAGGCCGTTGAGCAGGCGGTAGCGCGTGTAGTCGTCGATCTGGAACGGGGCGACCAGGTCACCGGCGGTGACGGTCTTCGCCTCGAGGTCGACGGTGACCTGCGTGGTCGGGTCGGCCTCGACGAGGGCCCAGAGCTGGTCGATGACGTCCTGCTCGACGGGGACCGAGAGCAGGCCGGCCTTGCCGGAGTTGCCACGGAAGATGTCGGCGAAGCGGCTCGAGAGCACGACCTTGAAGCCGTAGTCCATGAGCGCCCAGACGGCGTGCTCACGCGAGGAGCCGGTGCCGAAGTCGGGGCCGGCGATCAGGATCGAGACGCCCTGGTACTCCGGCTTGTTGGCGACGAACTCGGGGTCGTTGCGCCAGGCGGCGAAGAGGCCGTCCTCGAAGCCCGTGCGGGTGACGCGCTTGAGGTAGACCGCCGGGATGATCTGGTCGGTGTCGACGTTCGAGCGACGCAGCGGGAGCGCCGTACCGGTGTGGGAGGTGAACTTCTCCATGACTGTTCCTTCTCTCCGGATCAGACCAGGTCCGCCGGCGAGGCCAGCGTGCCCTTGACGGCGGTGGCGGCAGCGACGGGGATCGAGACGAGGTGCGTGCGACCGCCCTTGCCCTGACGGCCCTCGAAGTTGCGGTTGGACGTCGACGCGGAGCGCTCCTGCGGCTTCAGCGTGTCGGGGTTCATGCCCAGGCACATCGAGCAGCCCGCGCCACGCCACTCCGCACCGGCCTCGATGAAGACCTTGTCCAGGCCCTCCTCCATCGCCTGGTTGCGGACGCGGACCGATCCGGGAACGACGAGCAGGCGGGTGCCCTCGGCGACCTTGTGGCCCTTGATGATGTCGGCGGCGAGGCGGAGGTCCTCGATGCGACCGTTCGTGCACGAGCCGACAAAGACCGTGTCGACCTTGACCGAGCGCAGCGGCTGGCCGGCCTCGAGGCCCATGTACTCCAGGGCCTTCTCGCAGGCGAGCTTGTCGGACGGGTCCTCGAAGTCCTCCGGAGCGGGGACGTTGGCACCGAGCGGTGCACCCTGGCCCGGGTTGGTGCCCCAGGTGACGAACGGCGTGACGTCGGCCGCGTCGATCACGATCTCCTTGTCGAAGGTCGCGTCGGCGTCGGTGACGAGGGTCTTCCAGTGGGCGACAGCGGCGTCCCAGTCGGCGCCCTTCGGGGCCTCCGGCTTGCCCTCGATGTAGTCGAAGGTGGTCTGGTCGGGGGCGATCATGCCCGCCTTCGCACCCCACTCGATCGACATGTTGCAGATCGTCATGCGGCTCTCCATCGAGAGCGCCGAGATCGCCTCGCCGCGGTACTCCACGATGTAGCCCTGGCCACCACCGGTGCCGGTCTGGGTGATCAGATAGAGGATCAGGTCCTTGGCGGTGACGCCCTCGGCGAGCTCGCCGTTGACCGTGACGGCCATCGTCTTGGGCTTCGCCTGCATCAGCGTCTGCGTCGCGAGGACGTGCTCGACCTCGGAGGTGCCGATGCCGAACGCGATGGCGCCGAACGCACCGTGCGTCGAGGTGTGCGAGTCACCGCAGACGATCGTCATGCCCGGCTGGGTCAGTCCCAGCTGCGGGCCGACGACGTGGACGATGCCCTGCTCGATGTCGCCGAGCGGGTGCAGGCGGACGCCGAACTCCGCGGCGTTCTTGCGCAGGGTGTCGACCTGGGTCTTCGAGACCGGGTCGGCGATCGGCTTGTCCCAGTCGAGCGTGGGGACGTTGTGATCCTCGGTGGCGATCGTCAGGTCGGGCCGGCGCACGGGACGGCCGGCGAGCCGCAGACCGTCGAAGGCCTGTGGACTGGTGACCTCGTGGACCAGATGGAGATCGATGTAGATCAGGTCGGGTTTCGACGCCCCGTCCCCGCGGACGACGACGTGGTCGTCCCAGACCTTCTCGGCGAGAGTGCGTGGCCCCGTTGGGGTGTTCGGGGTGTCCGCAGCGCTGTATGTCGCGCCCGCAGGGCTGTTCGATCCGACTGGGTTGTTCGTCATGGCTGCACTCGCATCCGTCTCTGGCAAAGTCGCTGTCGGCGACCGGAATGGGCTGCGGATCACCGACCGACGTGCATCTCAGTATTTGGACAGCTAGTATCGTCCTATGGGAAAGGATAGCGC
>NZ_DATIHB010000028.1:0-3105 GCF_035481145.1 Nocardioides sp. | reverse complement strand
CGCCGTACGTCGCGGCGACGTCGGCGGGGTTGGCGATCCCGCAGTGCTTCAGCGACAGGCACCCACAGCCGATGCACGAGTCGAGGCCGTCACGGAGTCGCTCGAGCGCGCGAAGCTGCTCGTCGAGGCGGCCGCGCCAGTGCTTCGAGATCCGGTGCCAGTCGGCCTTCGTGGGCGTACGGCCCGACGGCAGGCTGTCGAGCTCGACGCGGATCTCCTCGAGGCTGAGCCCGACGTTGCTCGCGGCGCGGATGAACGCCAGCCGGCGCAGGACCTCGCGCTCGTAGACGCGACGGCCACCCGGCGTACGCGCGGCGTGGATGAGGCCCTGGGCCTCGTAGTAGCGCAGGGCGGAGGCGGCGAAGCCGCTGCGCTCCGCCACCTGCGTCACCGTCAACGGAGCCTTCACGTCGATCGATTCCATCGCCGATCACCTCTTGACTTCAAGTTAACTTGAACTTGAACAGTGGCATGACAACGCCAACTGATCAAGGGGAACCACATGTCCATCGCACTCATCACCGGCGGCTCCCGCGGCCTCGGCCGCGCTCTCGTCCTCGCGCTCGCCGACGCCGGCTGGACCGTCGTCACCGATGCCCGCGACGCGGCCGCGCTCGCTGACCTGGACCATCCGCGGATCCACGCGGTGGCTGGCGACATCACGGACGCCGGCCACCGTGCCGCCCTCCTTGCGACGTTGACCGGCCTCGGCGGACTCGACCTGCTGGTCCACAACGCGGGCACGCTCGGACCGTCGCCGCTGCCGCGACTCGAGGAGCTGAGCATCGATGATCTCGCCGCCGTGTGGCGGCCGAACATCGGTGCGCCGCTCGTCCTCACTGCCACGCTCCTGCCGCTCCTCGTCGCGTCGCGCGGCGCCCTCGTCGGCGTCACCTCGGACGCGGCCGTCGAGCACTACCCGGGCTGGGGCCTCTACGGCGCGTCGAAGGCAGCGCTGGAGCACCTCGTCCTGCAGTACGCCGCAGAGAATCCGGCGATCACGGGCTACGCCGTCGACCCGGGGGACATGCGCACCCGCATGCACCAGGACGCCTTCCCCGGAGAGGACATCTCCGACCGGCCGCTGCCCGAGGCGGTGGTTCCGCACCTGCTGGCGCTGTTGGCAGAGCGCCCGCCCTCGGGCCGCCATCGCCTCTCCGAGGTCGCGGTCCCGTCGATCGACGGGAGCGCCGCATGAGCACCCCCGCCGTTGTCTTCCCGGAGCCCGGTGAGCACACCGCGGCGTCCCCTCCGGAGGCCCGGGGCATCGCCCGCGACCAGGTGCGGCTCCTCGTCGCGCGGCCGGACAGCATCACCCACACGCGGTTCCGCACCATCACCGCTCACCTGCGTCCCGGCGACGTCCTCGTCGTCAACGACTCCGCGACCGTGGCGGGGGAGCTCGACGCCCGGCTCTGGCGCGAGGGCACCGGGCACTGGCAGGTCGTCCTCCACCTGGGTTCCCGCCTCGACGACGGGACGCGCGTCATCGAGCTGCGGACCGCTCCCGACGCCCGGTACCCGGTGCTCGAGGCTGCCGCCGGGGACGTCGTCGAGGCCGGGCCTGCCCGCCTGCGTCTCCTCGCGGCGTACCCGGAGAGCGGCTCGCCGACCGGCCGCGGCAACCGGCTCTGGCGGGCGAGCGTCGAGGGTGACCTCGAGCAGGTGGTGGCGCGCCGCGGTCGCCCGATCGCCTACGGCTACCTCAACCGGCGCTATCCGCTGAGCGACTACCAGACCGTCTTCGGCACCCGTCCCGGCAGCGCCGAGATGCCGTCGGCCGGCCGTCCCTTCACCGAGGGGCTGGTCGCCGACCTCGTCGCACGTGGCGTGCTGGTCGCCCGGGTCACCCTCCACACGGGGCTCAGCTCGCAGGAAGCGGGTGAACCGCCGCAGGCGGAGTGGTTCGAGGTCACCGAGGAGACCGCACGCCTGGTCGAAGGTGCCCGCGCGGCGGGCGGCCGTGTCGTCGCCGTCGGCACGACGGCCACGCGCGCGCTCGAGTCGGCGGTCGTCGAGGGGAGGCTCGTCGCCCGCAGCGGCTGGACGGACCGGGTCATCACACCGTCGGATCCACCCCACGTCGTGACGGGCCTGATCACCGGCTGGCACGACCCCGGAGCCTCGCACCTGCTGCTGGTGGAGGCGGTCGCCGGGCGCGCGCTCGCGCAGGCGGCGTACGACGCGGCGACGGCCGAGGGCTATCTCTGGCACGAGTTCGGTGACAGCGCCCTCCTGCTGCCGTGAGCGGGCGCGATACCGAATCGCGAGTAACCTCGCGCGCCCCGTAGTCTTGACCGCGTGACCAGCACCGTTCCCGACCTGTCCGCGCTGCACGCGATGGGGGCTGCCCAGCAGCCGACCTATCCGGACGCCGCGGCGGTCGACCTCGCCGTCGACCGCCTGCGCACGTCGCCGCCGCTGGTCTTTGCGGGCGAGTGCGACGACCTGAAGGAGAAGATCGCCGCCGTCGTCCGTGGCGAGGCCTTCATCCTCCAGGGCGGTGACTGCGCCGAGACCTTCGCCGGCGTCACGGCCGACAACGTCCGCAACAAGCTCCGCGTTCTCCTGCAGATGGCGGTCGTGCTGACGTACGCCGGGTCCGTCCCGGTGGTGAAGCTCGGCCGCATCGCAGGGCAGTACGCCAAGCCGCGCTCGAGCGACTTCGAGACCCGCACCGTCGACGGCGAGAAGGTGACCCTTCCGGCGTACCGCGGTGATGCCGTCAACGGCTACGACTTCACCTCGGAGTCGCGCGTTCCCGACCCGCAGCGCCTCGTCGACGTCTACAACAACTCCGCCGCCACGCTCAACCTCGTGCGCGCCTTCACGACAGGTGGCTACGCCGACCTGCGCCAGGTCCACACGTGGAACACCGACTTCGTCCGCTCCTCGCCGGCCGGTCGCCGCTACGAGAAGATGGCCGGCGAGATCGAGAAGGCCCTCGAGTTCATGCAGGCGATCGGCGCCGACCCCAAGGAGTTCCACGGGGTCGACTTCTACAACAGCCACGAGGCGCTCGTCCTCGAGTACGAACACGCCATGACGCGCATCGACAGCCGCACCAACGCGCCGTACGACGTCTCGGCGCACATGGTCTGGATC
>NZ_DATIHB010000027.1:0-2088 GCF_035481145.1 Nocardioides sp. | reverse complement strand
CGTTTGTGCAGGTCAGAGCCCAGTTCGGGCGCTGGCAGCGTGTGGCCGTGGGTGCCGGTTGCTACGGATTTGCTAACGATCGGTTCGAACAAGCTCACGACCCTTCCTCCTCCTCCTCCTCCTCCTCCTCGCCCTCCAGGCCCGCGACGATGTGGCTGAAGCGGTTGAGCTCCGCGTACTCCGCGGCGACGCTCTCGATGCTCGAGCCCCGCTCCTTGGCTAGTTGCTGGAGGAAGGTCGCAGCGTGGCCGGCGAGGCAGACCAGAGCGTGGTGCCCGGCTCCGGTCGCAGCGAGGTCCTCGAGCGCGCCAGCCGTGTCCGCGATGGGCACCTCGCCACCTGCCATGGCGCGGACGATCTCGAACGTTGCGGCGTCGACAGCGAAGACGTCGATCGGCTCGGTCACGCGCCCCACACCGCCTTCGAGAACACGTCGACGGCGCTCGTGTCGTCGTCCGGGATCACGTCGGCGTACACGTTCAAGGTGACGGACGGATCCTTGTGCCCGAGGCGCTTCGCGACGATGTGCACCGGCACGCCATCGCGCAGCAGCAGCGTCGCGTGCGTGTGCCGCAGCTCGTGAACGACCAGGCGAGGGAGCGCCGGCTCGCCGCCCTCCGCGAGGGCCGCGGAGACGGCCGCCTGGAGCTTCCCGAAGGCCCGCGTGACGTAGTCCGGCAGCACCGCCCGACCGTCCTCCCACGTGAACAGCAGACCCTCGGCGTCCACGTACGCCGGACCAGCGGCAAGCCGCTCCTGGGCCTGCCGCAGCTTCCACGCCTTCAGTGAGGCCACGAGGTGCGGGTCGATCGCGACCTTGCGACGCTCGTGGTTCTTCGGCGACGTCGCCACCCGCTCCTTGCCGAGCTGCGTGACCGACCGCTCGACCGAGACCAGCCCACCCTCGAGGTCGACGTCATCCCACCTGAGCGCCATCAGCTCGCCGCGACGCATCCCCGTCCCGGCCGCGAGCTCCCACAGAGGCGCCCAGCGGTCCTCAGCCGCTCGTGCGAGGAACACCTTCAGCTGCTCGCCCGTCCAGGTCGTGTGCTGCGGCTTGCCATCGCGCTTCGCCATCTTCGACCCAACCACGGGATTGACCTGGACGATCCGCTCGACGACGGCGTCCTCCATGGCCTTACGGAGCACTGCCCGCGCGAACTCCACCGTGCGGCGCGACAGCGGCTTGCCGTTCTTCCCGCCCGCAGCCTGCATCTGGCGCCAGACGCCGGAGAGGAGGCTGGGGGAGAGAGCCTGGACCTTCTCGTGGCCGATCGTGGGCTTCAGGTAGAGCTCGATCTTGTCGCGGTAGGTCTTCGCGGTCGACGGCTTCAGCTCGACCTCGTGGGCCGTCATCCACTGGTCGAGCCAGGCCGAGACGGTGAGGTCCTTCGGGGTGACGTACGTGCCCTGGTGGACGGCGTTGCGGGCCTCGTCGCGCAGAGCCTTGGTCGCGGCGCGGGTCGCTGCGCCCTTGACCCACCGCTGGCGGCTGGTGCGGACGATCTGGTTGCCGGCGGCGTCGAGCTTCGGCTTGCCCTGGCGGTCGACGGCAGGGAAGCGGCCGCGCTCGGTGACGACGTAGTAGTAGAGGGACCCGCGCTTGATGATCCCGTCGCGCATCTTCTCGGCCATCAGTTCGACTCCCTTTCGCCGATCTCGTCTGGAATCAGACCCCGCTCGCGGCACATGTCCAGCCACCTGTAGGCCGTCGTTCGGCCGATGGGGACCGCGCGCGCTGCCCGCGTAATCGCGCCGTGCGGAACCTTCTGTGTCTCAGCGACGTAGCGACGAGCGAAGTCACGCAGCGTCTCGTCCGTTGGAGTCCGGCCCCGCTGAGCCCGTGGCACCGCTCCGCTGACTTCAGGGGAGGAGTCGAGGAACGACCGCATGCCGAGCCACCACTCCTGCACGTCTTGGTGGTACTTGAACTTGACCCCGACGAGATCGGGACCGTCTGCTCTCCAGCGGCCCAGGAAGGCGCGGAGGATCTCCTTGAGCTTCGGCTCTCGCAGGTGGTCAGCGGTGACCTCCAAACCGTTGTCGATCCGGATGCCGACGATGCAGGGCCGCCCCCTCTGCATGCCC
>NZ_DATIHB010000026.1:0-8165 GCF_035481145.1 Nocardioides sp. | reverse complement strand
CCGAGACGACGGCCAGCACCAGCATGAGCCAGTCGACGAACGTCACCGGGGGAGCCGCGAGATCACGACGAAGATCCGGATCAGCCGGAAGAAGCGCGCGTAGGCGTCGTTGACGGGCAGTGGCACCGCGGCCGGGATCATGCCGACCAGTTCGTACCAGTAGACGACCGGGAAGCGGAGCCCCATGCCGGACCTGCGCCACCGTACGCAGAACTCGACGAAGAAGATTCCGCAGATGACCGTGTCGGCGACGATCACGCGGTCAGCCGTCTGCTCGCTCACGTCGAAGAACCAGATCCACACCAGCAGCGCGACCGAGACGACGGCCAGCACCAGCATGAGCCAGTCGACGAACGTCACCGGGGGAGCCGCAGGCTTGCCGGGTGCCCGCTGCGGTCCGCTGCCGAACTCCTCACCGACACCCGGACCCACGTCAGCGGCGACGGGCGACACCCCCTCCGGTACCGGGTACGGAGACGACGACGGCGTACGGCGTGCCATCGGACTGGCGTCAGGGCGGGTCGCGCTCATGAACCGCACCCTAACGAGCGACAATGGAACGGTGCCCCTCTACCGCGCCGAGGCCGTCGTGCTGCGCACCCAC
Organism: Nocardioides sp.; assembly: GCF_035481145.1. GTDB lineage: Bacteria > Actinomycetota > Actinomycetes > Propionibacteriales > Nocardioidaceae > Nocardioides. The sequence continues at coordinate 7,561 of NZ_DATIHB010000026.1, read as the reverse complement.
AAGCTGGGTGAGGCCGACCGGATCATCACCCTCCTGACCCGTGACCAGGGGCGGATCCGGGCGGTGGCCAAGGGCGTACGCCGGACCACCAGCCGGTGGGGGAGCCGGCTGGAGCCGTTCAGCCACGTCGACCTGCAGCTGGCCGAGGGGCGCAACCTCGACACCATCACGCAGGCGGTCACGATCACGCCGTTCCCGGCCAACCTCGGCCTGGACTACGAGCGCTACACCGCGGGCACCGCGATGCTGGAGACCGCCGAGCGGATCATCACCGAGGACCGCGAGCCGGCACTGCAGCAGTTCCTCCTGCTGGTGGGCGGCCTGCGTGCGCTCACGGGCAACGACGACACCACCGTCGAGAAGCCGCACAGCCAGGTGCTCGACTCCTACCTGCTGCGCAGCCTGTCGGTCGCCGGCTACGCACCGAGCTTCGACGCGTGCGCCCGGTGCGGCGAGATGGGGCCGCACCGGTGGTTCCACCCCGCAGCGGGCGGCGTGCTCTGTCCCAAGGACAAGCTGCCGGGCTCGGCCCACCCGCAACCGGAGACGATCACCCTGCTCGGCGCCCTGCTCGCCGGCGACTGGCCGACGGTCAACGCCAGCGACCCCCGCCACCGGCGCGAGGCGACGGGCCTGGTCTCGGCGTACCTCCAGTGGCACGTCGAGCGCGGCCTGCGCTCCCTGGCGTACGTCGAGCGCTGATCCGGAGTACGGCGGTCAGGCGTCCTGGCGCGGGCGTCCGGCCTCGCCGAGCGGGTGGTCGGTGATCGCGGTCGGGACCGCGCCGGTCTCCCACTGGTCGATGGTGCTGTTGAACTTGCCGAGCAGGCGGCCGAACTGCTCGACCTCCTCCGGCGACCACTCGGCGAGGAGCAGGTCGAGGGCCTGGCGGCGGAAGTCGCGGGCCTCCTTGATGGCGCGCTCACCGAACTCGGAGAGGCTGAGGAGCGTCGCCCGCCGGTCGCCCGGGTCGGTCTTCTTCGCGGCGAGACCGAGCTTGACGACGGCCTGGGCCTGACGGGTGACCGTCGAGGGGTCGAGGTGGAACGCCGAGGCGATCGACCCCAGGCGCTGCGGTCCCTCGTCGGCGAGCAGACAGAGGATGCCGTAGCTGGAGCGCTCCAGCGCGACCTCGCCGCTGGCAGTGCTGACGTGGATCGCGTTGCTGCGACGCATCATCCGGGTGAGCTGCTGCTCGATCACGTCGTTCGGGGTCTTCGGCTCCACGGGTCCTCTTCGCACTCAAAGGTCACGGTTCGGTCACAGTGTGCATGATCGAAGTTACCCGAGTGTCAATCCGGCCGCGTGTCGGATGGTCGGATCCGTCTTCGCGGCGCGGGTCGCCCGCGTGCCGGGCGTCGTGGAGACAGCCTAGGCTTCCGCTGTGACCCGTCGCTACGCCACGCCCCAGCCGCACGCGTCCGGTGTGAAGCCGCCGCCGATCCCGGCCGAGCTGGTGCCCGAGCACGTCGCGATCGTCATGGACGGCAACGGCCGTTGGGCCAAGGAACGCGGGCTGCCGCGCAACGCCGGGCACGCGCAGGGTGAGTTCGCGCTCTTCGACGTCATGGAGGGTGCGATCGAGCTCGGCATCAAGGCCGTGACCGTCTACGCGTTCTCGACCGAGAACTGGTCGCGCTCACCCGACGAGGTCCGCTACCTGATGGGCTTCAACCGCGACGTCGTACGCCGGCGACGCGACGAGATGCATGCGCTCGGCGTCCGCGTGCGCTGGGCCGGACGTGCGCCGCGGCTGTGGAAGTCGGTCATCAAGGAGCTCCGGGTCGCGGAGGAGATGACGCGCGACAACGACGTGCTCACGTTGACGATGTGCATCAACTACGGCGGGCGCCCCGAGCTCGTCGACGCCACGAAGTCCATCGCGCGGGAGGTGGCCGCTGGCCGGCTCAACCCCGAGAAGATCGACGAGAAGACGATCGCGCGGCACCTCTACGTGCCGGAGTTCCCTGACGCCGACCTGATCTGGCGGACGTCGGGGGAGCAGCGGCTCTCCAACTTCCTCACCTGGCAGTCGGCGTACTCCGAGTTCGTCTTCACCGATGTGCTCTGGCCCGATGTCGACCGGCGCCACCTCTGGGCGGCCTGCGACCAGTACGCCCGCCGCGACCGGCGCTACGGCGGTGCGGTGCCCAACGAGGTCAGCGGGAGCTGACGCAGCGGGGGCAGACCCCGAAGAGCTCCAGGGTGTGCGAGATGTCGTCGTAGCCGTGCTCGGCCGCGATCGACCGGGTCCAGCGTTCGACGGCCGGCCCCTCGACCTCGACGGTGGCGCCGCACTGACGGCAGACCAGGTGGTGGTGGTGCCGCGACGGCATGCCGCATCGACGGTAGAGCGCTTCGCCGTCCTCGTTGCGCAGCATGTCGACCTCACCGGAGTCGCTGAGCAGCTGGAGCGTCCGGTAGACCGTCGCGAGACCGACCTTCTCGCCGCGCTGGGTGAGCTGGACGTGGATGTCCTGCGCGCTGCGGAAGTCCTCGAAGCTGGCGAGCGCCTCGGCGACGGCCCGGCGCTGCTTCGTCGGCCGTACCGTCGGGGCGGCGGGGTCACCCGGCCCGGAGCCGTGACGGTGCCCGTGCGTCGGCTCAGTGCTCGTCATAGTGCTCTCCGTGCGGCGCGTGGCGGTGTCCGTCGTGGACGTAGTCGACGTGGTCTCCGTGAGGGATCGCGAGGTGCCCGCAGTCCTCGCCGTGGACGTGCGGGTGGTCGCCCGTCACCTCGTGCGCCAGCGGCTCCAGCGGCGCGAAGGGCTCCACGTGCTGGCGGCGGCGGCGCAGCCAGACGCCGAGCGGCCAGGCCAGCGCGAACGCCGCGAGCGCGACGAGAACGATCGTCGGCCCGGGCGGGACGTCTGCCAGGTCCGCGAGGTACGCCGAGGCGATCAGGCCGCCGAGGGCGGAGCCGACGCCGAGCCCCATCGCCGCGACCAGGGTGGTGCGGAAGGACCGCGTCACCTGCTGGGCGGTGGCGACCGGGACCACCATCAGCGCAGAGACCAGGAGCAGGCCGACGGTGCGCATCGCGAGGGTCACGGTCACGGCCGCGAGAACAGCGACGAGCACGTTGTAGAACCGCACCTTGATGCCCGCGACCCGCGCGAACTCGGGGTCCTGGGCCACGGCGAAGAGTTGCGGTCCCAGACCGATGCAGAGCGCCAGCACCACCGTCGCGAGGGCAACCGTGGCGGCGACGTCGGTCCAGCCGATGCTGAGCAGCGAACCGAAGAGGTAGGCCTGCAGGCTCTGGGTGCTCTGGCCTGCGACACCGGTGATCATCAGGCCGCCCGCAAGGCCGCCGTAGAAGAGCAGGGCGAGCGCGACGTCACCGTTGGTGGTGCCGCGCTCGCGGATCAGCTCGATGACGACCGCACCGGCGACGGCCACGCCGACCGCCGTCCAGGTCGGGGAGGCCTGCAGGAGCAGGCCGAGTGCGACTCCGGTCACGGCGACGTGGCCGATGCCGTCACCCATCAGCGCGAGCCGCTTCTGTACGAGGTAGGTGCCGATCGCCGGAGCCGCGAGGCCCGTGAAGACGGCGGCGATCAGCGCGCGCACCATGAACTCCATCGTGAGCACGGAGAGGAGGTAGCTCATCGGCCCGCCTCCGGGTGGTCGCGCGGGTCGAGGGGCGAGGCGACCTGGGGGCGGTGCGGCTTCACAGACTCCGCCTCGGGGTGGTGGTGGGTGTGGATCTCACCGAAGAGCGGGTTGTGCACCTCGTGGTCGGCGAGCGGCGGGCCGTCGTACGCCACGCGGCCGTCGCGCATCACCACGGCCCGGTCGACGAGGGGAGCGAGCGGACCGAGCTCGTGGGCGACGAGCACGATCGTGGCGCCGCGCTGCTTGAGGACCTCGAGCGCCTCGGCGAGGGCGATCTGGTTGGGCAGGTCCACGCCGGCGGTCGGCTCGTCGAGGAAGAGCAACTCCGGCTCGCCGGCAAGCGCACGGGCGATCAGTACGCGCTGCTGCTGGCCACCGGAGAGCGTGGAGACGCCGTCACGCAATCGGTGCGAGAGGCCGACGACTTCGAGCGCATCGCGGATCGCGGCACGGTCCGCAGCGCGGAAGGGCCGCAGGCGCCGGCGCCGGGTGAGCCGGCCCGAGGCGACGACCTCCCACACCGACGCGGGTACGCCGCCGCCGACACCCGAGCGCTGCGGGACGAAGCCGAGCCGCTGGCGCTCGTGGAACCGCTCCAACGGCGTGCCGAAGACCCGGACCTCGCCTGCGACGACCGGGTGGAGGCCGGTCATCGTGCGAACCAGGGTCGACTTGCCCGAGCCGTTGGCGCCCATCAGCGCGACGAACTCGCCCGGGCGGACCATGAGATCGACGCGGCGCAGGATGGGGCGGCCGCCAAGGGAGACGGAGGCACCACGTACCTCGACGACGGGTGCGTCATCGAGGTCCGGTGCGTGGGGGATGGTGCTCAACAGGCGTTGGCCTTCTTCAGTTCGGCGAGGTTCTGGCGCATGACGGTCAGGTAGTCACCGTCATTCTCCTCCGCCTCGGCAGTGAGGCCCTCGAGCGGGTCGAGCACCGCGGTCTCGATGCCGAGGTCACCGGCGATCGCTTCTGCGGCGCGCGGGCTGACGAGCGTCTCGGAGAAGACGGTCGTGATGCCGTGCTCCCTGATCAGGTCGTGCAGGTCCGAGATCGTCGCGGCGTTCGGCTCGGAGTCGGGGGCGAGGCCCGAGATCGCCTCGAGGTGAACGCCGTACTTCGTGAGGTAGCCGAAGGCGTCGTGGTTGACGACGACGGTGTCGCGCTCGCAGCCCTGCAGGCCGGTGGAGAACTCGCCGTCGAGGGCCTCGAGGTCGCTGCGCAACGCGGCAGCATTGGCCGCGAAGTCATCGGCGTGGGCCGGGTCGATTCCGGAGAGCTTCTTCGCGATCGCGTCACCGAGGTCGGCGACGAGGAGGGGGTCCTGCCAGAAGTGGGGGTCGAGGTCGCCGTGCTCGTGCTCGTGCTCGTGCTCGTGGTGGTCCTCCTCCTCCTCGTGGGCAGCGTGCTCCTCGGCGCTCTCACCCTCGTGACCCTCGGGCAGCTCCTCCTCGTGGCCCTCACTACCCGCCGGCTTCAGCTCGACGGCGTCTGCGGCGTTGACGGAGGGACCGTCGCGGTCCTCCTCGACGGCGGAGTCGACGGCTGCCTGGAACCCGTCCTCGAAGACGACGAGGTCGGCGGTGGCGACGTCGGCGACCTGGCTCACGGAGAGCGAGAGGTCGTGCGGCTCCTTGCCCGGCTGGGTCAGGTTGCTGACGTCGGCGTGCTCGCCCGCCACGCGCTCGGCGGCGTACTGCAGCGGGTAGAACGCGGCGACGACCTGGAGACGACCAGAATCCTGGTCGTCGCCACCGGAGCAGGCCGCCAGCGAGATCCCGGCAAGGAGGGCGGTGGCGGCGAGGGCGACGGAGCGCGTGGCAGGCGAGAACATGAGAACGATTCTCAGACACTTGAGAATCATTGTCAATTTCGCCGTGCCCGAGCACCGGACCCGGTGCCGCGTCCTCAGGGGTCGGGTGGCAGATTGCCCGCATGGGCGGCTCGCACTCACACCTCCACGCGCACGACCACGCCGATGTCGAGACCGCATCGGGGCCGCGCGCGCTCCTCTTTGCTTTCCTCGCCCTGGTGGCGGTGGCGACGGTCGTGGGCCTGGTCGCGCTCTGGCCCGAGGGGAAGGGTCCGCACGCGCAGTACGCCGTCGAGGGCATCACCTACCCCAGTGCCACGGTGGTCAAGGTCCACGAGCCCTGCCCGGTGATCATGGCGGACGCCTCGGCCGACGCGACGCCGCCACCGCAGATGCCGCCGCACTGCAACGAGCTCGACGTGGAGCTCGCTTCCGGTGCCACGGTGACGGTGCAGGCCGAGCCGGGCGCCACGCGGTCCGGCCTCGTGCCCGGCGACCGGGTCTCCCTGGCCAAGGTGCCCACGCCCGACGGCTCGGCGATCTACTCCTACTGGGGCACCCAGCGCAACGTCCCGATCGGGGTGCTCGCGGCAGCGTTCGTGCTCGTGGTGGCGGTCGTGGCGCGCTGGCGCGGACTGCTGGCGCTGGTCGGACTCGGGGTGGCGGCGACGATCTTCGGCTTCTGGATGGTGCCGACCCTGCTGGAGGGGGCCTCGCCGATCTGGGCGGCGCTCACCGCCTCGTCGGCGATCATGCTGGTCGTGCTCTACCTCGCCCACGGCGTCTCGGTGCGCACGAGCACCGCCCTCGCGGGCACCCTCGTCGGCCTGCTGATCACCGCGGCCCTCGGCGTGTACGCCGTCGGGTCGGCCCGGCTGAGCGGCATGGGAGGGGAGACGGCGGAGGCACTCGTGGCCAACGCGGACGGACTGGAGTTCCAGGCGCTACTGGTCGCCGCGATCATCGTGGCGGGCCTCGGTGTCCTCAACGACGTCACCATCACCCAGTCCTCCGCGGTCTGGGAGCTTCGTGCTGCCTCACCCACGATGACGCGTGCGCAGCTCTTCGCGAGCGGGATGCGGATCGGCCGCGACCACATCGCCTCGACCATCTACACGATCGTCTTCGTCTACGCCGGCACCGCGCTGGGCACCCTCCTGCTGGTCGCCCTCTACGACCGGTCGCTGGTCGACATGCTGCTCACCGAGGAGTTCGCCGAGGAGGCCGTGATGACGCTCGCGACGAGCATCGGCCTCGTGCTGGCGATGCCGGCGACCACGGCCATCGCTGCGCTGACGGTGACCGGCCCGACGTACGCCGGGCGCCGCGTTGCTCACGTCGAGAGCAGTCGCACGAGCTGACGGGCGACTCGCTCGAGAGGTTCGGTGCTGTGCTGTGCCCGCGCGACGATGAGGGCTCCCTCGACCGCGGCGACGGCGAGCCCGGCCTGGTCGGCGGCGAGGCCGGCCCGCACGCCGCGGCCGACCAGCGCGTCCGCGATCTGCCCCTGCCAGCGGGCAAAGCTCCGGCCGGCAGTCGCACGGGCGTCGTCGGTCTCCTCGGGGGAGACGGCCGCGGCCGCGACCGGGCAGCCGTCGGCGAAGTCCTGGCGGATGAGCGACTGCTTCCAGTAGTCGACGAAGGTCGCGATGGCGTGCGCCGGGTCCCCGCCCTCGAGGAGGTCGGCGAGGAGCTGCCCGATGAAGTCTCCGGCCATCGCGGTCGCAGCGCTGGCGAGCTCGGCCTTGCCGCCGGGAAAGTGGTGGTAGATCGATCCGCGGGGAGCCTTCGCATGCTCCACCACGTCGCGGAGCGACGTGGCGGCCACGCCGCGCTCGCGGAAGAGGGCGGCGGCGCTGGCGACCATGGCGTCGCGGGCGCTCATCCGACCGGCTCCAGTCCGACCGACTCCAGGCGGGCGGGGACGTACTTGTGCCACGGTGTGCCGGCCAGGAAGTCCTTGTGGTGCAGCGAGGTCAGCTCGTTCGGCGCGACGCCCGGCGTACCGTCGGCGTGCTCGACCCCGAGCCCGTTCGGCAGCGAGACGTGGCCCGCCTGCATCTGGTCGGTGACCTCGACGACGGCGACGGCCGTGCCCTTCTCGGTGATGATGCGCAGCGAGTCGCC
>NZ_DATIHB010000025.1:0-33919 GCF_035481145.1 Nocardioides sp. | reverse complement strand
TCCGTGGGCTCGCCACCGAGCGTCGCCGCAATGGCGTGGTAGGAGCCGATCCCGGCCCAGTCGGCGGCGTTCGAGCACTCGTCATCAGCGCGGTGACCGTTCCACACGAAGGTGACGCGCGCCGGCTTCGCGGCGCGCACGATGAGGTCCGCCGTCGGCAGGACGTCGCACTGCTGGGTGGACCAGATGTTGTCCGATCCAGAGGTGATCTTGACGGCGACGGAGTCCGGCGAGAAGACGAACGTGCATGCCTCCTCGGTGGTGCGGACCACGAGAGGCATCTCGACGCGGCCGTCGTTGGGCCGCTTGCCACCGGCCGCGGTGACGGTGACCTTCTCCGGGTCGCACGGCCCCGACGGCTCGGCGAGCGGAACGCCCTTGCCGGTGCGCAGCCCGACGGCATCGGTCGCCGTGCTGCTGGCCGTCGGTGAGGTCGCGGTGCCGACCAGGCTCGCCTTGCCGGCGTCCGAGGCGTCGTCCTTCTCGGCGCCGTCGCTGCCACCGCTCAGGAGCTTGCCGACGACGAGCACCAGGAGCAGGGCGACAGCGACCAGGATCCCGCGACGGACCCAGTAGACGCGGGCGGGAAGCGGTCCGCGAGGTGCCATGCTCATGCCGAGAACGGTAACCAGCGGGGCAGGTCGATTCCGTCAGCCACGCCGCCTCCACGCAGAGCGTCACGAGGGCCACACTCCGCGTCCCCGGTTGTGGACGGAGTGGCGCTCCGACGTAGGCTCGCGGCGCCATGAGTGACCTCCACCAGCCCGTGCTCACCTGGTACGCCGAGCACCAGCGCGACCTCCCATGGCGCCGTCCCGGGACCACCGCCTGGTCGGTGATGGTCTCCGAGTTCATGCTCCAGCAGACGCCGGTGGCGCGGGTCCTGCCGGTCCACGAGGCCTGGCTGGAGCGGTGGCCCACGCCGACCTCGCTCGCCGACGAGCCCGCCGGCGAGGCGGTCCGCGCCTGGGGTCGTCTCGGCTACCCCCGCAGGGCGCTCCGCCTCCATGCGGCCGCTACCGTGATCCGTGACGAGCACGGCGGGGCGGTGCCGTCGACCTACGACGCACTGATCGCGCTCCCCGGGGTCGGCGACTACACGGCGGCCGCGATCGCCTCCTTCGCCTTCGGCCGCCGTCACGTGGTCCTCGACACCAACGTGCGGCGCGTGCTCGCCCGCACGCTCGCCGGCGTCGAGTTCCCTGCGCCGGCGGTCACCAAGGCCGAGCGTGAGCTCGCCACGTCCGTGCTTCCCGACACCGACGACGAAGCGGCCACGTGGGCAGTCGCGACCATGGAGCTGGGTGCGGTCGTCTGCACCGCGGCCCGTGCTGCCTGCGAGCGGTGCCCCGTCACCGACCTGTGCGCGTGGCACGCGGCCGGCCGTCCGGCGTACGACGGGCCGGCGCGGAAGGTGCAGGACTATGCCGGCACCGATCGCCAGTGCCGCGGCCGCCTCCTCGGCGTCGTGCGTGACGCGGACCAGCCCGTGCCGCGGGGGCGCCTCGACGCCGCGTGGCACCTGGCCGAGCAGCGCGACCGTGCGCTCGCCGGCCTGCTCGCCGACGGCCTGCTCGTCGAGCCCGAGCCCGGCTTCTACGCCCTGCCCTGACGCCGAAGCGGCGCAAACCTGCACGCCCACCCCGCCGAAGCGGCGCAAACCTGCAGCCGACACGTCGAAGCGGCGCAAACCTTTGCAGGTTTGCGCCGCTTCGGCGGGTTCACGGCGCAGGTTTGCGCCGCCTCGGCGTTACTCGGAGTCGGGCTCCGCCGTGGTCTCCAGCGGCGGGACGTCCGGGACGGCCGAGACCTTCTGACCCTTGAAGGTGAAGGCCGCGGTCGCACCCTCGCCCTCCACGTCGACCAGGACGATCTGACCGGGGCCGATCTCGCCGAAGAGCATCTTCTCGGCCAGGACGTCCTCGATCTCGCGCTGCACCGTGCGACGCAGGGGGCGCGCGCCGAGCACGGGGTCGAAGCCCCGGCGGGCGAGCAGCTCCTTTGCTGCCGTGGTCAGCTCGAGCGACATGTCGCGGTCCTTCAGGCGCTTCTCGACCGACGCGATCATGTTGTCGACCATCGCGATGATCTGCTCCTGCGTCAGCGGCGGGAAGACGATCACCTCGTCGACACGGTTGAGGAACTCCGGGCGGAAGTGCTGCTTGAGCTCCTCCGAGACCTTCGCCTTCATCCGGTCGTAGGAACCGGCCGTGTCGGCCCCCTGCTGGAAGCCCAGGCTGACGCCCTTGCTGATGTCACGCGAACCGAGGTTCGTGGTCATGATGATGACGGTGTTCTTGAAGTCGACCACGCGGCCCTGCGAGTCGGTCAGGCGACCTTCCTCGAGGATCTGCAGCAGCGAGTTGAAGATGTCCGGGTGGGCCTTCTCCACCTCGTCGAAGAGCACGACGGAGAACGGCTTGCGGCGCACCTTCTCGGTGAGCTGGCCGCCCTCTTCGTAGCCGACGTAGCCCGGAGGCGAGCCGAAGAGCCGCGAGACGGTGTGCTTCTCGGAGAACTCCGACATGTCGAGCTGGATGAGGGCGTCCTCGTCGCCGAAGAGGAACTCGGCCAGCGTCTTCGACAGCCACGTCTTACCGACACCGGACGGGCCGGCGAAGATGAACGAGCCGCCGGGGCGCTTCGGGTCCTTCAGGCCGGCACGCGTACGCCGGATGGCGCGGGAGAGCGCCTTGACGGCCTCTTCCTGACCGATGACGCGCTTGTGCAGCTCGTCCTCCATCTTGAGCAGTCGGGTGGACTCCTCCTCGGAGAGCTTCACGATCGGGATGCCGGTCGCGACGGCGAGGACCTCGGCGATCAGCTCCTCGTCGACCTCGGCGACGACGTCCATGTCACCGGCGCGCCACTGCTTCTCGCGCTCGGCCTTCTTGCCGATGAGCTGCTTCTCCTCGTCGCGGAGCGCAGCAGCGGCCTCGAAGTCCTGGCCGTCGATCGCGGCCTCCTTGCGCTGGCGCACGTCGGCGATCTTCTCGTCGAACTCGCGCAGGTCCGGCGGGGCGGTCATCCGGCGAATGCGCAGGCGCGAACCCGCCTCGTCGATGAGGTCGATCGCCTTGTCCGGGAGGAAGCGGTCGGAGATGTAGCGGTCGGCGAGCGTCGCTGCGGAGACGAGCGCCTCGTCGGTGATCGTCACGCGGTGGTGCGCCTCGTAGCGGTCGCGCAGGCCCTTGAGCATCTCGATCGTCTCCGCGATCGACGGCTCGGGCACCTGGATCGGCTGGAAGCGGCGCTCGAGCGCGGCGTCCTTCTCGAGGTGCTTGCGGTACTCGTCGAGCGTGGTCGCACCGATGGTCTGGAGCTCACCACGGGCGAGCATCGGCTTCAGGATGCTCGCCGCGTCGATCGCACCCTCGGCTGCACCCGCGCCGACGAGCGTGTGGATCTCGTCGATGAAGAGGATGATGTCGCCGCGGGTCTTGATCTCCTTGAGCACCTTCTTCAGGCGCTCCTCGAAGTCACCGCGGTAGCGCGAGCCGGCCACCAGCGCGCCCAGGTCGAGCGTGTAGATGTGCTTGTCCTTGAGCGTCTCGGGGACGTTGCCCTTGACGATGTCCTGGGCCAGGCCCTCGACGACCGACGTCTTGCCGACGCCGGGCTCACCGATCAGCACCGGGTTGTTCTTGGTGCGGCGGCTGAGCACCTGCATGACGCGCTCGATCTGGACCTCGCGGCCGATGATCGGGTCGAGCTTGCCCTCGCGGGCGTCCTGGGTCAGGTTGCGGCCGAACTGGTCGAGCACGAGCGAGGTGGAGGGGGTGCCCTCCTGGGGGCCGCCGGCCGCCGCGGGCTCCTTGCCCTGGAAGCCGGAGAGCAGCTGGATGACCTGCTGGCGGACCCGGTTGAGGTCGGCGCCGAGCTTGACCAGCACCTGGGCGGCGACACCCTCGCCCTCACGGATCAGGCCGAGCAGGATGTGCTCGGTGCCGATGTAGGAGTGGCCCAGCTGCAGCGCCTCGCGCAGGGAGAGCTCGAGGACCTTCTTGGCGCGCGGGGTGAAGGGGATGTGGCCGGACGGCGCCTGCTGGCCCTGGCCGATGATCTCCTCGACCTGCGCGCGCACTGCCTCGAGCGAAATGTCGAGGGACTCCAGCGCCTTCGCGGCGACACCCTCGCCCTCGTGGATCAGGCCGAGCAGGATGTGCTCGGTGCCGATGTAGTTGTGGCTGAGCATGCGGGCCTCTTCCTGGGCCAGCACCACCACTCGGCGGGCACGGTCGGTAAACCGCTCGAACATCTCATCAACTCCCTGGATTCTGGTCTGCCAAAGCGCCCCGCTGGGTGCAGAGAGGAAGGGCAGACGCCCGGACCAACGTCCGACTCCACCCTACGTGTTCCCCACGACGGCAGAACCGCGTACGCCGACAGCGAACATGCTGCAGGTTCGCGCCGCCTCGGCGTGCTCCGGCTGCAGGTTCGCGCCGCCTCAGCGTGCTCCGGCTGCAGGTTCGCGCCGCCTCGGCGGGTCAGTGGGCGGCGTCGTAGGCCTGCTGCACCTCACCGGGGACACGGCCGCGGTCGCCGAGGTCGGGCCAGCCGTTGCCCCGGGCCCACTCGCGAACGTCACGTGTGTTGCCGCCACCGCTGGCCTTCTTCGTGCCACCGCCGCGACGCGACGCACCGACCTTGCGGGCGTGACCGACGTACGGCGCGAGCGCCTCGCGCAGGCGGGCGGCGTTGGCCGAGGCCAGGTCGATCTCGTAGGAGGTGCCGTCGAGCGCGAAGCTCACTGTCTCGTCGGCGTCACCACCGTCGATGTCGTCGATGAGGACGATGGAAACCTTCTGCGCCATGACAATTCCTTCGACATAAGAAAAATGAATTCGCGCCACATTAGCGAATCGAATTTCAGAATGAAATGCCGCTATTCAGGAATTCCGGGCGAAGACGAGCGCGAGTCCCTCGAGTGTGAGGAAGGGCCGGCGATCGGTGAAACAGGCGACCTCGTCCTGGACGAGAGGGGCCAGGTGGCCGGTCGCGACGACGTTGAGCTCCTCCGCCGCGACCGCCAGCTCACGCGCCATCCGGGCCACCATGCCCTCGACCTGCGCGGCGAAGCCGAAGAGCATGCCGGACTGGAGCGCCTCAACGGTGTTCTTCGCGATCACCGAGCGTGGCCGCAGCAACTCGACCTTCCGCAGCTGGGCACCCCGTCGTCCGAGCGCCTCCAGGGAGATCTCGATGCCGGGAGCGATCGCGCCTCCGACGTACTGGCCGGCAGCGGTGACGACGTCGTACGTCGTGGCGGTGCCGAAGTCGACGACGATCGTCGGCCCCTCGTAGTGGTGCGCGGCGGCGAGCGCGTTGAGGATCCGGTCGGCGCCGACCTCACGCGGGTTGTCCATCATCACGGGTACGCCGGTGCGCACGCCCGGCTCGACCACGACGCTCCGCACGCCGGCGAAGTGGGAGGCCAGCATGTCGCGCCACTCGTGCAGGACGGCCGGGACGGTCGAGCACACGGCGATGCCGCCGACCGCCTCCACCTCACCACCGAGAAGGCCCCGCACCAGCACGGCCCACTCGTCTGCCGTGCGCCGCTCGTCGGTGGAGACCCGCCAGTGCGCGAGCACCTCGCCCTCGCGCATCAGCGCCAGGTCGGTGGTCGAGTTGCCGATGTCGGCCGCGAGCAGGCTCATCCCGGGCGCCCGGTCAGCTTCGGAGGTCCATGGCGATGTCCATCACCTTCGCCGAGTGGGTCAGGGCACCGACGGCGATGAAGTCGACACCGGTCGCGGCGACCTCGGCCGCGCGCTCGAGGGTCAGGCCCCCGGAGGCCTCGAGCTTGCAGTGCGGCGTCGCGGAGCCGTCGCGGATCTCGACTGCCTCGCGCATCTGGTCGGTGCTCATGTTGTCGAGCAGGACCTGGTCGACGCCGATCTCGAGCAGCTCCTTCAGCTGCTCGAGCGTGGTCACCTCGACCTGGATCGGGACCTCGGGGTAGCGCGCCCGGATCAGCTCGTACGCCGGCACGACGCCGCCCGCGGCGATGACGTGGTTGTCCTTCACGAGCGCCTGGTCAGAGAGGTCGCGCCGGTGGTTGACGCCGCCGCCGCAGCGCACGGCGTACTTCTCGAGGGAGCGGAAGTGGGGGATCGTCTTGCGGGTGTCGCGGACCCGGGCGCTGGTGCCCTCCAGCACCGCGACCCAGGCGGCGGTTGCGGTGGCGACGCCGGAGACGTGGCACGCGTAGTTGAGGGCGGTGCGCTCAGCGGTGAGCAGCAGCGCCGTGCCTCCGGTGACGGAGAGGAGCACGTCGCCCCTGACGACGTGCGTGCCGTCGGCGACCGGGCGGGCGATCTCGACGGCGTTGCCGAGCACGTAGCGGAAGACCACCTCGGCGACGGCGAGGCCGCCGATCACGCCGTCCTCGCGGGCGATGAAGTCCGCGACCGCGGAGTCGGCGGCGGGGATCGTCGCCCAGCTGGTCACGTCGTCGCCCGGAAGGTCCTCCGCGACGGCGGCGACGACGTCGGCGTAGACCTGCTCGGGGTCGAGCCCCGCGGCGGCCAGCTCGTCGAGGAGCGGCGCCGGGAGCTCGGCATACGGCAGGGCGACGATCGACTCGACGTACTGGCTCATCAGTGCTCCGTTGTGGGGTGTGTGGCCGCGACCACGACGTCGTCGGTGGCCGGGGAGGGGCGGAAGACGGTGAACAGCTCGCCGTCGGACAGGACCGTGTCGAAGTGGCCGGCCATCCGCGCGTCGTCACGCTCGGGGAAGTCCTCGCGCCAGTGCGATCCGCGGGTCTCCTCACGGCGGCTGGCGGCCTGGGCCAGGGCGGCCGAGATCGCCAGGAGGTTGGTCGCCTCCCACTGCTCGGGGCCGACGGCTCCGGCACCGGCCGCGAGCAGCCCGGAGAGGGCGATCGCGGCCTCGGTCATGCCGGCGGCGGACCGGAGGACACCGACCCGCTCGGTCATCGTGCGCTGGACGTCGGCGCGGACCGACTCGTCGACGAGACCCGGCCGGCGAACGTCGACGGCCGGCGTCGACCACGGGCGGAGCTCGCCGGGCAGCACGGCCGCGATGCGCCGCGAGAAGACCAACCCCTCGAGCAGGGAGTTGGAGGCCAGCCGGTTTGCCCCGTGTACGCCGGAGCACGCGACCTCGCCGGTGGCGTAGAGCCCCGCGATGCTCGAGCGGCCGAAGAGGTCGGTGAGCACGCCACCGGAGGCGTAGTGCTGGGCCGGCGCGACCGGGATGAGGTCGACAGCCGGGTCGACGCCGTGGCTGCGGCAGGTGGCGAGGATGGTCGGGAACCGCTTCTCCCAGAAGGCAGCCCCGAGGTGGCGGGCGTCGAGCCACATGTGCGGCTTGCCCTCCTCGATCATGCGGCGGGTGATCGCCTTGGCGACGACGTCGCGAGGGGCGAGGTCGGCGAGCTCGTGCTGGCCCTGCATGAACCGGTTGCCGGCCCAGTCGACCAGGAAGGCCCCCTCGCCCCGGACCGCCTCGGAGATCAGCGGCTGCTGGCCACGCGAGTCGGGGCCGAGGTACATCACGGTGGGGTGGAACTGCACGAACTCGAGGTCGCGCAGCACCGCACCCGCGCGCAGCGCGAGCGCCATGCCGTCGCCCGTGGAGACCGCGGGGTTGGTGGTCTGGTTGAAGACCTGGCCGAGGCCACCGCTGGCGAGGATCACCGCGCGGCAGTGGACGGCGCCCACGCCGTCCTTCTGGCCCTCGCCGAGCACGTGGAGCGTCACGCCCGCGACAGCACCGGCTGCGTCGAGGAGGAGGTCGACAGCGAGCGCGTGCTGGATGACCTCGATGCGCGGGTCGAGCTCGACGGCGGCGATCAGCGCGCGCTGGATCTCGGCACCAGTGGCGTCGCCGCCCGCGTGCGCGATGCGGTCGCGGTGGTGGCCCCCCTCGCGGGTCAGGGAGAGGACCCCGTCGTGGTGGTCGAAGTTGGTGCCGAGCCCGATCAGCTCACGCACCGCATCCGGCCCCTCGGTCACCAGCACCCGGACCGCCTCGCGGTCACACGCGCCCGCACCCGCCACGAGGGTGTCGACCTCGTGCTCCTCGGGAGTGTCGCCCTCACCGAGCGCTGCGGCGATGCCGCCCTGCGCCCACTGGGTCGAGCCTGCGTTGAGCACGGTCTTGGTCACCACCAGGACGCTCAGCGACGGCGCCTCGGCACGGACCCGGAGAGCGGCGGTGAGGCCCGCGATGCCGGAGCCGATGACGACCACGTCGGCGCGGGTCGTCCAGCCGGGCGGCGGCGCGCTGAGGCGGCCGGGGAGCCCGGCGTACTGGTGGGACTGCATTGGGGCAGGTTAGCGGCCGGCGACGGTGTCGCCGCGGACGAGTCCGGAGCCGGCGAGCGCCTCGGCCGGGTCGAAGCCCGTCGCCATGATCTTGTTGTCGGCGTCGACGAAGACGACGTGCGGCTTGTAGGCCTTCGCCTCCTCGGTCGTCATCTGGCCGTAGCCGATCAGGATGACGGTGTCGCCGGGGTGCACCAGACGCGCGGCGGCGCCGTTGATGCCGATGACGCCGGAGCCACGCTCGCCCGCGATCGTGTAGGTCTCCAGGCGCGCGCCGTTGGTGACGTCGACGATGTGGACGAGCTCGCCGGCCAGCAGGTCGGCGGCGTCGAGGAGGTCCTCGTCGACCGTCACGGAGCCGACGTAGTGGAGGTCCGCCTGCGTCACGGTGGCGCGGTGGATCTTGGACTTCATCATCGTGCGGAACATCAGTTGTCTCCCTTGGTGGTGTCCCCGCCGGCTGCGCCGGTCGAGGCTCCGATCTGGATCGGCAGGTTGTCGATGAGGCGGGTCGTGCCGACCCGCGCGGCGACGAGGATCCGGCCCTCGCCCTGGAAGTCATCGGTGAGACGGCCCAGGTCCGGCCGCGTGATGACGAGGTAGTCGAGATCCACGCCACTCTCCTCGGCGAGGACGGCGTGCGCGGCGTCGAGCGCCGGCTGGACGCCGTCGGGGCCGGCGGCGATCGCCGCGCGCAGGGCGGCACTGAGGCTCAGCGCGGTCGCACGCTCGTCCGCCGACAGGTAGCGGTTGCGGCTGGAGAGCGCGAGGCCGTCGGCGTCGCGCTGCGTCTCGGCACCGATCACCTCGACCCCCATGCAGAGGTCACCGGCCATGCGCCGGATCAGCGCGAGCTGCTGGTAGTCCTTCTGCCCGAAGACCGCGACGTCGGGCTGCACCAGGCCGAAGAGCTTCGCCACGACGGTGAGTACGCCGCGGAAGTGGCCCGGGCGGACGGCGCCCTCCAGGACGTCGGCCAGGGCAGGCGCGGGGACGACGGTGACGCCGTCGGGCTCGCGGTCGGCGGCGGGGACGCCGTGGGGGTACATCTCCTCCACGCTCGGCGCGAAGACGATGTCGACGCCCTCGGCGGCGCAGATCTCGACGTCGGCGTCGAGCGTGCGCGGGTACCGGTCGAGGTCCTCGCCCGAGCTGAACTGCATCGGGTTGACGAAGATGCTGACCACGACGGGGCCGCGGTCGCCGTCGGGAAGGGCGACGCGCTCGCGCGCCACCCGCATGAGCGAGGCGTGGCCGTCGTGGAGCGCACCCATGGTCGGCACGAAGCCGACCGGCTTGCCCGCGCGGCGCGCGTCGGCGAGGAGGACGGCGAGTTCCGCACGGGTGCTCGCCAGGACGGGAGCGGTCACTGGATCTCCGCCTGCGCACTCGACCCGTCGAGGAGCACGAGGATCTCGGCAGCCCTGCGACCCTCGAGGCGACCGTCCGCGAGCGCACGGCCGACCGTGGACCGCGCCATCGCGACGTACGCCGGAAGGTCCTGCGGAGTGGCCCGCGCGAGCTCGACGAGGTGGGCGCGGACGGTCTCGACGTCGCCGCGGACGATCGGGCCGGTGAGCGCCGCGTCGCCGTACGCGAGCGCGTTGGAGAGCGCAGCCTCGAGCAGCGGACGCAGCGTGTCCGCGGGGGTGACGTCCCCCGCTCCCGTGCCGTCACCGCCGACGCCTGCCGCGGCGAGCATCTCCATGGCCTGCGAGACCAGGGTGACCAGGTGGTTCGCGCCGTGGGCCAGGGAGGCGTGGTAGAGCGAGCGACGCTCCTCGGGGACCCACATGATCCGGCCGCCGAGGTCGTGCACCAGCTGTGAGGCGATCGCGTGCTCAGCCGACGCGGCGGTCACGCCGAAGACGCAGCCGTGCAGGCGAGGGAGGTCGACGTCCGTGCCGGTGAACGTGAGCGCGGGGTGCAGCGCGACCGGGCGGGCGCCGACGCGGGCAGCAGGCGCCATGACGGCGAGGCCGTGGCGGCCCGAGGTGTGCACGACGTACTGACCGGCGCGGAGCGCACCTGCGTCGGCGAGCGTCGAGACGACGTTGCCGAGCATGTCGTCGGGCACGGTGAGCAGCAGGACGTCGCAGGCACGCGCGACCGCCGTCGGCTTCTCGACCGGGACGCCGGGGAGCATCGTCTCGATGCGGGTGCGGGAGGCGGCCGACTCACCGGCGGCGGCGACGATCTCGTGGCCGGCAGCGCGCAGCGCGGTCGCCAGGGTGGCGCCGACGCGACCAGCGCCGATCACGCCCACCCGGAGGGGTGCGTTCATGTCTTCGAGCCTTTCGTTCCAGTCCCTCCGACCACTCCCCGTGGGGAGCCGGTGTGGGTACCAGACGTGTGCTGGGAGAACTGCTTGCACCACAACGGTACGCCGCACCCGGCCGCGCGCGAAACGGTCCGTGAGGTGGGGTGGGTCACGCACCTCACGGGTGCACTGCCCTGCGACTGGCAGACTGCGGCGCATGGAGAGACCCCGCCCCTGCGTCGCCGTGCTCCTCGCAGGCGGCATCGGTGCGCGTGCGGGGCTCGGGCTGCCGAAGCAGTTCGCCGACCTGCACGGTCGCACGATCCTGGAGCACTCCCTCGCCGCGCTGCACGACCACCCGGCGATCGAGGGCGTCCTGGTCGTGATGGCGCCCGGTTTCGTCGACGCCGCGCAGGTCGTCACCGCCGGCTACCCCCGCACGCTCGCGGTGATCGAGGGCGGCGCCGAGCGCAGCGACTCGACCGTCAACGCGCTGCGCTGGCTGGATGCCCAGGGGCACGGCGAGTCCGACGTG
This sequence comes from Nocardioides sp., assembly GCF_035481145.1. GTDB lineage: Bacteria > Actinomycetota > Actinomycetes > Propionibacteriales > Nocardioidaceae > Nocardioides. Next base: position 22,827 of record NZ_DATIHB010000025.1, on the reverse strand, counting down.
CTCGTGCACGACGCCGCCCGACCGCTGGTCGACGCCCGGATCATCAGCGACTGCGTCGCGGGCCTCGGCACGCACGACGCAGTCGGCGTGGCGGTCCGCTCGAGCGACACGATCCTCCGCACCGACCCGGCGGGGCGGATCGTGGACGTCCCCCCGCGCCCCGAGCTGTGGCGAGCACAGACCCCGCAGGGCTTCCGCGCCGGCATCCTGCAGGCGGCGTACGACGTGGCGCTCGCGGACCCCGGGTTCGTCGCGACGGACGACTGCTCGGTGGTGCTGCGCTACCTGCCCGACGTGGCCGTGCACGTCGTCGAGGGCGACGACCGGAACATGAAGGTCACCGGACCGCTCGACCTGGCGATCGCCGAGGTGCTCCTCAACCGCGGTTGAACCAGCGTCGCCGCGCGGGAGCCGCAGCGGTGGCACGGACGGCCCGCTCGCCCTTGCGCCGTGCGGCCACGATCGAGCTCCGCACCACCGACTCCGCTCCGGCGAAGAGGTCAGCATGGCGGGCGGCGATCGCATCGAGCCGGGCATGGGCCTCCGCGTCGTCCCTGCCAGGAATTGCCAGCGCCTCGAGCTCGCGCCAGAGGTCCTCAGCCAGGGCGCGGAGGTCGGCAGGGACAGCGAGGTCGTCCCACCCGGGCTGCATCCGGCGCAGGGACGGGTCGACGAAGGCGTCACCCTCCGCCAGCGCCTCCGGTCCGGGGTTGCGCAGCGCCTCGACGCCGAGGTGCTCCGCCAGCGGGAGCAGGGCGGCCTGCCAGCCCGCGATCAGGTCGGCGTACGCCACGAAAGCGCGGGTGTGACCCCGCGTCGCGCGCTCCGTGCCGATCATCAGGTTGACCCACTGCGCGACGCCGAACGCGTCGGCCATCCGCCCGTTGTAGTTGGCCTGACGGCTGCGGACGACCTCCGGCGGAGGCCGCAGCATCGTGATGAAGACAGGCTCCGCGCCGGCCTTCGCCGCTGCCCGGAGCCAGAGCTCGTTGAACCACGTCAGCCGCGGGTCCTTGACAACCAGCTCGTCGGCGACAGCGAACTGCTGCTCCAGCCACTCCGCTGCGCGCTCGAGGACCGCCGGTGCCGCAGCGACCCGGGCAGCGAGCTCCCACGCGACGGGACGCGAGTCGGCCACCTGCACGAGGCCCTCCTCGAGCAGCTCGTCGTGGAAGTCGACGACCCATTGGGGCTCGCCGAATCCCTTGGGGTTGCTGGCGTCGGCGACGACCTCCGGCTGCGGGACCCGGACGCCGAGCAGACGCAGCAGGCCCACGACGGTGCTGGTGCCGCTGCGGCCGGAGCCGGCGACGAGGACGATGCGGCGGGACGACATGGCGCAGACCCTACGGCAGCGGTCCCCGCGGCCGGATACAGTGCGCGGCCATGGGGATCCTGCGTCGTCACCGGCCCACGCTCGGTGTGGTCGTCCCCGTCTACGGCGTCGCGGACTACCTGCCCGCCTGCCTCGACAGCCTCCTCGCACAGAGCTGGCGCGAGCTGGACGTCGTCGTCGTCGACGACGGCTCCCCGGACCACAGCGGCGACATCGCCCGGTCGTACGCCGCCCGCGACCCGCGGGTGCGCGTCGTGCGGACGGAGAATCACGGGCTGGGCGCCGCCCGCAACACGGGGCTCGCGCTCCTCGACACGGCGTTCATCGCCTTCCTCGACTCCGACGACGTCCTGCCTCCGGATGCCTACTCCGTGCTGCTGCGGTCGCTGCTGCGCTCGCGTGCCGATTTCGCGGTGGGCAACGTCGCCCGGTGGGAGGAGGGCCGACTCGACGTCCCGCCCTGGATGCGCCGCCTCCACCGCACCAACCGGCGCGGAATCTCCGCCGACGACCACCCCGAGATCCTCGGCGACGTCTTCGCGTGGAACAAGGTCTTCCGCACCCCCTTCTTCCGTGATGCCGTGGGCGGCTGGCCCACCGGCGTCCGCTACGAGGACCAGCCGGCGATGACAGCGGCGTACCTCCGCGGACGCTTCGACGTGCGCGAGGAGGTCGTCTACCACTGGCGGATCCGCACCGACGGCTCCTCGATCACCCAGCAGCGTTCGTCCCTCCGCGACCTCGAGGACCGGACCGTCACCAAGCGCCGGACCGCCGAGCTCGTCGCGACGGAGGGCACGGCCTCGGTGCAGGCGATGTTCCACGCCCGGGTGCTCCCGGGCGACCTGCACCGGTACTTCCGCGAGATCCCCGGCTGCAGCGACGCCTGGTGGGAGCTGCTGCGGCGGATGGTCGAGGAGTTCTGGGGCGAACGCTCCCTGACGCAGTGCGAGATCCCGCCGGCGCAGCGCCTCCTCGGCTGGCTCGTCGAGCACGGCCGGCGCGAGGAGGCCGCCCACGTCGCGGCGTACCTCGCCGGGCACGACGGGCCGCTGCCGCGGGTCGACGAGGGCAGCGGACGGCGCCTCGACGTGCCCGGCCTGGACCCCGCCTCGATCGACCCGGTCGCACTGCGACTGCGGCCCCACGAGCGCTGAGCTCTCCACGATCGCCGCAGCGGGCGCACCCGGCCGGTTCGGGTAACCTCAACGCGATCATTACTCGGACCCGATGAGAGAGCTCCATGGCCCCCGCGCAGAACCGCCCCTCGATCGTCCTCGTCACCGGCTCCGGCCGCAGTGGCACGAGCTCCCTCGGCGGCAGCCTGAAGCGACTCGGTCTCCACGTCCCGCAGCCCGAGGTCGAGGCCGACGAGAAGAACCCGAAGGGGTACTACGAGCCGGTCTGGGTCATCGACTTCCACAAGCGCCAGCTCAAGGAGCTCGCGCTGCACAACATCGACAGCCGTCCGGCGGCGGTCGACCTCGTGGCCTCGTCGCTCGCTGACGGCGTCGCCGAGGCCGAGCTCACCGCCTGGCTGCGGGAGCAGGTCGCGCTGGGCCTGTCGCAGTACGTCATCAAGGACCCGCACGCCCTCTGGTTCGCGGACATCTGGAAGTCTGCCGCCGCGGCTGTCGGCGCCGACCTCAAGCTGCTGACCTCCCTGCGCCACCCGGCGGAGGTCGTCGGCTCCCGCGACCTCGCCTACCTGCAGAACCAGCCGCTCGAGCTGCGCCGTGCCAAGGAGACCTCCAACGTCGCCGGCTGGGTGCACGCCGCCCTGCTCACCGAGGCTTCGGGCCGCGGCATCGACCGCGCGTTCATCCGCTACGGCGACCTCATGGAGGACTGGCGCAGCGCCCTGCTCCTCGCGGGCCAGCAGCTCGGGCTCGACTTCGACCCCGCCCCGGTCGAGGGCCAGCCGCACGACAACGACGACTTCCTCGACGCCGGCCTGCGCAAGTCGCGCCTGACCTGGGACGACGTGGTCGTCCCCGACGCGCTGCGCGACATGGCCGAGGAGGTCTGGCAGCTCCTCGCCGTCCTCGTGGCGAACCCCTCCGACTCCGCCGCCCAGCAGCGACTCGACGAGATCCACGCGGACTACAAGGAGATGTACGCCGCCGCGGTCGCCATCACCTTCGACCACACCAAGGCCGAGGTCACCCACGTCAAGCGCGACCTCTGGCCGCGCATCGAGTTCCAGCGCGAGCGGGCGGACGCCGCCGAGCGGAGCCTGACCAACCGCGTCATCCGCCGCCTCCGTCGACGCTGATCCCCGCGGCGTCGGCGGGCCGGGAGCTCAGGCTCCCGGCTTCTCCCACGGCGGTCGCACCGGGTAGTACTCCTCGAGGAAGTCGTGGAGCTGCCGCGTGACGACGTTCTCGGGCCAGGCCCAGACGTGGTGGTCGGCCAGGCAGATCGAGTCGCGGTCACGCCGCGCCAGCAGGGCGCGGAGCACCATCGTGACGTTGGGCTGCGTCAGCGAGACGAACGTCGCGTCGAGCTCCGAGGCGACGGCCGTGCCGGTGACCAGGCCGTAGTACTGCGCGAGCGACGACGCGACCGAGAGGTCAGTCTCCGACCGGAACGGCGAGGCGGCCGTGCGCCGCAGCTCCTCGGGCCACTCCTTCTCGAGCGCCTGGAGGACCGAGACCCGCATCGGGTGCGGCGTGTGGCGCATGACCCGGGTCGTGGTCACGCCGAAGCGCTCCCGCAGCAGACGCCGGTTGTTGAGGCCCGCGCGCTGGTAGGGCAGCGCGTTCTGCTCCTCGACGCCGATGCTCTGCGCGCCGACGAAGGCGTGGAACTGACCGGCAGCGGTGAAGAACTGACCGGGGCGGACCGCGCGGCCCAGCAGCACGTCGTCGTTGAAGTAGATGAAGTGCTCGCTCAGGCCCTCGATCCGGTGGAGCCCGGTCTCGATGGCGTGGGAGTTGAAGACCGGGAGGTGCTCTGCCGCGAGGATGTCGCGGTGGCTCACCACGGTGACCTGCGGGAAGTCGGTGGCGAGCCAGGCAGGGACCTGGTCGTCGGTGACCAGGAAGATCCTCCGCACCCACGGAGCGAACATGTGCAGCGAGCGCATCGAGTAGCGGAGCTCGTCGCGGCTGGTGTAGCGCGCCTTGCCGCTGGAGGCCCGGTCGAGCGAGATGCCGGTGCGCTGGGCGAGCGCGACGTCGCGCCGCTCCTGCCAGGCCGGGTCCGATCCGTCGACCCACGTGTAGACCACGTCGATCGGGAAGGGCCGGTCGAAGATCGTGGGACCCACCGCGAGCGGGAGGGTCGGCACCGTCAGGCCCGCCACGTCGACCTCCGCGCGCGGCGACCCGAGCGCGACGTGATCGACCCACTCGTTGTCCCGCGGCGGGCGTAGCGCGCCGGCAGCCTCGCGCCAGAACTCGACGTCGACCTCGGCGGCTCCGTCAGGCGAGGAGACGGTGAGCACCGGCGCGATCGCGTCGAGCGCCGCAGGCACGGCGAGCTCGACCGGGCGCCTCGCGAGGTCGCCTGTCGACGGTGCCTCACTCACGAGCAGTCCGGTGACGGAGCGAAGCGACTCGAGGAACGGACGACGGTGCGCTGCGGGCACCACGACGACGGTGCGGCGTTCGCCGACGGGCCGCAGGACGAAGGCCTCCGGGCTCGCCTCGTGCGCGAGGCCGAGGAGGCCGCCGACCAGGTCACGCAGCGCAGTCGCAGGAGCGACGACCGGCGCAGCAGGAGTCGCGGTCGCGGAGGCGGTGGGGCTCCCGGGCTCGCCGGCGCCGTGCCCGGGCCGGCCCGTCAGGGTCTCGATCCAGGTCCGGGCGACCAGCTCGGGCGCAAACGGGGCCGCGGCCTCGCGTGCGGCCGCACCGAGGCGGGCACGACGGGCGGGATCGGTGGCGAGGTCGACCAGGGCAGCAGCCAGCTCCGGCACGGACCGCTGGGCGACGAGGACGCCGGTGCGGTCGTGGACGATGCGTTGGCGCGCGCCGTCGGCCGTGTCGCGGGCGATGACGGGCAGGCCCGCAGCCATCGCCTCGGTGACGGTCAGCGAGAGGCCGTGGAACGGGGCCACGACCGCGATCCCGGCGCGGGCCCAGTCGAGGGGCATCTCGCGGCTCAGCCCGGGCAGCTCGACGCGGTCGCAGAGGCCTTCGGCCCGCACCGTGGCCGCCAGCCCGGCGCGGGACGGGCCGCGACCGAGGAGCCGGAGGCGCCATCCCGGCAGGTCGTCGGCGGCGACCCCGAAGGCCGTCACCAGGTGACCGAGTCCGCTCTCGGCGGCGAAGCTCCCCGCCGCCACGATCAGCCGCTCGGTGCCCGAGGTCTGCGGGAGCACCCCGGCTGCCACTGGGTCGGGGATCGCGACGACCGGAGCGCAGGCGCCCGGCAGGAGGCCGGCGACGGCGCCTCGGGTCACCTCGTCGGGCGTGACCACCAGGTCGAGGTGCGCGCCGAGCAGGCCGAGCGCGTGGCCGACCTGCTCCCGCGTGGAGTTGCCGTAGCGCTCCCAGTGGACCAGACGGGCCGCAGACCGGGCGTTGGTGACCGTGAGCACCAGGGTGTCGACCGAGGTGCTGACCAGGGCGTCAGCCCTGCTCCGCGCGATCTCGTGGGCCATCCGGTCACGGTCGAAGAGCCGCACAGGCACAGCGCCATGGCCGTACTTCTCCCCCTCGAGGACCCAGATCTCGGCCTTGTGCCCGGCAGCGCGCCAGGCGGCTCCGAGGCGCACTGCGGCCTGCCAGCCACCCCGGGCGTGACGTGCCTGGTCGGCGATCACGATGAGCTTCACGACAGCGCCTCCGCCAGCTCGCGGCGTCGGGCCGACAACACCCCGGCACGGTCGTAGTCGACCCAGATCAGGGTGTCGCCCTGCTCACCGGCACCGGACAGCCGCGGGAGGGGAACACCACGCCCGGGGTCGCGGAGCTCACGCCAGGCACGCACGACCGGAAGGTCGCGGCCGTCGACCTCCACACGGAGACGGTGCCGCACCTCGAGGTCGCCGCCCACGTGCTCGTCACCGAGACGCAGGACCCAGCCTGCGTCGGTCTTCTCGACCGGGAGCGGCACGGCCGCGTCCTCCGCCACGACGGCGCGTGCCGAGACGGCGGACGTGCCCGGGAGGTCGAGCAGCACCTCCAGCTCGTCATCGACGACCGCGAGGGAACGCACGCCGACGCCCTCCGTCACGCTGGTCGCCTGGAGCCGCACCGACGGCCGGATGTGCAGCCGCCAGGCGTGATGGGTGCCGGGCATCGGCGGGGCCAGGCACGGGCGCTCTTCGGGTGCGGTCATCGCGGCCGGCCGGACCAGGCGCGCCCGCCCCCGGGTGAGCACGACCAGCTCGAGGCCGTCAGGCCCGCCGGCGCGGTCGGCGTACGGCGTGAGGTCGATGGTCGCGGAGAGGCCTCCGGCCGTCGCGGCGACACCGAGGTCGATCGTGCCGGCCGGACCGCGCAGGGCCAGGCGCGCACCCCGCGGGAGGGCCGACGCGGAGAACCACAGGGTCGTGGCGTCGATGAGCCCGACATGGTCAGCGTGGATGCCGCTCCACCGTGCGTCGAGCGCACGACGCGCTGCGCGACGAAGCCTGTCTGTAGCTGTCATGTCCTCCGCCGTTCACCCGGGATCAAGGCACGGGGAGCATAACGTCGCAGGCTTCCCGGCCCGTTCGCCGGATGGGTCAGGCGGTGGCGCGCTTCGGCGCCTTGGCGGAGTCGTGCCAGGCCTGGAGCTCGGCCTTCAGGTCGACCAGCTCCTGCTCGAGCTCGGCGACCAGGACGATCGCCTCCGCGGCACGGGTCTCGGCCTCGTCGAGACGGCGGCCCTCGTCGACGAGGCGGGTCTCGGCCTGGTCGGCGCGACGCGCCTCCTGGCCCAGCTTGAGGGTGGTCTCGGCGACCTTGCGCTGAGCGCCGGCGAGCTGCTCCTCGAGCTCGCCGATCAGCTGCTGGCGCTCGGCGATACGGGTCTCCATGCCGGCGATGAACGCCTTGTTCTCAGCAGCGCGCTTCGCGGCGAGCTCGGAGTACTCACGCGCCTGGCGGGCACGGTCGGCTGCCGCCTCGCGGCGCGACTGCGCCAGCTCCGTGGCGGTGATCTTCGTGGCGCCGGCACCCAGCACCAGGGCGACGACGGCAGCAGCGGCAACGGGCAGGAAGCTGCCGGAGGCGACGCCAGCGACGACGGCCACCGCAGCGATCGCGAGCAGGACGGTGGCGACGGTGAGCCGGGTGCTGCGCTGACGACGGCGGGACGAGGAGGTGGCCATGCGATCAGGCTAGGTCGGCCTCGTCGTCGTCACGGACGCGACACGCGCGTTCCAACCAGATAGCAGCAGCCACACACGCCACACCGGCAACACCGGCACTGCCCGCCCGGAGCAGGTGCCCGAGCGCCGCCTCGCCTTCGATGCCGAGCCAGCTCACCGCCGCTCCGGTGTAGCCGCCCGCCAGGATCGCACCGACGACGACGCACGACTTCGCGATCAGGAGGCGGTTCACCGCGTGGTGCGGCTCGAGCCACCCCCGCTGCACCTGGAGCTCGCGCCAGGTGATCCAGGCGGTGCCCGCGAGCACGAGCGCGAGGAAGGCGATGACGGCGACCTGCAGCCAGCTGACCCGCGGCGCGTCGTGGCCGGCGTACAGCGCGAGCGGGCGCAGCATCCAGCCCAGCACGAGGCTCGCGCTCGCCGTCAGGACGGGGACGGCCGGCGTCGTGGGCCGGATCGACCCCCGGTCCGGCCGGGAGGGCCGACCCGGGGGTCGGTCGCTCACTCGATCTCGAGGCTGAGGTCGTCGCGGCGGACGATGCCGCTGGTGTCGAGGGACTCGAGCAGGGTCTTGATCGGACCGGCGCCGGGGATCGTCGCATCGGCCTCGAGGTCGAACCACGGCTGCAGCACGAAGGCGCGCTCCTTGGCCCGCGGGTGCGGCAGGTGGAGCTCAGCCGTCTCCGAACGGCGGTCGCCGAGGACGACGAGGTCGACATCGAGGGTGCGCGGAGCGTTGCGCTCGACGTCACGGTCGCGGTCGTAGGCGTCCTCGATCGCGAGGGCGCGGTCGAGCAACGTGCGCGCCGGCAGCGTCGTGTCGGCGAGGACCACGGCGTTGAGGAACGCGTCGGAGCCCTCCGGGGCGTCGACCGGCTCGGTCTCGTAGACCGGGGAGACCGAGGTCACCCAGACGTCCGGGGTGTCCGCCAGCGCCGCGACGGCTCCCTGCAGGGCCGACATGCGGTCGCCCAGGTTGGAGCCGAGGCTGATCACCGCACGGCGGATCGGGTGCATCTCTCCCGTCAGGGTGTCCGCGTCGATGATGTGCGGGTTGGGGGTCTCCGTCACGAGCTCTGGCTCCTCTTCCGGGTGATGGTGAGCGCGACATCCGAGTACGTCGCGTCGATCGGCGCTTGAGGCTTGTGCACTGTCACTGTCGCCCATTCAACCCTGTCCGCCAAGAGGCAGACGTGGGCGATCCGCTGGACGAGAGTCTCGATGAGGTCGACCGGGTCACGCTCGACGGCGTCCTTCACCGCGAGCGTCAGGGTGCCATAGTCGACGGTGTCGGCGAGATCGTCGGAGGCCGCCGCGGGGCGGGTGTCTATCCCCAGCTCGAGGTCCACGACGAAGAGCTGGCCCTCGCGCCGCTCGAAGTCGAAGACGCCGTGGTGCCCGAAGCACTCGATGCCGGTGATCCTCAGGACGTCGGACATGGGACTCACCCTCCCCATCGGGCGGCGACGCGGACCGCGTCGGCGCTGGAACGTACGTCGTGGACGCGGACGCACCATGCGCCGGCCATCGCGGCGAGCGTGGCGGTGGCAGCGGTCGCCGCGTCACGCTCCGCAGGAGCGCGGTCTCCCTCGGCGTCGGCGAGCAGCTCGCCCAGGAACCGCTTGCGACTGGTCGCCACCAGCACCGGGTGCCCGAGGTCGTGGAAGTGCTCGAGACCGCGCAGCAGCTGCCAGTTCTGTGCGGTGGTCTTGCTGAAGCCGATGCCGGGGTCGATCGCGATGCTGTGCGTGATGCCGGCACGAGCCGCCTCGCGCACCCGCTCGCCCAGCTCGGCGAGGACGTCCTCCACGACGTCGCCGTACGCCGTGTGGCGCTGCATCTCGGTGGAGTGCGCGCGCCAGTGCATGAGCACGTAGGGAACGTCGAGGCGGGCGACCGTCGCGAACATCGCGTCGTCGGCCAGGCCACCCGAGACGTCGTTGACCAGGTTGGCGCCAGCCCGGACAGCGGCCTCGGCGACCTCGGCACGCATCGTGTCGACGCTGACCAGCAGCCCGTCTGCCGCGAGCTCCTCGACGACCGGGACGACGCGCGCGAGCTCCTCGTCGGCGCTCGGCCGCTTCGCGCCGGGGCGCGTGGACTCGCCACCGACGTCGACAAGGTCTGCACCGTCGGCCACCAGCCGCCGCGCGTGGGCGACGGCGCGTGCGGTGTCGGCGTACCGGCCGCCGTCGGAGAACGAGTCGGGGGTGACGTTGAGGACACCCATCACCAGGGCGCGCCCCGGCTGCGGCAGGCCCTCGACGTACCGCAGTGGGTGTCCGTGCACGACGGCCTCAGCGCGTGCCGTGCATGATCAGCGACATCGCCTCGCTGCGCGTGGCGGGATCGTGCATCTGGCCGCGGATCGCGGAGGTGATGGTGCGCGCACCAGCCTTCTTGACGCCGCGCATCGTCATGCAGAGGTGCTCGGCCTCGATGACGACGATGACGCCACGGGCCTCGAGGATCTGCATGAGCGCGTCGGCGACCTGGGTGGTGAGCCGCTCCTGGACCTGCGGGCGCCGGGAGTAGAGGTCGACGAGGCGGGCCAGCTTGGACAGGCCCGTGATCTTGCCGGTCTCGGACGGGATGTAGCCGACGTGGGCGACGCCCGTGAACGGCACCAGGTGGTGCTCGCACATCGACCACAGCTCGATGTCGCGGACCAGCACCATCTCGTCGTGGCCGAGGTCGAAGGTCGTCGTGAGCACGTCCTCCGGACGCTGGCGCAGGCCGGCGGTCACCTCGGCGAACGCCCGGGCGACGCGCGCCGGCGTCTCCTTCAGGCCCTCGCGGTCGGGGTCCTCGCCGAGGGCGAGGAGCAGCTCGCGCACGGCCGCCTGCGCCCGCTCGTGGTCGAACGCCGGGATCTCGTCGGGGTCGCGGACGTCGGCGCTGATCGGATCCGTCACGCCGGGTCCCCGTCGGTGCTGAGCTCGTCGCCGGTCACGGCGTCCTGGGTCTCGCTGTCGACGCCACCGCGCCACGCGACGGGCGGGATGGCCGACGGGCGCCGGCTGTCGGAGCCGGTCCACGCGGGACGACGGTCGCGACGGCGCAGGGCGGTGAAGACCTCGGCGACCTCGGCCTTGTCGAGCGTCTCCTTCTCCATGAGCGCCACGACGAGGCTGTCGAGCACGTCGCGGTTCTCCTCGAGGATGTCGAAGGCCTCCTGGTGGGCCTCGGTGAGGAGCTTCTTGACCTCCTCGTCGACGATCGCGGCGACGCTCTCGGAGTAGTTGCGAGCGTGGCCCATGTCGCGACCCAGGAACGGCTCGCCCTGGCTCTCGCCGAGCTTGACCGCACCGAGGCGCTCGGTCATGCCGTACTGCGTGACCATCGCCCGGGCCAGGTTGGTGGCCTTCTCGATGTCGTTGCCGGCACCGGTGGTCGGGTCGTGGAAGACCATCTCCTCCGCGGCGCGGCCACCGAGCATGTAGGCGAGCTTGTCGAGCATCTCCCCGCGGGTCTGGGAGTACTTGTCCTGGTCGGGCAGGACCATCGTGTAACCGAGGGCCCGGCCACGCGGCAGGATCGTGATCTTGTGGACGGGGTCGCTGCCCGGGAGCGCTGCGGCGACGAGGGCGTGGCCACCCTCGTGGTACGCCGTGATGAGCTTCTCCTTCTCGTTCATCAGGCGCGTGCGTCGCTGCGGGCCGGCGATCACGCGGTCGATCGCCTCGTCGAGAGCCAGGTTGCTGATCAGCTTCTCGTTGTTGCGCGCCGTGAGCAGCGCGGCCTCGTTGAGCACGTTGGAGAGGTCGGCTCCGGTGAAGCCCGGTGTGCGCTTGGCGACGCTCGAGAGGTCCACGTCAGCACCCATCGGCTTGCCACGCGCGTGGACCTTGAGGATCTTCTCGCGACCGTTGAGGTCGGGGGCGTCGACCTGGATCTGGCGGTCGAAACGACCCGGTCGGAGCAGTGCGGGGTCGAGCACGTCGGGACGGTTGGTCGCGGCGATCAGGATCACGCCGCCGCGGACGTCGAAGCCGTCCATCTCGACGAGGAGCTGGTTGAGGGTCTGCTCGCGCTCGTCGTGGCCGCCGCCCATGCCGGCACCGCGGTGGCGGCCGACGGCGTCGATCTCGTCGATGAAGACGATGGCAGGGGCATTCTCCTTGGCCTGCGTGAAGAGGTCACGCACACGCGAGGCGCCGACGCCGACGAACATCTCGACGAAGTCCGAGCCGGAGATCGAGTAGAACGGCACGCCCGCCTCGCCGGCGACGGCGCGCGCGAGCAGCGTCTTGCCGGTGCCCGGAGGGCCGTAGAGCAGGACGCCCTTGGGGATCTTGGCCCCCACGGCCTGGAACTTGGCGGGCTCCTGGAGGAACTCCTTGATCTCGCCGAGCTCCTCGATCGCCTCCTCACAGCCGGCAACGTCCTGGAACGTCGTCTTCGGCATGTCCTTGGTGATCAGCTTCGCCCGCGACTTCGCGAACTGCATGACCCGACCGCCGCCGCCCTGCATGTTGTTCATCAGGAACAGGAAGATCAGGACGATGATGATGAAGGGGACCAGCGTCCAGAACATGTTCGCCAGGAGGGACGGCTGGGGGTTCTCGGAGTTGACCTTCTCGATCTTGCCCTCGTCGAACTGCGCCTGCGCCTCCTCGATCAGGCTCGCCTGCTGGCCGTCGACCCAGTGCGAGATGACCCGACGTCCGCCCTCACGGTCGACGCTCTTGTCGAGCACCGCCCGGATCTCCTGGTCGTTGTCGACGAAGGTGATCTCCTTGACCTCACCCGACGCGACGTACTTGTGCATCTGGGAGGTCGGGACCTCGTCGTACCCACCGTTGGGGGCGAGGAACTGAAGGGCGAGCACGACGCCCACCACAGCGATGAAGATCCAGAGCCACGGGCCCTTGACAATGCGCTTCACAGGCTTCTTTCGACGACGGCTGCCCGGCCCTCACCGGGAAGTCATGAGTGAGGACCGACGGTACACGTCAGCCGCAACGAGCGTGAGGGCCCGGTCGTTCCCCCGAGGAGGGTGCTCCGGGGCCCGATCAGGAGTAGACGTGCGGCGCGAGGGTGCCGATCTCGCGCATGTTGCGGTACTTCTCCTTGTAGTCCAGGCCGTAGCCGACGACGAACTCGTTGGCGATGTCCCACCCGACGTACTTCACGTCGACGGGCATCGCGACCGCGTCCGGCTTGCGCAGCAGCGTGGCGATCTCGACGCTCTTCGGGCCGCGGCTGGCCAGGTTGGTGACCAGCCAGCTGAGGGTCAGGCCCGTGTCGATGATCTCGTCGACGATCAGCACGTGGCGGCCCTGGATGTCGGTGTCGAGGTCCTTGAGGATGCGCACGACACCGCTCGACTTGGTGCCGGAGCCGTAGGAGCTCACCGCCATCCAGTCCATCTCGACGTGGCGGTTGAGCGCACGGGCCATGTCGGCCATGACCATGACCGCGCCCTTGAGGACACCGACGACGAGGAGCTCCTCCCCCTCGTAGTCCGCCTCGATCTTGCGGGCCATCTCGGCGAGCTTCGCCTGGATCTGCTCCTCGGTGAAGAGGATGTTGACGAGGTCGCTCTCGACGTGCGCGGAATCCATGGCAGCAGCCTACGGCGTGCGTCTGTGCGGTGCCGCAGCGCGTCGTACGCCGGGACCGGGCGGGCTATCCACCGCCCTCCCCCCGCTCGACGTACAGGTGCAGGCCCTCGGCGGGCAGCACGCCCGAGGAGCGCTGCGCCGCGCGCGAAGGTGTACGTCGAACGGGGGCGGCTCACGCCAAGGACGTCGTACGCCGGAAGCGGAGGTGCCCGTCCGCGAGGTAGGCGGTGAGGTGGCCCGGCAGCTGGATCTCCTTGTCCGGCCGCCCCACCTCAACGAGGCGCTGCAGCGCGTCGACATGGACGGCGAAGAGCTCATCGGCGGGCGCGCCCGCCTCGAGTGCGGCGAGCCGGAGGACGCGGGCTGAGAGTGCGGGTTCGGAGACGAGCTCGTCGGGCAGGGCCAACGCCAGGTCCGCCCCCTCCCCCGAGCGCACGCGGCCCAACTCCTGGCTGGCGATCGTGTCGAGCGACTCCATGTCCCGGCGGAGCTGGTCGGCGGTCCGCGCCAGCGTCTCCGCGATCCCGGGGCCGAGCTCGCGCTCCAGGACCGGGAGCACGTCGTGGCGCACCCGCGACCGCAGGAAGCGCGGGTCGGAGTTGTGGGGATCGACCCAGAACTCGATGCCCTCGGCCCGGCACGCGGCCTCCGTCTCGGCGCGCCTGATGCCGAGCAGCGGCCGCGAGAACGCGACACCGTCCTGGTGGAACCCACGCCGCATGCCCGCGATCGAGCGGCCGCCGCTGCCCCGGGTCAATCCGAGCAGCACGGTCTCCGCCTGGTCGTCGAGCGTGTGGCCGAGGAGCACCAGATCGGCACCGAAGTGCGTCGCGAGCTGGCCCAGCGCGGCATACCTCGCCTCGCGAGCTCCCGCCTCCACGCCGCTGCTCGCGACGTCGACGTGCACTCGGATCGAGGCGGTCTCGTCGACCCCGAGCGCGGCCATCTGCTCGACGACGCGGGCCGTGTGCTCGGCCGAGCCCTCCTGGAGGCCGTGGTCGACGACGGCGCCGATGACCCGTGCGTCCACGCGCCGAAACTCGAAGACGGTCGCGGCCAGCAGTGCGAGCGAGTCCGCCCCGCCCGAGCACGCGACGAGCACACAGCCGCCGTCGCGGACGTGCGGTGACCACCGCGCTCCGTTGCCTGCGTCGAGGACCGGCACGTCCCGACGTACGGCGAGGCGCACCGCCGCGACCGCAGGGTGGAGCCCCATGTCAGCCGTGGACGCGCTTCAGCCAGGCGGCGGGGTCGTGGATCTCGGCCTTGGAGGGAAGGTTCTCGGGGCCCGCCCAGACCGCGTTGAAGCCCTCCATGCCGACGGCGTCGATGGCGTGCCGGACGAAGACGGCGCCGTCGCGGTACTGCGCCATCTTGGCGTCGAGGCCCAGCAGGCGGCGGAGCACCTTGTCGAGGACGCCGACGCCGCCGCGGCGTACGGTGAACTTCCGGCGGATGTCGGCGACTGTGGGGATCACCTCGGGTCCGACACCGTCCATCACGACGTCGGCGTGGCCCTCGAGCAGCGACATCACGCCGGTCACGCGATCGATGATCTCGCGCTGGGCCGGGGAGCTCATCAGCTCGGCGATGCTCCCGCCCTCACCCTTCACCATCCGCTGGACGCCGGAGGCGAGGTCCTGCCACATGCGCGAGGGGTCGACGGTCTCGGAGAGCGCCTGCACCTGCTCACGGATGTGGTCCCGCATCCACGGGACCGCGGTGAACTGCACCCGGTGGGTCTCCTCGTGGAGGCAGACCCAGAGCCGGAAGTCGGTGGGGTGCGCCTCGAGCTCGCGCTCGACGTGCACCACGTTGGGGGCGACCAGCAGCAGCCTCCCCGCCGGCGGGGAGAACGGGTCGAACTGGCCCAGCACCTTCGAGCCCATGAACCCGAGCAGCAGGCCGAGCTCCGCACCGGCGATCCGCCCCCCGACCACCCGGGCCGCGGGGCCGGGCTCCTTGCCGCGGCCGGCGACCTTGGACATCAGCGGATCGAGCAGGACCGCGAAGCTGTCGGCGTTGGCCTGCACCCAGCCGCCCCGGTCGACGACGAGGACGGGCGCGGTGTCCTCCGGCGCGACCAGGCCGGTGAACTCCGCGACCAGGCCGGTCGAGCGCGCAGCACCCGCGCGCAGCTCGGCCACCGCGGCGTCTGCCTCGGACCGGCTGACCACGGGCCCCTCGCCAGCGAACTTCGTGCCGAGCCGGACGGCGTACTCCCAGTCGACGAGCTGCTTGCGACCCTCGTCCGCTCCCTCAGTCATGCCCGGAAGCGTACGGCGTGACCGGGAAACGCCAGCGGCGGTCAGCTCCCGGGTGGGAGCCGACCGCCGCCGCGTGCAATCTGTGTGCGCCGCTCAGCCGCGCGAGAGCCGCGGTCCGAGGACGAGGTCGGAGGTGCTCGCCGAGAGACCGCTGCGGAGGGCATCGTCGGACTTGTAGCCCCGGGTCGCGTCGTTGACGTCACGGATGATCATCGAGCCGAAGCCGACGCGGACCCAGCGCGGGTTGCTGAGGCATGCGCGCGGGATGCTGAGCGCGACGGTGTTGGCGCCGTAGTCGATCGAGCGGCGCAGGCCCGCGCAGGCGACCTTGCTGCCGCTGTCTCGGTCGAGCTGGTTGTAGACGACGCGCCCGTCGTCGAGGATCACCGTCAGGCGGCGACGAACCCCCTCGTTCGTGTACACCCGGAACTGGTGGACGCGCACCCCGCCGCTGGTCATCTCGGCATATCGGGCGTAGACCTTGACGCGGTCCGTCGTGTGCGTGGTCACGACGCGGAGTACGTCGGGCTGCTTCGCCGCGGCGTCGATCGTGTCGGTGCAGGAGCTGCCCTCGGCGTCGCAGTTGGTGGACGACGTCACGTCGCCACGGGCGTCGGTGCGCGCCCACTGCTCGGCGTGGGCGGGTGCGGCGAGGCCGGCGCTGAGCGCAGCGGCTCCGGCGAGCGCCGCGAAGCGGCGGGCGAACGAGTTCACGCGGGTTCCTTCACGAGAAAGTTGGTGGGGCCAGAGAAGCGTAGGCAGACCCGGCTCACCGTGTGCACCGATCGGGAAAACCCGGACTCAGCTGCAGATGCAGGACGCGAGGGTGGAGACGATCACGTCGAGTGCCTGGCGCGCGTCGAGCGCCTTCTCCGGCTTCACCCGGTCGGCCATGACCGCGAAGAGCAACGTCTCGCCGTCGGGTGTGGTCGCGACGCCGGCCAGCGAGTGCACGCCGGTCAGGGTGCCGGTCTTGGCCGCGGCACGCCCCCGGCCGGCGACCGGGCCGTCCTCGAAGCGCTCCGCGAGCGAGCCCGTGAATCCGGCGACGGGCAATGCGGTCGCCACCGTCCGGAGCCCCGGATGGGCGGGGTCGACCGCGAGCGACAGCACGTGGATCAGGGTGTCCGGGGTCAGCCTGGTGGCCGGCGAGAGACCGCTGCCGTCGAAGACGCGGTCACCGGCCTGGAGCTGGACGCCCAGGCGCGCCAGGACCGCTCGCATGCCCTGGAGGCCGCCGCTGAACGAGGCACCCGTGCCCTCCTTCAGCCCGACCTGGAAGGCCAGCACCTCCGCGCCCTCGTTGTCGCTCGCGGCCAGGACCTCGTCGACGATCTGGTCGACCCGGGCACTGTCGAGGCCGGCGAGCTCGGCGGCCTGCGCCCCCGCCGTCGTACGCCGAGGGGCACCGGCGACCTGCACTCCTGCGGCCCGCAGCGCGCTCGCGAAGAGCTGGGCCGCATGGAGGGAGGGGTCGTCGACCGTGACCGGGCCGTCCTCCGGGTGGCCCTGATCGGACCAGAGCGCCGTGATCGGCGCCGCGTAACCGGCACCGACGTCGGTGGGGTCCCAGCGCGGGTTGACCCTCGCGCCCGAGAAGAGGGAGTCGTCGAAGCCGAGCCGCACGCGGGTGGTGCCCTTCGCGGCAAGGGCAGCAGCGGTCTTGCGCGCGAGCGTGCGCAGGTCGGCCGGTGCCGGACGCTCGGTGTCCTCGTCGGTCAGCGGGTCGTCGGTGAGGTACGGGTCGCCGCCACCGACGAGGACGATCTCGCCCGCCGCGGCACCCTCGACCACGGAGGTGCGGAAGCGGGTGGCCGGCCCGAGGCTCTCGAGGGCGGCGGCCGCAGTCAGCAGCTTGGTCGTCGACGCGGGAACGGCGGACGGCGACGCGGGCGAGGTGCCCCCGCGGAACAGGACGTTGCCGCCGGCATCGGCGACCGCCATCACCACGTGCCGCCCGAGATCAGGGTCGCGCAGGACGGGGGCGAGTACGGCCCGGATGCTGGCGGGGTCGGGGGTAGTCGCGACCAGCGGCGCGGCAACCGGCGCAGGTGCCCCCATCGTCGGCAGGTCCACTCCCGTGGGCGGTGCGACGAGAGCGACGTCGTCGGCACGATCGCCCCAGCCGAGGCGGCGCGGGACGTCGTACTGGAAGGAGGCGAACGCCGAGGCCAGGAGCACCAGGACCAGCAGGACCGGCGTCCAGACGGCCCACCGCGAGCGTCGGGGGCGGGCGCTGGAGGCGTCTCGTGCCACGGATCATGTCCTTTCAAATGCGCAAAAGCGCGGATTCTGCGTCAAGATGACCTCGGCCCGATCGCCGCCACGGCGGGGGCCGACCCCCAAGTCTGCCCGGTCGACGAGCCGCGTCGGCCACCCGATGACGCAACACGCTGGAGGAACAGTGCTGGAGTTCGAGGTCCTCGTCGAGATCCCCAAGGGCTCGCGGAACAAGTACGAGGTCGACCACGAGACCGGGAAGATCTACCTGGACCGGATGCTCTTCACGTCCACCGCCTACCCGGAGGACTACGGCTACGTCATCGACACCCTCGCTGACGACGGCGACCCGCTCGACGCGCTGGTCATCCTCGACCAGCCGACGTTCCCGGGCTGCCACATCCCGTGCCGCGTGATCGGCATGTTCCGGATGACCGACGAGGCCGGCGGCGACGACAAGCTCCTCTGCGTGCCCGCGCACGACCCGCGCATGGCGCACCTTCAGGACATCGGCGACGTCTCCGAGTTCGACCTGCTCGAGATCAAGCACTTCTTCGAGGTCTACAAGGACCTCGAGCCCGGCAAGTCCGTCGAGGGCGCTGACTGGGTCGGCCGCGAGGAGGCCGAGAAGGAGATCGCCCTGTCGGTGCAGCGGTTCAAGGACGCGCAGGCCAACGGCGGTCACTGACCCGCTTCTGAACCACCACGAAGGCCCGGTCCCCTCTGCGGGGACCGGGCCTTCGTCGTACGTCGGGTGGTGCCGCTCAGCCGTCGTAGGAGACGTGGGCCGTCCAGCCCTCGTCGGGCCGGGTGGCGGCGGCGAAGAGCGCGGCGGAGACCGCATCGGGACCTAACGGGCCCTCCTTCTTGAGCATGCCGTTGACCTGCATCGCCACCGCGCGGACGCCACGCTCCTTCATCGTCGCGTCGATGCTGGTGACGAGGTTGCGGACGGCGGCCTTCTGGATGCCGAGCGTCGGCGCGCCGGACCACGGGGTGTCGGCCGCCTGCGAGCCGGTCACGAGCACGCGCGCCCCGGTCGGCATCGCCGGGGCAGCGGCCTGAAGCGCGGGCAGCAGCGCCCCGACGCCGAACGTCACGTCCTCGAGGAGCTCGGCCACGGTCAGCTCGAGGACAGTGCGCTCGCGCCAGGCGCTCGGGTTGAAGTGCAGGACGTCGACGCGACCGTGACGCTCGACGACGGCGCCGACCGCGCGGCGTACGTCGGCCTCGTCGAGGAGGTCGACACCGTCGACCTCCGCCTCGAAGCCCTCCGCGACCAGCTGTTCGGCCAGCGGCTGGGCGCTCTCGGCGGACTGGCCGAGGAGGACGGCGCGGTGGCCGGCCTCGGCGAAACGACGGGCGGTGGACAGGCCGAGGCCCGGGCCGGCGCCCAGGACGACGTACACGGGAGCGGTCATGGCGCCAGCCTAGGGCGCGCCTACTGCCAGCCCAGCAGCTCCTCGGCGCGGAGCAGCTCCTCCGGGATGCCGAACGCGTCGACGAGGTCCACTGCCAGCGGCCGCAGCTTGCGGCACAGGTCGTTGATCTCGCGGCTGATCGCCTTGCTGCGGCTGCCCGTGAGCCGGTTGTGCTCCATGAACCACGCCCGGTCGGCCTCGATCGTCGTCAGCGCGTAGAGGTCACAGAGCAGCCCGAGCGCGACACGGTTGGGCCCGTGCGGAAGCGTCGCGAAGACGGCGATGAACGACTCGAGCAGGATCCTCTCGACGTGCGCGTGGGCGGTCGCGATGACGTGGTCCTGCACGCGGGAGAAGACCTCGCCCGCCGGCATGCCCTGATCGATGCCCCGCTTGAGGCGCTTCGCCGCACCGGCGACCATGTGCTCCTCGCGGAAGCGCAGCATGTCGAGGTGGTAGACCGGGTCGAGCAGGCCGCTGTCCTGGTTCCACTTGTCGTCGCCCGGGAGCACGTCGCGCAGCCGTTCGACGAGGCGGTGCGCCATCGACCGCTCGACGACCTGGTCGACCGCCATCCCCGCGACGAACCGGACGAGCTCGAGCTGGCTCATGTCACCGAACTCGCTGGAGTAGTCGGTCAGCAGCCCCTTGGCCACGAGCTGCAGCAGCACGTGGTTGTCACCCTCGAAGGTGGTGAAGACGTCGGTGTCGGCCTTCAGTGCGGCGAACCGGTTGGCCGTGAGGTAGCCGGCGCCGCCGCAGGCCTCGCGGCACTCCTGGATGGTGCGCGTCGCGTGCCACGTGCCGAGCGCCTTGATGCCGGCGGCCTTCGACTCGAGGCCGCGGCGTACGACCTCGTCGGCGGTGCGGCCGGAGAAGACGTCGTCGAAGTGGCGCCGCAGCCCGTCCTGCGCGAAGTGCAGGGCGTAGGTGCGCGCGAGCAGGGGGAAGAGCCGGCGCTGGTGCTGGCCGTAGTCGAGCAGCAGCTCCTCTGGCTGGTCGTCGGAGGCGGTGAACTGGCGGCGGCGGTCGGCGTAGCGGGTGGCGATCGTGAGAGCGACCTTGCTCGCACTGATGCCCGCCCCGGCCACGCTGACGCGTCCCATGACGAGCGTGCCGAGCATGGTGAAGAAGCGGCGGTTGGGGCTCTCGATCTCGCTGGAGTAGACGCCGTCCTCCGAGACGTCGGCAAAGCGGTTGAGCAGGGCCTCGCGCGGCACCCGGACGCCGTCGAACCAGAGCCGGCCGTTGTCGACTCCGTTGAGCCCCATCTTGTGGCCGCAGTCGCCGATCCGGACGCCGGGCATCGGTTCGCCGGCCTCGTCGCGGATCGGGACGAGGAGGCAGTGGACGCCGTGGTTCTCCGGCTCACCACCAGGGTCGCCGACGATCAGCTGCGCGAAGACCGCGGCCATCGTGCCGTGGCGCGCCGCGTTGCCGATGTAGTCCTTGCGGCTGGCGTCGTCGGGAGTCTCGATGACGAACTCGCGCGTCGAGGCGTCGTACGTCGCGGTCGTGCCGATCGCCTGGACGTTGGAGCCGTGGCCGGTCTCGGTCATCGCGAAGCAGCCCAGCAGCCGGCCCGCGGCGATGTCGGCGAGGTGGGCGTCGTGGTGCCGCTTCGTGCCGAGGTTGAGCACGGCACCGCCGAAGAGACCGAACTGCACGCCGATCTTGACCAGCGCGCTGAGGTCGCCGAACGCCGTGGTCTCGAACGCAGCGACCGTCGCGCCGAAGTCGCCGCCCCCGCCGTACTCGGTCGGGAAGTGGGAGGCGGTGAGACCGGTGCCGGCCATCTCCACGACGGCGTCGAGGACGCGGTCGCGGAACTCGTCGCGGGGCATCTCGTCGGCGTCGTGCAGCAACCCGACGTGCTCGACGAGGGCCGCGCGCACCTTGTCGCGCAGCGCAGCGTGCTCGCCGTCGAGGAGGCGGGTGAGCGTGGGGACGTCGACGACCGGCTGGACGTAGCCGTCGTCGGAAACCTTGCTCTCTTCGGTGGCCATGCCAGTCACCCTAGGACAAGCCCGACAGAGGTACGACGGCCCGGGACGCGATGTCCCGGGCCGTCGTACGGCGTCTGTGTGCGTGCGCTGCCGGTGCTCGCCGTCTCGGGTGAGTCCGTCAGAGGCGGGCGGCCAGGTCGGGGTACCAGTAGTCGAGCGAGCGGATCCGGACCTGGGTGCCGGCTCGCGGCGCCTCGATCACCTGGCCGCCGCCGAGGTAGATCGCGACGTGGTGGATGCCCGACGGGCGGCCGTTGCTCGACCAGAACATCAGGTCGCCGCGGCGCGCGGAGCCGACCGAGATCGGCGTACCGGCGTCGTACTGCGCACCGGAGAAGTGCGGCAGGTAGATGCCGGCCTGGCGGAAGGCCATCATCGTGAGGCCGGAGCAGTCCCAGCGGTCGGGACCTGCGGCGGCCCAGAGGTACCAGTCGCCGAGCTGCGCCTTGGCGTAGGAGATGACTGCCTCGATGCCGCCGGGGGATGCCGGCGGGTCCGGGTTGGGAGCGGGCGCGGGCGCTGGGGCGGGAGCCGGTGCGGGATCGTCGTCCTGCTGCGCCGCCCGGTCGGCGGCAGCCTTGTCGGCAGCGGCCTTGTCGGCGGCAGCCTGTGCGGCGTCTGCAGCGGCGCGGGCCTCGGCCTCGGCGCGCGCCTTCGCGGCGGCGGCCTGACGGCGCTGTGCCTCCAGCGCCGCCTGGCGCTGGCCGGCGAGCTCGACCGAGATGTTCTGGAGCGTGGCCAGCTCGCCGAGGAGCTTCGTCTTCTGCTGGGCGACCCGGTCGGCCTCGGCGGCCGCCGCATCGGCGGAGGCCTGGGCCTGGTTGCGCGCGGCGGTGGCCTGCGCGGCGAGCGAGGACGCCTTGGTGCGCGCTGCGTCCGCCTTGTCTGCCGCGACGCCGGCCTTGGCGGCAGCAGAGCGGTAGCCGGTCTCGATGTCGTCCATCGCTCGGGAGAGCTGGTAGGTCGTGCTCGCGGAGGACATCAGCTCGCGCGGCCGCGCCTGCGTGGTCATGGCGTTGATCGCCTGGAGCTGGGGCTGCTGCTCGTAGGTGCGCGCGAGCAGATCGGTGTACGCCGCCTTGTGGCCGCGGAGGGTACGCCGCGCCTGGGCCTCGGCGGCCTCCGCCTTCTCAGCAGCCTCCTGCGCGAGCCCGAGGCGGTAGATCGCACCGTTGGCGGCCTCGGCCGCCATGCTGGCGCGCATCTCGGCGCTCTCGAGTCGGGCGTTGGCGGCGTCGAGCCGGGCCTGGACGCCTTCGACCGTGTGCGCCTTCGCCTCAGCAGCGGCGCGCGCGGCGTTGACCTGCTCCTGGCTGGGAGCGTCGGTCGGGTCGGCCCAGGCGGGCAATGAGAGCCCGCCGACCGTCATGGCAGCTGCCGCTGCCAACACCAGCGGGCGCCCGGAGATCATCCTGCGCACGTTTCTTCCCCTCGTCAGCCCCGCCCCGAGGCGGGGAGCTTGGCCCCGGCGGCTTCCCCACCGCCGGGGCCGGCCCGGATGGCTTCCCCACCACACCGGGCACGACGAGCACGCTAGTGAACTCCAGTCACAAAAGAAACAGTTCTCTCGGATTTTCTCGGATCTATCGGCGTGTCGGCTTGACTATTACATCCATGTAGTTCCCGAACTACAGCCATGTCATTCAGTCATTTGCGGCGCCGAGGCGGCGCAAACCTGCAGGAAGAAGCCGCCGAAGCGGCGCCAACTTGCGCGCGAATGCGCCGAAGCGGCGCGAACCTGCCAC
>NZ_DATIHB010000024.1:0-58526 GCF_035481145.1 Nocardioides sp. | reverse complement strand
GGGCATGCCGGTGAAGCGGCCCCCGGCCAGTGAGCCCCATGCCTGCAAGGTGATGCCCCGTGTGCGGCAGTGCTCGACGGTGCCGTGCGGGAAGCCGATGCCGGCGTACGACGGGGTGTTGACCAGCACGCCGCCCTCGAGCCAGTCGCGAGCCAGCAGGCTCATCTCCAGCTGGTTGACGGTGATCGGCAGCTCGGTGTGGCGCTGCAGCGCCTCGATCTGCGCGGCGCTCATGTTGGAGACGCCCACAGCGAGGACCAGCCCCTCCTCGTAGAGCCCGTCGAGCGCCGCGGCGACCTCGGCAGGGTCGGCCAGCGGGTCGGGCCGGTGCAGCAGCAGGGTGTCGAGGTAGTCGGTCTGCAGCCGTTCGAGACTCTGGTGGACCCCCTCTCGGATGCTGGCCGGGCGGAGGTCGTAGAGGCCGGGACGGTCGCCGTCGGGGAGTCGGATGCCGCACTTGGACTGCACCTGGATCTGCGAACGCAGGCCGGGGGAGCGGCGTAGCAGCTCGCCGAAGACCGTCTCGGCACTGCCGTGCCCGTAGATGTCGGCGTGGTCGAAGGTGTCGATCCCGGTGTCGATCGCGGCAGTGACCGCTGCCTCGGCTCGGGCGAACTCACCCGCGCCGAGGGACTGCCCGTCCCAGCGGCCGAGCTGCATGCAGCCGTAGACGAGTCCCGCGGTCATGCGTCGGCCCGCTCGGGCGGCGGAGCGGTGGAGGAGCGTACGACGAGCTCGTGGGAGAGCACGACGTCCTCGACCCGCCGGTGGTCGAGCCTGAGCAGCGCCATCTCTGCCGCCAGCTCGCCCTGCGCGGCGACGTCCTGCCTGACCGTCGTGAGCCCCATGACCTCGGCCAGCGGGTGGTCGTCGATGCCGACGACGGAAACGTCCTCGGGCACGCGCAGGCCCAGGGCGCGCAGCCCCTGCATCGCGCCGAAGGCGACCTCGTCGGAGAAGCAGAGGATGGCGGTCGGCGGCTCGGGCAGGCTGCGGAGCTGCTCCGCCGCCGCGGCGCCGTCGGTGGGTGTGAACGGCACGGAGACGACGTACTCCTCGCGATGGGGGAGACCTGCCTCCGTGAGGCCGGCCAGGTAGCCCTCGAGGCGCAGAGTGTCGGGCGCCCAGTGCTCGTCGCCGTAGATGGTCGCCCGCACCATGGCGATGCGTGAGTGGCCCAGGCCGACGAGGTGCTCGACGGCCGTGCGTGCGATCGCGCGGTCGTCGACCTCGACGTGCGGGAAGTCGCGGATCCGACCACCGGCCACGACCACCTCGACACCCAGGTGGTCGAGGCGGTCGACCTCCTGCTGGGGCAGGGGGAGCGCGATCAGCACGACGGCGTCGACCTTGCGGCGCGTGGGCAGCTCGCGGAAGAACCGGCTGCGGACCGCGACGTCGCTGACCTGGTAGAGAAGCACGTCGAGGTCGGCGGCGCGGAGCCGGCGTTCGATGGCGGCGAGCATTTCGCCGTAGAACCACTTCTCCGTCGCGGGTACGACGACCCCGACGCGCCGCGTCGGGCCACCGGAGAGCCGCGAGGCCTCGGGGGAGATGACGTAGGCGAGCTCCTCGGCGATCTCGAGGATGCGGGTGCGGGTCGCCTCGCCGACGCCCGGCAGGCCACGCAGGGCGCGCGAGACCGTGGCGACGGAGACACCAGCGCGCTGCGCCACGTCGGCCATGTTGATCTCGTTGCGACTCACCACGCGGCTCAGGGTAAGCCCTCCTGTCGCTGTCGGCCCCGACTTCGGCAGCGGGATCGGACGGGGGTGTTGACAGCCGGGTGTGACTGTCGCCACGATATTAACGCAAACGTTTACGTGATCGCACTCACGGTCACCCGACACCCACAGAAGGGCGATCCCCTTGCTGCACCACGACACCGCAGTGGCCGACACACTCACCACGTTCCCGGCCTCGGCGGACTCCGACTCGGGCTCGGACTCCGGGCGCCCCTGGTGGACCGACGCGGTCGTCTACCAGGTCTACATCCGCTCCTTCGCCGACGGCTCGGGCGACGGCATCGGTGACCTCGCCGGCCTCCGCGCCCGTCTGCCCTACCTCGCCGAGCTCGGCGTCGACGCCATCTGGATCAACCCCTGGTACCCCTCGCCGCAGGCCGACGCCGGCTACGACGTGGCCGACTACCGCGACATCGAGCCCGACTACGGCACGCTCGAGGAGGCCGACCAGCTGATCGCCGAGGCGCACGCAGCCGGCATCCGGGTGATCCTCGACATCGTCCCCAACCACACCTCCGACCAGCATGCGTGGTTCCAGGCCGCGCTGGCCGGCGACGAGGCGGCCCGGGCCCGCTACGTCTTCCGGCCGGGGCGAGGCGAGCACGGCGAGCTCCCGCCCAACAACTGGGAGAGCATCTTCGGTGGCCTCGCCTGGACCCGCGTCCCGGACGCCGACGGCAATCCGGGGGAGTGGTACCTCCACCTCTTCGCCCCCGCGCAGCCCGATCTCGACTGGGAGAACCCCGAGGTGCGCCAGGAGTTCGAGGAGATCCTGCGCTTCTGGTTCGACCGTGGCGTCGACGGCTTCCGCATCGATGTCGCCCACGGCCTGGTCAAGCAGGAGGGGCTGCCCGACGCGGGCGAGCACGACCCGGCTGTCCCGCACAACACGCCGCACCCGGCGTGGGACAACGAGGGCGTCCACGAGATCTACCGCGGCTGGCGCGAGGTCGCCAACGCCTACGCGCCGGATCGTGTCTTCGTCGCCGAGGCCTGGGTCCGCGACAACGAGCGCCTCGCGGCGTATCTCCGCCACGACGAGCTGCACACGGCGTTCCAGTTCGACTTCCTGCGGGCGCCGTTCCGCGCCGACTACATGAAGGAGGTCGTCGACGACGCGCTGGCCGCGACGGCCGCCGCGGGTGGGACGAGCACGTGGGTGCTCTCCAACCACGACGTCCCGCGCCACGTCACCCGCTACGCCCGCTCCCAGCCGGAGCACATGGTCGAGTCGACGTGGGACCGGCTGCGGTGGCCGTCGGAGCCTGCCGACGTCGCGCTCGGTCAGCGCCGGGCGCGCGCCGCAGCGATGTTCATCCTCGGGTTGCCCGGCACGGTCTACCTCTACCAGGGCGAGGAGCTCGGCCTCCCCGAGGTCGAGGAACTGCCCGACGACGCCCGTCAGGACCCGACGTGGTTCCAGAACACGAACGGCGACCCGGGCCGCGACGGCTGCCGCGTCCCGCTGCCGTGGGGTGGCGACGGCGCCGCCGCCGGCTTCAGCCCCGCCGGCGCCACCGGTGAGCCCTGGCTTCCCCAGCCCACCGGCTGGGCGCAGTTCAGCGCCGCCGACCAGGAGTCCGACCCGGACTCCGTCCTCAACCTCTACCGCCGGGCGCTCCGCCTCCGTCGGGCCCACTTCGTCGGAGCCAGCGGCTTCGCGTGGGTGCACACGTCCGAGACGGCCGTCGCGTTCCGGCACGGCGACGTCGAGGTCTGGCTCAACACCGGGTCCGACCCGGTCGAGCTGCCCACCGGCGAGGTCCTGCTCGCCTCGGTCGCGGATGCCCCCTCGGGGTACCTCCCTGCCAACGGCGCCGTCTGGCTCCGTCGTTCCTGACCCCCGCTCCGAAGCCGCTCCCCAGCCGCACAGAAGCCGCACAGAAGGAAGTCACCATGCAGAAGATCCGAATCACCACCTCAGCACTCGCCGTCGGAGCGCTCGCTCTCCCGCTCCTCGCCGCATGTGGGGGTGACGGCGGCGGGGCAGCTGGCAGCAACGACGCCTTCAAGCAGCACCTCGACGACCGGGGCCCGATCACCTACGTCCAGGGCAAGGTCAACGACAACGCCACCAAGGGCATCATCGCCAAGTGGAACCAGCTCCACCCCGAGGAGAAGGTCACGCTCAAGGAGCAGACCGACGAGGCCGACCAGCAGCACGACGACCTGGTCCGCAACCTCGACGCGAAGAACCCCGACTACGACGTCGTCTCCGTCGACCTCGTCTGGACTGCCGAGTTCGCGGCCAAGGGCTACCTCCAGCCGCTCGAGGACGAGCTCGCGGTGGAGACCGAGGGCCTGCTCGAGTCCGCAGTGCAGGGCGGTCAGTACAACGGCGTCCAGTACGCCTCGCCGACGACCAGCGACGGCGGCATGCTCTACTACCGCACCGACCTCGTGAAGACCCCGCCGAAGACCTGGGCCGAGCTCTTCGACATGTGCGACGTCGCCGACAAGGCGGGCATCGACTGCTACGCCGGCCAGTTCAACAAGTACGAGGGCCTCACCGTGAACGCCTCCGAGGCGATCAACGGCGCCGGCGGCTCGATCGTCGACGAGGACGGCAAGACGCCGACCGTCGACAGCCCGGAGGCCGCCGAGGGCCTGCAGGTCCTGGTCGACGGCTTCAAGAGCGGTGACATCCCCAAGCCCGCGATCACCTACACCGAGGAGGAGGGCCGCGAGGCCTTCCAGTCGGGCAAGCTGCTCTTCCTGCGCAACTGGCCCTACGTCCACGGTCTCGCCGCCAAGGAGGCCAGCTCCAAGGTGAAGGGCAAGTTCGACGTCGCCCCGCTCCCGGGCCTCGACGGCGTGGGTGCCTCGACGCTCGGCGGTCACAACACGGCGATCAGCGCCTACTCCGACCACAAGGCGACCGCGATCGACTTCGTGAACTTCCTCGCGTCGGAGGAGATCCAGCACGAGTACCTCGACAAGGGCTCCCTGGCTCCGATCCGGGCCGACGTCTACGAGGACGCCGCGCTGGTCAAGAAGTACCCCTACCTCCCGACGCTCCTCACCTCCATCGAGAACGCCGTCCCGCGCCCGATCACGCCCTTCTACCCGGCCGTGACCAAGGCGATCCAGGACAACGCGTACGCCGCGCTGAAGGGTGACAAGACCGCCGAGGAGGCCGTGGCTGACATGGCCGCCGCGATCGAGGCGGCTTCCGGCAAGTGAGCCGGGGCCACACAAGGAATCCGTCATGAGCACCGCACCTCAGGTCGCCCCGGACGGGGCACCCAACGGGTCCGGCGGCTCCTTCCTCGCCCGGCGGCGCAACCCGCGCCGCCGGGCCGGGGGAGGGAGCGCGCCCAGGCCGCAGCGCACGGCCGTTCTCCTGGTCGCCCCGACGCTGGTCGTCCTGGCCGTCGTCATCGGCTACCCGGTCCTCCGGGCGGTCTGGATGTCGTTCCAGGCCGACGAGCGCGTCGACGAGAACGGCTTCTTCGTCGAGGGCGGCTTCGCCGGCTTCGACAACTACACGCACTGGCTCCTCGAGCGCTGTGGTGATGTTGCCTGCCCGCCGGGCAGCCTCGGCGCGAGCTTCTGGGAGGTCGTGTGGATCACGGTCTTCTTCACCGTCGTGACCGTCTCGATCGAGCTCGTCCTGGGCTTCTGGTTCGCGGTCATCATGAACGGCAAGTTCCGCGGGCGTGGGCTGGTCCGCGCCGCCGTGCTGATCCCGTGGGCGATCCCCACAGCGGTCACCGCCAAGCTCTGGTACTTCATCTTCAGCTACAACGGCATCGCCAACCAGCTCTTCAACACCGACATCGTCTGGTTCGGCGACAAGTGGGCAGCGCGGAGCGCGATCATCGTCTCCGACGTCTGGAAGACCACGCCGTTCATGGCGCTGCTCATCCTCGCCGGCCTGCAGCTGATCTCCGATGACGTCTACGAGGCTGCCAAGGTCGACGGCGCCTCCGCGTGGCAGCGGTTCTGGTCGATCACGGTGCCGCTGGTCAAGCCGGCCGTCGTCGTGGCGCTCCTCTTCCGCACCCTCGACGTCCTCCGGATGTACGACTTGCCGGAGATCATGACCGGTGGTGGAGCCGGTGACGGCAACGACACCACGACCCTGTCGATCCTGGTGATCGATCAGGTGCGCGAAGGATTCAACGGCGCAGCCGCCTTGTCGACGCTCACGTTCCTCTTCATCTTCGGAGTCGCGTTCGTCTTCATCAAGGTGCTCGGTGCGAGCGCCACAGGAGCCGAGGGGAAGGCCAAGCGATGACCACCACCAGCCGCTGGCGCTCCGTGCGCACCTACCTCGGAGTCGCCCTGATCGTGGTGTGGGGCCTGGCGCCCTTCTACTGGATGGTCGTCACCTCGCTGCGCGACCTGCAGTTCACCTTCGACACGACCCCGTGGCCGACCCACGTCACGCTCGACAACTTCCGCAACGCGTTCGACACGAGCAACGACAACCACTTCGGCCGGTCGCTCCTCAACAGCGTCTTCATCGGCGTGGTCACCACAGTGGTCGGCCTGATCGTCGGCGTCTTCTGCGCCTACGCCATGGCCCGCCTCCACTTCCGGGGCAAGAACCTGATCCTCGGGTTCATCCTCGCGGCCTCGATGTTCCCCGGCGTCGCGCTGGTCACTCCGCTCTTCCAGCTCTTCACCAACATCGGGTGGTTCGGCAGCTACCAGGCGATGATCATCCCGAACATCTCCTTCGTGCTCCCGCTGACCATCTACACCCTCACGGCGTTCTTCCGCGAGATGCCCTGGGAGCTGGAGGAGGCGGCCCGCATCGACGGTGCCACCAAGCGTCAGGCGTTCACCAAGATCATGCTGCCGCTGGCTGCTCCGGGTGTCGTGACGACCGCGATCCTGGCCTTCATCGCCTCGTGGAACGAGTTCCTGATCGCGAGCCAGCTGAGCAACAAGAAGACCGAGCCGGTCACGGTGGCGATCGCGAACTTCACCGGCAGTCAGCCGCACGTGGAGCCCTACACGGCGATCATGGCCGCCGGCACGATCGTCACCATCCCCCTCATCCTCATGGTCCTCGCCTTCCAGAGGCGCATCGTCGACGGTCTGACCGCCGGCGGCGTCAAGGGCTGACCCGCAACACAAAGGAGAAACCCTCATGGCACGAGTGACCTTCACAGGGACCCAGCGGTGGTACCCCGGCACCGACAAGCCCGCCGTTCCGGGCATCGACCTCGACATCGAGGACGGTGAGTTCATGGTCCTGGTGGGCCCGTCGGGGTGTGGCAAGTCCACCACCCTGCGGATGCTCGCCGGGCTGGAGGAGGTGAACGCGGGCACGATCCACATCGGTGACCGCGACGTCACCACGATGGCGCCGAAGGACCGCGACATCGCGATGGTCTTCCAGTCCTACGCGCTCTACCCGCACATGACCGTGGCCGACAACATGGGCTTCGCGCTGAAGATGGCGAAGGTGCCCAAGGAGGAGCGCGACCGCCGGGTCCGTGAGGCCGCGGAGATGCTGTCGCTGACGGAGTACCTCGACCGCAAGCCGAAGGCGCTCTCGGGTGGCCAGCGCCAGCGTGTGGCGATGGGGCGGGCGATCGTGCGCAAGCCGCAGGTCTTCTGCATGGACGAGCCGCTGTCGAACCTCGACGCCAAGATGCGGGTGCAGACCCGCACCGACATCGCCAAGCTCCAGCGCGAGCTCGGGGTCACCACGGTCTACGTCACGCACGACCAGGTCGAGGCGATGACGATGGGCGACCGGGTCGCGGTGATGAAGGACGGACTCATCCAGCAGGTCGACACGCCGCTGGCGCTCTACGACAAGCCGGCGAATCTCTTCGTGGCCGGGTTCATCGGCTCCCCGCAGATGAACCTCATGACCGGCACCGCCGCGGACGGCGGGGTCAAGGTCGGCGGTCACGTCCTGCCCGTCGCGGCTGCTGTGACGGCGAACGCCGGTGAGGTCGTCGTCGGCGTGCGTCCCGAGAACTGGCGCCGGGTCGGTGCCGGTGAGGGCATTCCCGTCACGGTCAACGTGATCGAGGAGCTCGGCGCGGACGCGTTCGTCTACGGCACGTCCGAGGCCGAGGGCACGCCCCACGACCTGATCGTCCGCGTCTCCGGCCGCGACTCCACCGCGAAGGGTGACGTCATCCACGTCACCACCGACCCGGCCAACGTCCACGTGTTCGACAAGGAGAGCGGTGCCCGCCTCTCCGACTGAGCCTGTCCTCGTCATCGGCGAGGCGCTCATCGACCTGATCCGGCGGCCCGGCCAGCCCGACGACGCACGCGTGGGCGGCAGCCCGCTCAACGTCGCGGTCGGGCTCAGCCGCCTCGGCGTACCCGTGGAGCTGCAGACCCACCTCGGCTCCGACGCGTACGCCGACCTGGTCACCGCCCACCTCGCGGCCAACGACGTGCCGCTCGTCCCGGGCTCGATCCGGGACGGGCGCACCTCGACGGCCGTCGCGACGATCGGCGCGGACGGGGCGGCGTCGTACGACTTCGCCATCGACTGGTCGGTAGAGCAGGGCCCCGTGGCCCCGGCCGGGCTGGTGCACACCGGCTCGATCGGTGCCGTGCTCGAGCCCGGTGGGAGCGCGGTCGTGGAGATCGTCCGTTCCGCCCGGGAGAGGGCGACGATCTCCTACGACCCCAACGTCCGCCCCCAGCTGATGGGCGAGCGCGACTCCGCCCGCGACCGGATCGAGTCCCTGGTCGGCCTCGCGGACGTGGTGAAGGCGAGCGACGAGGACATCGCCTGGCTCCACCCCGGCCTCTCCCTGCAGGAGGTCGCCCGGCGCTGGCTGGCGCTCGGTCCTGCGCTCGTCGTGGTGACCCGTGGCGGCGAGGGCGCGTACGCCGTCACCGCAGCCGGCGCGGTCGAGGTCATCGCCCCCGCGACGGCGGTCGCGGACACGATCGGTGCCGGTGACTCGTTCATGGCCGGGCTGCTCGCCGGGCTCTCCGATGCGGGGCTGCTGGGCCGCGACCGGGAGGCCGACCTGCGGGCGCTCGCCGGCGAGGAGCTCGCGCGCCTGCTCGGGTTCGCCGCCGCCTGCGCGGCGGTCACCGTCTCCCGGCCGGGTGCCGACCCGCCGCGCCGCGCCGAGCTGACGGTCTGAGGAGGTCGCGCCGTGCGGTTCGTCTTCAACCCACCCGCCGACGGGGCCGCCGAGCTGCTCGACCTGCCATGGGAGACCCCGCTCGCGCAGTGGGACGTGGAGGCGCTCGTCGAGGTGCCGACGGCCGGCATCCACCGCCACGTCGTGAAGTTCGTCGACACCCCGGTGGGTGTCTTCGTGCTGAAGGAGCTCCCCGACGACCTGGTGCTCCGGGAGTACCAGCTCCTCCGCGCGCTCGCCCACGACTCCATCCCCGCGGTCGAGGTGGTCGGCGCCTGCCTCGAGCGGGAGGGGCAGGACGCGATCGTGGTGACCCGCTTCCTGGCCTACTCGGCGACCTACCGGCGGCTGCTCAGCACGATCCAGGCGGGACCACAGTTCGACGCCCTGATCGGCGGGATGGTCGAGCTGCTGGTGCGGCTCCACCTCGGCGGCTACCTCTGGGGCGACTGCTCGCTCTCCAACACCCTCTTCAAGCTCGACGCCGGTGACCTCGAGGCGTACCTCGTCGACGCCGAGACGATGGAGCACCACCCGGGGCTCAGCGACGGCCAGCGCCAGCTCGACCTCGACGCGGCGTACGAGCGGATCGGGGGTGAGCTGCTCGACCTGGAGGCCGGTGGTCTCCTCGACCCGGGGATCGACCCGGTCGAGACCGCGGACAGCGTGATGGAGCGCTACCGCGCGCTCTGGTGCGAACTGACCCGCGACGAGGTGATCTCCCGGGACGAGCAGCGCTACCTGATCGGGGAGCGGATGCGGCGGATCGAGGAGCTCGGCTTCGACGTCGACGAGGTGGAGCTGCTGCCCGCCGAGGACGGCTCCAAGATCCGGCTCCGCACGCGCGTCGCCGACCCGGGCCGGTGGCAGCGACTGCTCCGGAGCCGCACCGGACTCGACGTCCAGGACCGGCAGGCGCGGCGCCTGCTCTCCGACATCGCGAGCTTCCGGGCCTGGCTGGAGCAGTCCACCGGGAGGAACCTCACCGAGGCCGCCGCGGCGACCCGCTGGCTCGTCGAGTGCTTCGACCCGGTGGTGTCGGAGATCCCGGCCGAGCTGCGCGGCAAGCGCGACGAGGCGGAGGTCTTCCACGAGGTGCTCGAGCACCGCTGGCTGCTCTCCGAGCGGGCCGGCCGCGACGTGAGCACGTCGGAGGCGGCCCGCGACTACTTCGACACCGTGCTGCCGGACCTACCGACCGGCACGATCCCGGTGATCACCGACCCGTGATCACCGAACCGTGAGCTGTCCGCCGGCCCAGACGTCGCGGACCAGGGGTACGCCGGGCCGGTAGGCCAGGTGCACGTGGCTCGGCGCGTCGAGCACCATCAGGTCGGCACGGCCGCCCACGACCAGGCGGCCGACGTCGCTGCGGTCGAGGGCGGCGGCACCTCCCGCCGTCGCAGCACGCACGGCCTCGGCTGGGGTCATCCCCATGTCGCGGACCGCGATCGCGATGCAGAACGGGAGCGAGCTGGTGAAGCAGGAGCCCGGGTTGCAGTCGGACGCGAGCGCGACGGAGACGCCGGCGTCGAGGAGACGGCGCGCGTCCACGTACGGATGGCGGGTCGAGAACTCGACGCCGGGCAGCAGGGTCGCCACGGTGCCGGCCTCGCGCAGGGCGTGGACGTCGGCGTCGCTGAGGTAGGTGCAGTGGTCGACGGCGACGAGGCCGAGCTCGCAGGCGAGCTGGACACCGGGGCCGTAGGTCAGCTGGTTGGCATGGAGGCGCCCGCGCAGGCCGGCGGCCTCGCCGGCGGCGAGGATCGTCCGCGCCTGGTCGGCGTCGAAGGCACCCTTCTCGCAGAAGACGTCGATCCACCGCGCGTGCGGGGCGGCCGCAGCGAGCATCGGACCGGTCACCAGGTCGACGTAGCCCGCCGGGTCCTCGGCGTACTCGGCCGGGACGACGTGCGCGCCGAGGAACGTGGTCTCGTCGGTGAACTCGCGCGCCACCGCCAGGCTCCGTGCCTCGTCGGCGACGGAGAGGCCGTAGCCGCTCTTGACCTCGAGGGTCGTGGCCCCCTGGCGCCGCATCTCGTCGGCCAGGCGGCCGACGTGCGCGCGGAGCTGCTCATCGCTCGCGTCGCGCGTCGCCCGCACCGTCGTCCGGATGCCGCCCGCTGCATAGGGCTCTCCCGCCATGCGCGCCGCGAACTCGGCGGACCGGTCGCCGGCGAAGACGAGGTGGCTGTGGCTGTCGACGAAGCCGGGGAGCACCGCGCGGCCCTCGACGTCGACCACCTCATCGGCAGCAGGTGCCTCCGCGGCGTCGCCGACCCAGGTGACGCGGTCGCCCTCGATGACCAGCGCGGCGTTGTGGCGCAGGCCGAGGAGGTCGCCGGCGGCCGGGTCGTTGGTGACCAGCTCGCCGATGTTGGTGAGGAGGAGGCTCATGACCAGATCCTTTCGGTCGCGGCGGCCAGTGCGCGCCCGACCGCGCCGTGGTCGCCCTCGAAGACGACCCGGCCGTCGGCCACCACGTGGCGGACGTCGGCGGAGGAGGCGGCGAAGACGGCGGTGTGGGCGTCGGCGCCGGTCCCGGCGGTGCGCGCCGAAGTGGTGTCGAGCGTGACCAGGTCGGCGCGCTGGCCGACGGCGATCGCACCCGCGTCGGCGAAACCGAGGCTCCGTTGGCCCACGGCACCCGCCGCGTCGAGGAGCTCCCGTGCGCTCCAGTGGCCGCGCGCCTGCTGCGCGAGCCGCTCGTCCATCTCCAGCGCCCGCATCTCCTCGAAGGCGTCGATGACCGCATGGCTGTCGGAGCCGAGCGTCAGTGGCGCACCGGCCTCGAGGAGCGCACGGCTCGGGCCGATGCCGTCGCCGAGGTCGCGCTCGGTGGTCGGGCAGAAGCTCGCGCAGGTCCGGCTCTCGCCAAGGAGCCGGATGTCGTCGCTGGTCAGGTGCGTCGCGTGCACGGCACTGGTGGTCGGCCCGAGCAGGCCGTGGTCGGCGAGGAGGCGCGTCGGGGTCACGCCGTACGCCGCTAGGCAGTCGTCGTTCTCCTTCACCTGCTCGGAGAGGTGGACGTGGACCGGGCATCCTGCCTCGGCGTGGGGGCGGAGGGCGGAGAGGGCGACGGCAGGGACCGCCCGCACGGAGTGGGCGGCGACGCCGATGACCGCGTGGTCGTCGCCGCGCAGGTCGGCGACGCGTGCCTGCCACGCCTCGGCGGTGCCGTCGGTGAAGCGACGCTGGACCCCCTCGGGGGCCGCTCCGAAGCCACTGGAGAGGTAGAGGGTGTCGAGAAGGGTGATCCGGATGCCGGTGTCACGCGCTGCGGCGAGCAGCGCGTGGCCCATCGCGTTCGGGTCCGCGTACGGCGTGCCGTCGGGCTGGTGGTGGAGGTAGTGGAACTCGCCCACGGAGGTGTAGCCGGCCGCCACCATCTCGGCGTACGTCGCCCGCGCGAGCGCGTAGTAGGTGTCGGGGTCGAGCCGCTCGGCGACGGCGTACATCTGCTCGCGCCAGGTCCAGAACGTGCCCCGTCCGGTCTGGGTGCGCCCCCGCAGGGCGCGGTGGAAGGCGTGGCTGTGCGTGTTGGCGAGACCGGGCAGGGTCAACCCCGCGAGTTGAGTGCTCCCGTTGATGCTTTCGCCACGGGGCAGCGCACTCAAGGCGGTGACGCGGGTGAAGCGGCCGCCCTCGATCTCGACCACGACGTCGTCGGCGACGCCGTCGGGGAGCAGTGCGCGCTCGAGGAGGTAGGTGGTCATCCCACGAGCTCCGTCAGCGAGTCGGCCAGCGCCTCGACACCGGCGAGGCAGTCGGCGACCTCGGCACTCTCGAAGGGGGAGTGGGAGACGCCGGAGGGGTTGCGCACGAAGAGCATCGCGGTGGCGATGCCGGCCTCCTGCAGGATCCCGGCATCGTGGCCGGCCTGCGTCGGGAGGACCGGTACGCCGCCGAGCCGCGCGGCGAGTCGGTCGCGGAGCGGGACGTCGAAGCGGACCTCACCGCTGACCGACTCGGGCGTCACCGCGACGGAGGTGCCGTCCTCCTGTGCCCGC
Source organism: Nocardioides sp. (assembly GCF_035481145.1). Taxonomy (GTDB): domain Bacteria; phylum Actinomycetota; class Actinomycetes; order Propionibacteriales; family Nocardioidaceae; genus Nocardioides. The sequence continues at coordinate 45,689 of NZ_DATIHB010000024.1, read as the reverse complement.
CCCGTTGCGGAGGCGCGGATCGCCTCGACCAGGTCGGCGAGCGCGCTGTCCGACTCCGCACGGGCGTCCAGCCACGCGGTGACCTGCGAGGGCACCGCGTTGGTGCCGTTGGGCCTGACGTCGAGCCGGCCGAAGGTGGCCCGCTGGCCGCTCTCGCGGGCGTGCGTGGCGGCAGCGAGGGCGGTGGCGGCGTAGGTGAGCATCGGGTCGGCGCGGTCCTCCATCCGGGTGCTGCCCGCGTGGTCGGCACGGCCGGCGAGGTCGAAGCGGTAGCGGCCGTGGGGCCAGATGGTGTCGCACACCCCGACCGCTGCGTCGCGGTCGATGAGCGCACGGCCCTGCTCGACGTGGAGCTCGACGTAGGTGTCGACCCCGTCGAGCAGCGCCGAGCGGGAGCCGTCGGCGGGGCCCTCGAGCACGTCGCCGAGCCGCACCCCCTCACGGTCGGTCAGCTCCCGCGCGTCGGACCACGCCGTGGTGCCCACCGCGAGCCGGGAGCCGAGGCAGGCCCGCCCGAAGCGGGAGCCCTCCTCTTCCACGAACGCCGCGACGCCGAGCGCGCGCGACGGAGTCACGCCGCGCTCCCGCATGAGGTCAACCGCCGCGAAGGAGGAGACCACGCCGAGCGGTCCGTCGTACGCGCCGCCGTCGAGGACGGAGTCGAGGTGGGAGCCGGTCAGCACCTTGCCGCTGGCCTCGGGCGAGCCCCACCACGCGACCAGGTTGCCGAACGGGTCCTCCTCGACGAGGAGCCCGCGGGCAGTGGCCGCTTCGCGGAACCAGGCCCGCAGCTCGAGCTCGGCGCTCTGCCAGGGCTGGCGGAAGTAGCCGCCGCTGCGCGGGCTGCGGCCGATGGGGGCGAGGTCGCCCCACATCTCCTCGAAGCCGGCCACCACCGCGATCAGCCCTCCTGGCCCTGCTCGTGCTGCATGGGGATGGCGACGCCGCGCTCGTCCGCGACCTCGACGGCGCGGTCGTAGCCCGCATCGACGTGGCGGATGACGCCCATGCCCGGGTCGTTGGTGAGTACGCGCTCGATCTTCTGCGCGGCGAGGTCGGTGCCGTCGGCGACGCAGACCTGGCCGGCGTGGATGGAGCGGCCCATGCCGACGCCGCCGCCGTGGTGGATCGAGACCCACGTGGCCCCGGAGGCCGTGTTGACCAGCGCGTTGAGCAGCGCCCAGTCGGCGATGGCGTCGGAGCCGTCGAGCATCGCCTCGGTCTCGCGGTACGGCGAGGCGACCGAGCCGCAGTCGAGGTGGTCGCGGCCGATGACGATGGGTGCGCTCAGCTCCCCGGACGCGACCATCTCGTTGAACTTCAGGCCGGCCAGGTGGCGCTCGCCGTAGCCGAGCCAGCAGATCCGCGCGGGGAGGCCCTGGAAGTGCACGCGCTCCTGCGCCATGCGGATCCACTTGTGCAGCCGGGCGTTGTCGGGGAAGAGCTCGAGGATCGCCTCGTCGGTCTTGCGGATGTCCTCCGGGTCGCCGGAGAGCGCGGCCCAGCGGAACGGACCCTTGCCCTCGCAGAAGAGCGGGCGGATGTACGCCGGCACGAAGCCGGGGAACTCGAAGGCCCGGTCGTAGCCGCCCTTGCGAGCCTCGTCGCGGATCGAGTTGCCGTAGTCGAAGACCTCGGCGCCGGCGTCCTGGAACTCCACCATTGCGCGGACGTGCGCGGCCATCGAGGCCTGGGCCTCCTTGGTGAAGCCGGCCGGGTCCGCCGCGGCGCGCTCGTGCCACTCCTCGAACGGCACCCCCACCGGGAGGTAGGAGAGCGGGTCGTGGGCGGAGGTCTGGTCGGTGACGATGTCGATCGGCGCCTTGCGCTCGAGGAGCTCGGGGAAGATCTCGGCGGCGTTGCCGAGGAGGCCGATGGAGAGCGCGCGCTTCTCGTCGCGGGCCTCGACCGCCAGCGACAGCGCATGGTCGAGCGAGTCGGCCTGCACGTCGAGGTAGCGGTGCTCGATCCGGCGCTTGATCCGGGTGTCGTCGACGTCGACGCAGATCGCGACGCCGTCGTTCATCGTCACCGCGAGCGGCTGGGCGCCACCCATGCCGCCGAGGCCAGCGGTGAGCGTGATGGTCCCGGCCAGCGTCCCGTTCAAACGCTTGTCGGCCACGGCCGCGAAGGTCTCGAAGGTGCCCTGGAGGATGCCCTGGGTGCCGATGTAGATCCACGACCCGGCCGTCATCTGGCCGTACATCGTCAGGCCGAGCTCCTCGAGGCGGCGGAACTCCTCCCAGTTGGCCCAGTCGCCGACCAGGTTGGAGTTCGCGATGAGCACACGCGGCGCCCACTCGCTGGTCCGCATGACACCGACCGGCTTGCCGCTCTGGACCAGCATCGTCTCGTCGGGCTCGAGGTCGCGCAGCGTGCGCACGAGGGCGTCGTACGCCTCCCAGCTGCGGGCCGCCTTGCCGGTGCCGCCGTAGACGACCAGATCCTCGGGACGCTCGGCGTTCTCCGGGTCGAGGTTGTTCATCAGCATCCGCAGCGGCGCCTCGGTCTGCCAGCACTTGGCGGACAGCTCGGTGCCGGTGGCGGCGTGGATCGGCAGACGGGGGTTGTCGGTGGTGGTCATGCGAGCTCTCCGATCACGGACTCGGCGGCGGCGAGAACCGCGCCGGAGGCGACGAGCGAGACGGCCGTCTCGATCTCGGGGGACAGGTAGCGGTCCGGGCCGGGCACGCTGGCGCCGTGGTCCCTGAGGAGCTGGACGACGGCGCCGGTGGCGGGGCTCGGAGTCAGGGGCGCGCGCAACTGGAGCGCACGGGCAGCGGTGAGGACCTCGATGGCGAGGACGCGCGTGAGGCCGTCGACGGACTTCCGCAGCTTGCGGGCAGCGGACCAGCCCATCGAGACGTGGTCCTCCTGCATGGCGCTCGAGGGGATCGAGTCGACGGAGGCCGGGTTGGCCAGCCGCTTGAGCTCGGAGACGATCGCGGCCTGGGTGTACTGCGCGATCATGTGGCCGCTGTCGACGCCGGGGTCGTCGGCGAGGAACGGCGGCAGCCCGTGGTTGCGGGCCTTGTCGAGGAAGCGGTCGGTGCGCCGCTCGGAGATGCTCGCGACGTCTGCGGCGATGATCGCGAGGAAGTCGAGCACGTAGGCGACGGGGGCGCCGTGGAAGTTGCCGTTGGACTCGACGCGGCCCTCCTCACCGAGGACCACCGGGTTGTCGACGGCAGAGGCCAGCTCGCGACCGGCGACGGAGGCGGCGTACTCGACGGTGTCGCGGGCGGCGCCCTGTACCTGGGGGGTGCAGCGCAGGGAGTAGGCGTCCTGGACGCGGTTGCAGTCGGGGCCACGGTGCGAGGCCACCACGCCGGAGTCGGCGAGGAGGCGGGTCAGGTTGGCGGCGGAGGAGGCCTGGCCGGGGTGCGGCCGGATCGCCTGCAGCTCGGGGGCGAAGACCCGATCGGTGCCGAGCTGGCCCTCGACGGACATCGCGGCGGCGATGTCGGCGACCTTGAGCAGGTCGCGGAGGTCGGTGATCGCCATGACCAGCTGGCCGAGCATGCCGTCGGTGCCGTTGATGAGCGCGAGGCCCTCCTTGGCACCGAGCTCGACGGGGGAGAGGCCGGCGGCAGCGAGCGCCTCGGCAGCCGGCATCAGGGTGCCGGACGCGTCGCGGACCTCGCCCTCGCCCATCAGCGCGAGCGCGACGTGCGACAGCGGCGCGAGGTCGCCGGAGCAGCCGAGCGAGCCGTACTCGCGGACCACCGGGGTGATGCCGTGCGTCAGGAAGGAGGCGAGCAGCTCGGCCGTCTCGCGGCGTACGCCGGTGTGCCCGGTGCAGAGGGTGGAGAGGCGGAGCAGCATCAGGCCGCGGACCACCTCGCGCTCGACCTCGGGGCCGGAGCCAGCGGCGTGCGAGCGGACCAGGGACTTCTGCAGCTGCGTGCGCATCTCGGTCGGGATGTGGCGGGTCGCGAGAGCGCCGAACCCTGTGGAGATGCCGTACGCCGGCACGGGTGCGGCAGCGAGCTCCTCGACGACGGCCCGTGCGCGGTCGATGGCGGTCAGTGCGTCCTCGCCGATCGTGACCGCGGCGCCGCCGCGGGTGACGGCGACGACCTCTGCCATCGAGACGGGACCGACTCCGATTGTGACGTGTTCAGCCATGTCTCCATTCCAGCCCCGCGGGGGCCGTTCCGCCATGGTTGGCACGGCGTCGCTATCTCGTATCCGAGACATGCTGGCATCTCGGATACGAGACGAGCTGCTGTCGCGGGTGGCACGATCGCCGCATGAGCAACGTGCCTGCAGCGACCCGCACCCTGCGCGTGCTGCGCTACCTCGCCTCCCAGGCCGACCCGGTCCCGATCGAGTCGATCATGCGGGCCTGCGAGCTTCCCCGGAGCACGACGTACCACCTGGTCAACGCGATGATCGACGAGGGCTTCGTGGTGCACCTGCCCGAGGAGCGGCGCTACGGCCTCGGCGTCAGCGCGTTCGAGGTCGGCAGCGGCTTCTCCCGTCAGGCCCCGCTCCAGCGGATCGCGCGTCGACCGCTGGCCCAGCTGGTCGACCGCGTGGGTCAGAGCGCCCACCTCGCGGTCCTGCACGGCCGCGACGTCCTCTACGTGCTCGAGGAGCGAGCGCCCGGGCGGCCGCACCTGGTCACCGACGTCGGTGTACGCCTGCCGGCGCACCTCACCGCGAGCGGACGCGCGATCATGGCCAGCCTCTCGCCGAGCCAGGTGCGGGCGCTCTATCCCGACCGCGCAGCGTTCACGGATCGGACCGGCAGCGGACCGCAGTCGCCGACCGCCCTGCGCACCGTGCTCACCGAGACGCGTCGACGTGGCTACGCGGTCGAGGACGGCGAGGTCACGCCCGGCCTGCGGAGCATCGCGGTGCCGGTCGTCGACCACAACGGTCACCCGGTCGCGGGCATCGCGGTCACCTATCCCGCTGACGACCCGGCTCCGCCGGCGGACCTCGTCGCGCACGGCGCGCGCCAGGTCAGCCAGCGGCTCGGCGCCCGTCGCGCCTGAGCGGCGGCCGCTCAGTCCGCCAGCAGGAAGGCGGCGATTCGCGGCGCCAGCTCGTCGGCTGACGTCACCAGGCCGAGATGGCCGTCGTCGTACACGTGGAGCCGGGCCCGGGGGATCAGGCGGGTCATGATCCGCGCGTTGACCAGCGGGATGATCGGGTCGTCGCGGCCAGCCAGGACGAGCGTTCGCTGCCGGAGGAAGGGCAGTGCCGGGAGGCTGGACCAGCCGGCGCCGGCGAGCAGTTGCAGCAGGTATCCCTTCTTCGACCCGACGCGTGACTCGTCGTGCATGAGCGCCTTCACCCGGCCCGGGTCGTCGCGCAGCTTGCCGCCGTAGAGCTCGGCGGCGACCTGCACGGCGTACTCCGGGTCGCGGTAGCGCCGGGGCGTGACCATCTTGCGCAGGACGTCGAACCGGGCCGGGACCATGAGTGAGCCGGTGGCGGTGCTGACCAGCACCAGCCGGCGGCAGCGCCGCGGGTTCTGGAAGGCGACCTGCTGCGCGAGCCCGCCGCCCCACGAGATGCCGAGGACGTCGAAATGGTCGTGGCCCAGCTCGCCCATCAGCCTGCCGACGAACCAGGTGAGCAAGGCGAAGTTGTACGGCACGAGCGGATCGGGCGACCCGCCCACGCCCGGCACGTCGAAGCTGACCACCTCGATCGCCGGGTCGAGCTCGTCGACGAACGGCTGGAGCAGGTCGAGGCTCGCGCCGATCCCGTTGCAGAGCAGCAGTGGCGTGCCGGTGCCGGTGCCCGGCCGGACGGCCACGCGCACGGCGTGACCGGCCACGGTGACGTTGCACAGCGACGACTCCATCGAGCTCCTCACTTGTCGAAGACGTAGGTGCCGGGAGCAGGGGCCAGGGCGGGCAGACGGGTCGAGCCGAGCTCCTTGGGGGTAGGCACCCGCGCGCCGCCGCGTTCGGCGAGCCAGGCGCTGAGGTCGACCCACCACGTGCCCTGGCGGGTCTCCGCACCCTTGAGCCACGCCTTCGGGTCCGGGGTGACCTCGTCGTTGACGTGGTACGTCGCCTTCGGGTTGCCCGGCGGGTTGACGAGCGCCGCGATGTGGCCGGACGTGGAGAGCACGAACCTGCTCGTGCCGCCGAGGAGCTGCGTGGTGCGGTAGCAGTTCTCCCACGGCGTGATGTGGTCGGCGATACCCGCCACGATGTAGGAGTCGACGGTGACCTTGCCCAGGTCGATCGGTACGCCGAGCACGGTGACGCCGCCCGCCTCGGTGAGCAGGTTGCCCGCGGCCATGTCCACGAAGTCGGCGTGCAGGCCGGCCGGCATCCGGGTGGTGTCGGCGTTCCAGAAGAGGATGTCGAAGGCCGGCGGGCGCTTGCCGAGCAGGTAGTTGTTGACCCAGTAGTTCCAGATCAGGTCGCCGGGGCGGAGCCAGGCGAAGACCTCGGCGAGGGTCCGGCCGTCGAGGTAGCCCTTCTTCGCCGAGCGCTTCTTGGCGAGCGCGGCCAGCCGCGGGTCGGAGAGGGCGGAGACGGTGCCGGCGTCGTGGTTGTCGATGACGGTGACGGCCAGCGCCAGTGCTGCGAGACGGTCCTCGCGGCCGATGCCGGCGAGGTAGGCGGCGGTGATGCTGGCCAGGATGCCGCCCGAGCAGATGCCGCCGAGGGTGGTCTTCTCCGTGCCGGTGATCTCCTCGACGGCGTCCAGGGCGTCGAGGATGGCGCGGACGTAGGTGTCGAAGTTCCAGTGCGCGTGGCGGGCGTCGGGGTTGCGCCACGAGATCAGGAACATCTGCCGACCCTGCTGCATGCCGTGCTCGACCAGGCTCCGCCCGGGCGCGAGGTCGACCGCGTAGAACTTGTTGATGGTCGGGGGCACGACCAGCATCGGCACCTCGTAGACCTCGTCGCCCTGCGGGGTGTACTGGATCAGCTCGAGCACCTCGCTGCGGAAGACGACCGCGCCCTCGCTGGCGGCGATGTTCTCGCCGACCCGGAAGCCGGTCGTGTCCACCATCTCCGGCACGCGCGGCGAGGAGGCCAGGTCCTTCGCCAGCTGCCTGCCGCCGCGCACCAGGCTGAGGCCGCCGGTCTCGATGACCGCCTTGGCGGACGCGGGATTCACCAGCGGGAGGTTGCTGGGGGAGAGCGCCTCGGTCACGTTCTCGACGAAGAACCGCACCCGCTTGCCGTCACGGCCGGGCAGGGCGGCGTCGGTGACGAGCTGCTCGGCGGTCCGACCCGCCGCCAGGTAGAGCTGGGAGACGCGCTTGAGCAGCGGGTTCTCCTGCCAGCCGGGGTCGGTGAACCGGCGGTCGCCGCGGCGCGGGGTGATCTCGGAGGAGCCGACGGCGATCCGACCGGCCTCCGCACCGAGTCCGGCGAGCCGACTGGCGGTCATCCGTGGCTGACGGGCCAGGGAGATCGCCCACTTCGCCGTGGAGACGTCCGGCACGAAGCGCCGCATCGGGCCGAGCGCGGCGTCGACGAGCAGGACGTCGAGCGGGACGGCGGCGTTGGCGAGGCGGTCTGCATTGGTGCTCACGGGCTGCTCCTGGGTGCGACGGGTGGGCTGGCTTCGACACGTCCAAGGTGCCACCGGTGGGGGCCCGGGCGCTTCGGCCCGGTGCCACGAATCGCCCAGCTCGTAGTTGTGCGCACGCACAACCGCCCCTACCTTCAGCGCATGGCCAAGACCGACGTCGCTCCCGAGGTCCGCGCGCTCAGCGCGGCGCTGCTCCCCGAGGTGGAGGCACACGGGCGTGCGATGGCGGACCTGATCCGTGCCACCGTGCCGGCGTACGCCGACGACCGGCTGGCGCCGTTCGACACGGTTGTCGCCTCCACGACCGCCAACCTGCGCGACGTCCTCGAGGAGCTCGCCGGGCTCGACCGGCCCTCGAGCGGCGCCACGCGCGCGACGGGCGCCATCCGCGCCGAGAGCGGCGTGCCGTACGACGCGGTGCTCCAGGCGTTCCGGGTCGGTGGACGGTTCATCTGGGAGCTGCTGGTCAGCCACGCCACCTCCGAGACCAGGGAGGCGCTGCTGCGCGCCGCTGCGGACATCTGGGCGGTCACGGACCGGCTGTCGCTCCAGGTCACCGAGAGCTACCGCGCCGCCCTCAGCGACCAGGTCCGCCGCGACGGCCAGCGGCGTACGGCGCTGGTCGGCGCGGTGCTCGGGGGCGAGGCGGGGGAGTCCGACGAGCTCTGGCGCTCGGCCGGTGTGCTGGGCATGCGGCGGTCGGGGACGTTCGTCGTCGTCTCGGCGGAGTGCCCGGAGCCGGGCACGGAGGGCCTTCCCGGGATCGAGCAGGTGCTGCGGCGGCACAACGTCACCTCGGCCTGGCGGCTGGAGCACGACCGGCAGGACGGCCTGGTCGAGCTCCGGCGCGACGTGGCCTGCGACAGCCTCGCCGCGCTGGTCTCCACGGTCGCCCTGGGCAGGGTGGGCGTGAGCACGACGTTCGACGCGCTCACCCGCGCGCCGGAGGCGCTGCGCGAGGCGCGGATCGCCTCGACCGCAGCCGCCCCGGGCACGCGCGAGCTGGTCCGTTTCGACGAGCACCCCCTCGCGGTGCTCCTCGCGACCGCGCCCGGGCAGGCCGAGGCGCTGGCCCGCTCGGTGCTGGGGCCGGTGCTCGACCTGCCGGCCGAGGACCGCGACCTGCTCGTCGCGACCGCCCGCACCTGGCTCGTGGCCGGCGGCTCGACCTCGACCGCCGCGCGCGACCTGCACCTGCACCGCAACACGGTCCGCTACCGGCTCAAGCGGATCGAGCAGCTCACCGGCCTCGACCTGGGTCACCCTGTCGAGCTGGCGCGGGCGCACATGGCGCTGGAGTGTGCGCGCATCCACGGTCTCGCCTGAGGCAGCCAGCCGGGACCGGCGGCAGGGTCAGAGGGGTGTGGTGTCCTCGCTCGGTGTGATGCCGAGCTGGGTCAGCACCTCTTCCATCGCCCACTGGACGTCGAGGGTGTCCTGGAGGGGAACGACCGGGCTCTCGGTCAGGCCGAGTGCGAGGCAGCGGTTCACCTCGATCGCCTCGTGCGCATAGCCGCGGCCGACAGGCGCACGAACGACGGTCTCGGCCGGCTCGCCGTTGCGGCGTACGACGAGGGTGTCGGGGTGGTGGAAGCGCGGCACCAGCTCGATCGACCCGCTCGTCCCCGCGATCACTGCACGGCCCGGGGTCTCGCTCTCGAGGCTGGCCAGGAGCCCCGCCGAACGGCCGTCGTCGTAGCCGAGCAGGATGCTGACACTGGCGTCGGCGCCGTTGGGGAAGTGCGTGCCGGAGCTGTGCACCCGGTCCGGCCGGCCGAGGAAGTGCTGCGCGATCGAGACGACGTAGACCCCCAGGTCGAGGGTCGCGCCGCCGCCCAGATGGGGTGCGAAGAGACGGTCGTCCTCGTCGTACGCGCGGAACGCGCCGAGGTCGGCCTGGACCATGCGGACCTCACCGATCGTGCCGGCCGCCACCAGGTCACGGGCGTGCGCGACGACCGGCTGGAAGCGGGTCCACATGGCCTCCATGCAGAAGATGCCGCGTGCCCGGGCCAGGTCGACGATCTCCTGCGCGCCGGCGAGCGTGGCGGTGAACGCCTTCTCGACGAGGACCGCCTTGCCTGCCTCGATGGCCGCCGTGGCGATGGCGTGGTGCTGAGGGTGCGGCGTCGCGATGTAGACGACGTCGACGTCCGGGTCCTCGATCAGCGCGCGGTAGGAACCGTGGGCCGTCGCGATGCCGTGGCGCCCGGCGAAGGTCCCGGCGGACTCCGGGCGCCGCGAGCCGACGGCGGTGATCGCCGCGTCGGGCACGTGCGCGAAGTCGCGGACGAAACCGTCGGCCATCTTGCCGGTGCCCGCGACACCCCAGCGAATCGTCATGGGCCCATTGTGCATTCCAGGCCAGGATCTTAGGTATTGCAAAAGGCAAAAGTCTCACATTACGGTTCACTCATCCGCCCGACGAGAGGTCCGAAGCCCGATGACACAGCCCGGAACGCGCGCCACCGAGAGCGACCTCGTCGACGTCGCGCGCCTGGTGACCGCCTACTTCACCGTCGATCCGGACCCGGCCGACCCCGACCAGCGCGTGGTCTTCGGCACCAGCGGCCATCGCGGCTCCTCGCTCACCGCCTCCTTCAACGAGGCCCACATCGCGGCGACCAGCCAGGCGATCTGTGAGTACCGCGCCCGCTGCGGCTACACCGGCCCGCTCTTCCTCGGTCGTGACACCCACGCCCTCTCCGACCCCGCGTGGGTCACCGCGCTGGAGGTGCTCGCCGCCAACGACGTCACCGTGCTGATCGACTCCCGTGATGGCTACACCCCGACGCCGGCGCTCTCGCACGCGATCATCCGCGCCAACGGCGGGCGTACCGAGGGCCCGGGGCTCGCCGACGGCATCGTCGTCACCCCCTCGCACAACCCGCCCGCTGACGGCGGCTTCAAGTACAACCCGCCCCACGGAGGCCCCGCCGACACCGACGCCACCAGCGTCATCGCCGAGCGCGCCAACGAGCTCATCGCGGGCAACCTCGCCGACGTACGCCGGGTGCCCGTGAGCGTCGCCCTCGCCCGTGCCGGCCGCTACGACTTCCTCGGCGCGTACGTCGACGACCTCCCGTCCGTCGTCGATCTCGACCGCATCCGGGAGGTCGGCGTCCGCATCGGCGCCGACCCGCTCGGCGGCGCGAGCGTCGACTACTGGGCCGCGATCGCGGAGCGCCACGGCCTGGACCTGACCGTCCTCAACCCGCTGGTCGACCCGACGTGGCGCTTCATGACCGTCGACTGGGACGGCAAGATCCGCATGGACTGCTCCTCGCCGCACGCGATGGCGAGCGTCCTGGAGCGCCGGCACGAGTTCGACCTCGTCACCGGCAACGACGCCGACGCGGACCGTCACGGCATCGTGACACCCGACGGGCTGATGAACCCCAACCACTACCTCGCGGTCGCGATCGGCTATCTCTTCGGCGGCGCGCGTCCTGGGTGGCAGGCCGGCACCCGGATCGGCAAGACGCTCGTCTCCTCGTCGATGATCGACCGGGTCGCCGCCGAGGTGGGCCGGCCGCTCGAGGAGGTGCCGGTCGGCTTCAAGTGGTTCGTGCCCGGCCTGATCGATGGCTCGATGGGCTTCGGCGGCGAGGAGTCCGCAGGCGCCTCCCTGCTGCGGAGGGACGGCACGACCTGGACCACGGACAAGGACGGCATCGTGCTGGCACTCCTGGCCAGCGAGATCCAGGCAGCCACCGGCCAGTCGCCGAGTGGGCTCTACCGCGGGCTGACCGACCGCCACGGCGCCCCGGCGTACGCGCGCATCGACGCCCCCGCCGATCGGGAGCAGAAGGCGCGCCTGGCCCGGCTCGCCTCCGAGGACGTCACCGCCGTCGAGCTGGCCGGCGAGCCGATCACCGCGCGTCTGACCGCCGCCCCGGGCAACGGCGCAGCGATCGGCGGCCTCAAGGTCACCACCGGGTCGGCGTGGTTCGCGGCCCGGCCGTCGGGCACCGAGGACGTCTACAAGATCTACGCCGAGTCGTTCCGCGGCGCCGATCACCTTGCCCAGGTGCAGGCCGAGGCGAAGGAGATCGTGAGCGCCGCGCTCGGCGCCTGACGCGCTGTGGGGGGCGGCCAATCGCCGGCCGCTGGGTGCCGCCGCACTCCCGCCCGGGCCCGCGCCAAAGTGTCAGGCTGACAGTTTCGGTCGCCCGTGACAGTTCGGAACTGTCAGACGGAGCCAAACTGTCAGTCTGACAGTTTGGCACCGCCGGTCTTGGCGCCAGCGCGCCCGTCTCTGCAGCAGCGTCAAAGCAGCGAGCGGTAGAGCGCGGCGGTCTGCTCCGCGATCGGGCCCCAGCCGAACTGGCCGCGGGCCCGCTCCATGCCTGCCTTGCCGAGCTCCTCGGCGAGCGCGCGGTCGGTGACGAGCCGGTTGGCGGCCGCCGCGATGCCGGCCTCGAAGCCGACGGCGTCCGCGGGGTCGTAGTCGACCAGCAGGCCGGTCTCGCCGTCGAGCACCACGTCCGGGATGCCGCCGACGCGGCTGGCGACGACCGCAGCCCCGCACGCCATCGCCTCCAGGTTGACGATGCCCAGCGGCTCGTAGACCGACGGGCAGCAGAAGAAGAGCGCGTGGCTCAGCACCTGCCGGACATCCTCCGGCGGCAGCATCTCCGACACCACGAAGACCCCCGTACGCCGTGCGTGCAGCTCGGCGATCGCGGCATCGGTCTCGTCCTTGAGCTCGGGGGTGTCGGCGGCCCCGGCCAGCAGCACCAGCTGCAGCTCCGGGTCGAAGTCGAGGGCCGCGCGCAGCAGGTGGGCGACACCCTTCTGCCGGGTGATCCGGCCGACGAATGCGGCGTACGGCCGCGAGGGGTCGACGCCGACCCGCTCCAGGACGTCCCGGGACGGGTCGGGGAAGTAGAGCTCGGCGTCGATGCCGTTGTGAATCACGTGGATGCGTGACGGGTCGACCTCCGGGTAGGCCCGCTGGATGTCGCCGACCATCGCTCTGCTGACCGCGACGACCGCGTCCGCGCCCTCGTAGGCGGTCTTCTCCGCCCACGACGAGAGCGCGTAGCCGCCCCCGAGCTGCTCGGCCTTCCACGGCCGGTCCGGCTCGAGGGAGTGGGCCGTGATGACGTGAGGCACGCCGTACAGGAGCTTGGCCCAGTGGCCGGCCATCGCGGCGTACCAGGTGTGGGAGTGGACGATGTCCGCCCCCTCGGCGGCGGCCGTCATCGACAGGTCGGTGGAGAGGACGCGCAGTGCGGAGTTGGCCGACGCGAGGCGCTCATCCTTCTCGGAGTGCGCGGTGGCGCCCGGTCGCGGCTCGCCCATGCACTGCACGTCCACGTCGACCCCGGAGAGCTTCGCCAGCTCGCGGGTCAGGAACGTGACGTGGACGCCGGCGCCGCCGTAGACGTCGGGCGGGAACTCGCGGGTCAGGATGCTCGCACGGAGCGGCTCGACGTCTCTCATACGTGCTGCCCCTTGCCGATCACGACGATGCCGCCTTCGCTGACGTGGAAGCCACGGCGGCGGTCCTCGTCGTGGTTGATGCCGATCAGTGTGCCGGGCGGAATGACGACGTTCTTGTCGACGATCACGTCGCGCAGGATCGCGCCGCGCCCGACCTGCACGCCGTCCATGAGCACGGCACGCTGGATCGCGGCACCGTCCTCGACGCGCACGCCGGTGCCGATCACCGAGGAGTCGGTGTTGGCACCGGAGACGATCGAGCCGGCGCAGACGATCGAGTCACGCACCGAGGCTCCGTGGACGAACTTGGCGCCCGGCAGCTGTGCGGGGAGCGAGTAGATCGGCCACTCCTGGTTGTAGAGGTTGAACTCGGGCGACGCGGAGACCAGGTCCAGGTGCGCGTCGTGGTACGAGTCGATCGTGCCCACGTCGCGCCAGTACGACCGGTCGGCACCGAGTGCGCCCGGTACCTCGTTCTCCTTGAAGTCGTAGACCGCGGCCTGCTGCTGTGCGACCAGCGCGGGCACGATGTCGCCGCCCATGTCGTGGAGCGAGGCGGGGTCCTTGGCGTCGGCCTCGAGCGCCTCGATGAGCACGTCGGCCGTGAAGACGTAGTTGCCCATCGAAGCGAGGATCTCGTCGGGGGAGTCGGGCAGCCCCGGCGGGTCGGTTGGCTTCTCGAGGAACTCGTCGATCGTGGTGCCGTCCTCCTTGACCGTCATCACGCCGAACTGGTTGGCCTGGCTCCGCGGCACCCGGATGCCGGCGACGGTCACGCCGGCGCCGGAGGCGACGTGGGCGTCGACCATCTGGCGCGCGTTCATCCGGTAGACGTGGTCGGCACCGAAGACCACGATGATGTCGGGTCGCTCGTCGGTGATGAGGTTCATCGACTGGTAGATCGCGTCGGCGCTGCCCTGGTACCACTGCTTGCCGCGCCGCTGCTGCGCCGGCACGGGCGTCACGTAGTTGCCGAGCATGCTCGACATCCGCCAGGTCAGCGAGATGTGCCGGTCCAGCGAGTGCGACTTGTACTGCGTCAGCACCGCGCACTTGAGGAAGCCCGAGTTGATCAGGTTCGACAGGGCGAAGTCGATCAGCCGGTAGCTCCCGGCGAAGGGGACCGCGGGCTTGGCCCGGTCCTCGGTCAGCGGCATCAGTCGCTTGCCCTCGCCGCCGGCGAGGATCAGGCTCAGCACCTTCATGCGGGGTCTCCGTTCGTGGGGGCGGGCGTGAGCCACAGGACGCCGGCAGGAGGTACGACGAGCACCGCGGAGGCCGGCTGGTCCTGCCACGGGTCGTTGGTCGCCTCGACGGAGCCGAGGTTGCCCGCTCCACTCCCGCCGTACGTCGAGGCGTCGGTGTTGAGCACCTCGGCCCACCGCCCGGCGCTGGGCAGCCCGAGGCGGTAGCCGTCGACGGTGACGCCGGAGACGTTCGCGACCGCGACGACCGGGGTGGCGTCGGCCGACCACCGGAGGAACGCGAGCACGTCGTGGCCCGCGTCGCCGGTGTCGAGCCAGCGGAAGCGGGAGGAGTCGCCGTCGGTCTCCCACAGGGAGGTGAGGCTGCGATAGGTGGCGTTGAGGTCGGTGACCAGCCGGCGTACCCCGTCGTGCTCGGGCTCGCCGAGCAGCCACCAGTCGAGCTCACGGGGCTCGGCCCATTCGGCGGCCTGGCCGAACTCGCCGCCCATGAAGAGGAGCTTCTTGCCCGGGTGGGCGTACTGCAGCGCGAAGAGGGAGCGGAGGTGGGCGAAGCGGTTCCACCGGTCGCCCGGCATCTTGTCGAGCAGCGAGCCCTTGCCGTGCACGACCTCGTCGTGACTCAGCGGGAGCACGTAGTTCTCCGAGAACGCGTAGACCAGCGTGAAGGTGACGTCGCCGTGGTGGTGGCCGCGGTAGAGGGGGTCGCGCTGCAGGTAGTGCAGCGTGTCGTGCATCCAGCCCATGTTCCACTTGAAGCCGAAGCCCAGGCCGTCGTGCTCCGTGGCGCGCGTGACGCCCGGCCACGACGTCGACTCCTCGGCGACCGTGAAGGCGCCGGGCACGCGGCGGTAGACCGTGGCGTTGAGCTCCTGCAGGAACTGCACCGCCTCGAGGTTCTCGCGGCCGCCGTGGACGTTGGGCTGCCACTCGCCGTCGTTGCGCGAGTAGTCGAGGTAGAGCATCGAGGCGACGGCGTCGACCCGCAGGCCGTCGATGTGGAACTCCTCGAGCCAGTAGAGCGCGTTGGCCACGAGGAAGTTGCGCACCTCGGGACGGCCGAAGTCGAAGACGTAGGTGCCCCAGTCGGGGTGCTCCCCGCGACGCGGGTCCGGGTGCTCGTAGAGCGCCGTGCCGTCGAAGCGGGCCAGGGCGAACTCGTCCTTGGGGAAGTGGGCCGGCACCCAGTCGAGGATGACGCCGATGCCCGCGGCGTGCAGCGCGTCGACCAGCCGGCGCAGCCCGTCGGGGTCGCCGTGGCGCGCGGTCGGCGCGTAGTAGGAGGTCACCTGGTAGCCCCACGAGCCGCCGAAGGGGTGCTCCATCACGGGCAGCAGCTCGACGTGGGTGTAGCCCATCTCGACGACGTACGCCGTGAGGTGCTCGGCCAGCTCGTCCCACGCGTACGGCGAGCCGTCGGGGTGGCGGCGCCACGAGCCCAGGTGGACCTCGTAGACCGTCATCGCGGTCAGGTCGGGGCGGTCGGTGCGGGACTCCATCCAGGCGCCGTCCGACCAGACGTGCGCGCTGTCGAAGGTGACCGACGCGGTGCGCGGCGGCACCTCGGTGCGCCGTGCCATCGGGTCGGCCTTCTCGCGCCACGTGCCGTCGGCGCCGAGCACCGCGAACTTGTAGGCGACGCCGGGGGCGAGGTGCGGGACGAAGAGCTCCCAGACACCGGAGGAGTCGAGCCGCCGCATCGCGTGCGCGTGCCCGTCCCAGTGGTTGAAGTCGCCGATGACCCGCACCTCGCGGGCGTTCGGAGCCCAGAGGGTGAAGGAGGTGCCGGTCGTGCCGCCGATGGTGCGGGTGTGGGCGCCGAGCACGTCCCAGAGGTGCTCGTGGCGACCCTCTGCGATCAGGTGCAGGTCGAGCTCGCCGAGAACCGGCTCCGTCATCATCGCTCCTCACTCGTCGAGTCGCTCGTCGGCCGCCGGACGGCCAGCACGTGCGCCGGCCGGGTGGCGGGGTCGAGGTGGACGTAGGTGTGCTCGGACCAGCGCCAGGTGCCGGGAGCGAGCAGGTCCTGGACCTCCATCTCGTCGTGCCAGTCGAGGCCGAGCGCGGGCATGTCGAGGTGGAGCGTCGTCTCCCGGGCGGTCGTCGGGTCGAGGTTGACGACCACGATGACCAGGTCGCCGCTCACGACGTCGCGCTTGCTGAAGCAGAGGACCGCCTCGTCGTCGGTGCGGTGGACGGTCACGTTGCGGAGCTGGCGCAGCGCCGGGTGGTTGCGACGGATCTCGTTGAGCCGGGTGAGGTACGGCGCGAGCGACTCGCCGCGCTCCTCGGCGCCGGCCCAGTCGCGGACCTTGAGCTCGAACTTCTCCGAGTGGAGGTACTCCTCGGCACCGGGCCGCAGCGGGGTGTGCTCGAGCAGCTCGAACCCGGCGTACACGCCCCAGCTGGGAGAGCCCGTCGCGGCGAGCACCGCGCGGATCTGGAAGGCCGCGCGCAGGCCGCTCTGCAGGAAGGTCGGGAGGATGTCGGGGGTGTTGACCCAGAAGCTCGGCCGGACCTTGTGGCTGGTTTCGTGGGAGACCTCGTGGAGGTACTCCTCGATCTCGCGACGCTCGTTGCGCCAGGTGAAGTAGCAGTAGGACTGGTGGAAGCCGACCGCGCCGAGCGCGTGCAGCATCGCCGGCTGGGTGAAGGCCTCGGAGAGGAAGACGACGTCGGGGTCGGTACGCCGGATCGCCGCGAGCAGGTCGGCCCAGAACCGGACCGGCTTCGTGTGGGGGTTGTCCACGCGGAAGGTGCGGACGCCCAGGCGCATCCAGTGGCGCAGGATCCGCTCGGACTCCTGCAGGATGCCCGCGTAGTCGTTGTCGAAGTTGACCGGGTAGATGTCCTGGTACTTCTTCGGCGGGTTCTCCGCGTAGGCGATCGACCCGTCGACGCGGGTGGTGAACCACTCCGGGTGCGACGCCACCCACGGGTGGTCGGGTGCGGCCTGGAGGGCGAAGTCGAGGGCGACCTCGAGGCCCAGGTCGTTGGCGGTCGTCACGAACGCCGCGAAGTCCTCCTCGGTCCCGAGGTCGGGGTGGATCGCGTCGTGGCCGCCGTCCTTCGAGCCGACGGCCCAGGGGGAGCCGACCCAGTCGGCGGGGTGCTCTGCGTCCGGGCCGAGGACGACGTTGTTGGGCCCCTTGCGGTTGACCTCGCCGATCGGGTGGATCGGCGGCAGGTAGACGATGTCGAAGCCCATCGCCGCCACCGCGGGGAGCCGCTCGGCCGCTGTCCGGAAAGTGCCGGAGATGAGCGCGCCCGTCGCCGGGTCGGCGTACGCGCCCTCGGAGCGGGGGAAGAACTCGTACCAACTCGAGGCGAGCGCGCGCTCGGGGTCGACGTACAGCGGATGCTCGCGGGTCAGCGTGAGCAGGTCGCGCAGCGGATAGCGCGCGAAGAGCTCCGCGAGCTCGGGCGACTCGATCGCCGCCAGCCGGGTCTCGAGGGCGGCCCGGGAGTCGCCGAGGAGCTTGCGGATCCGCGTTGCCGTCGACCGGTCCTTTCGGGTCATCCGGGTGCCGGCCAGCCAGCGCTCGAGCAGGGCGACCCCCTCGGCGAACATCAGGTCGACGTCGACGCCGGCGCGGATCTTCACGGTCGCGGCGTGGTGCCAGGTCTCGAGTGGGTCGCTCCACGCCTGGATCCGGAACGTCCAGGCGCCGACCTCGTCGCCGGCGACTGTGGCGGAGAGGCGGGCGCGCTCGTGCTCGAGCGGCTCCATCCGCACCGGCGCGCGCTCCTTGCCGCGCGGATCGGTGAGGACGACCTCCGCACCGAGTGCGTCGTGGCCCTCGCGGAAGACGAGCGCGGTGACGGCGAACGGTTCGCCGACCGCCGCCTTGGCGGGCAGTGCACCGCCCTCGATCACGGGGGCGACCTCCATGACGGGAATCCGGCCGATCACCTGAGGGGTCACGTGCTGGGTGCTGGTCATGCGTGGTCATCCGTTCGGGTCTGGAGCAGGACGAGGGAGTGCGGCGAGAGGGGCATGGTCTGCCCGGCCTTGACCGGTGTGCCGACGGGGAGCGCGTCGTCGGTGGAGAGCACCACCACGCCGGAGGTCACCCACGGGTTGTCGGCGAGCTGGCACTCGCACGGGTTGCCGGAGCCGTTGAGCCAGAGCAGGAACGACGCATCGTGGAGCACCTCGCCGCGCGGGCCCGCCTCGCGCAGCGGGGAGCCGGAGACGAACATGCCGATCACCCGGAGCTCGTCGTCGTGCCAGTCGCCGTCGGTCATCTCGCGGCCCGTCGGGTGGATCCAGGCGAGGTCCTTCGGGCCGCCGCGGACGGTCGGGCGGCCCTCGAACCAGTGGCGCTGGCGTAGCGCCGGGTGCTCGCGGCGGATCCGCAGCGCGGTCCGGGTGATCTCGTGCAGGTCGAGCCAGGTGTCGTCCTCCCAGTCGACCCAGGAGGTCTTGTTGTCCTGGCAGAACGCGTTGTTGTTGCCACCCTGGGTGCGCCCGCGCTCGTCACCTGCGGTCAGCATCGGGACTCCGTTGGAGAGGCAGAGCGTGGCCAGCAGGTTCGCGGCGATCCGGTGCCGCGTCTGCACGATGGCCGCGTCGTCGGTCTCGCCCTCGGCGCCCCAGTTGTGGGAGCGGTTGTTGTCGGTGCCGTCGCGGTTCTCCTCGCCGTTCGCCTCGTTGTGCTTGGCGTCGTACGAGAC
The DNA here is from genome assembly GCF_035481145.1 of Nocardioides sp. Classification (GTDB taxonomy): domain Bacteria; phylum Actinomycetota; class Actinomycetes; order Propionibacteriales; family Nocardioidaceae; genus Nocardioides. The sequence continues at coordinate 26,841 of NZ_DATIHB010000024.1, read as the reverse complement.
GAGGTCACGCAGCGTGAAGCCGTCGTGGGCGGTCACGAAGTTCACCGACGCGTACGGCGAGCGGCCGTCGTCGGCGTACAGGTCGGCGGAGCCGGCGATCCGGGTCGCGACCGTGCGGATGCCGTCGGACTGGCCGCGCCAGAAGTCGCGGATCGTGTCGCGGTACTGGTCGTTCCACTCCACCCATGGCGGTGGGTACTGGCCGACGCGGTAGCCCTCCATCGAGGCGTCCCAGGGCTCGGCGATCAGCTTCACGTGGCGCAGGACGGGGTCCTGGTTGATGGTGGTGAGAAGGGCTCCGTGCATGTCGACCGCGTACCCAGTCCGCGTCAACGCTGACATCAGGTCGAAGCGGAAGCCGTCGACGTGCATCTCGGTGACCCAGTAGCGCAGGGAGTCGAGGATCAGCCGGAGCGTGTTGGCGTTCGAGCTGTCGACGGTGTTGCCACAGCCGGTGACGTCCCAGTACGTGTCCTCCCAGGCGGCATCCTCGTCGGCGTCCTCCGGCTGCTGCACGCGGCGGTAGGAGCCGAGGTCGTCGAGCCCGCGGAAGCTGAGTGTCGGCCCCAGCGCCCCGCCCTCCGCGGTGTGGTTGTAGACCACGTCGAGGATCACCTCGATGCCGGCGGCGTGGAGGTCCTTCACCATCTGCTTGAACTCGGTGACCTGCTCGCCCCGGTCGCCTCCCGAGGCGAACGCCGAGCAGTAGGCGTTGTGTGGCGCCAGGAAGCCGAGGGAGTTGTAGCCCCAGTAGTTCACCAGGCCGCGGTCGAGCAGGGCAGGCTCGGAGAAGAACTGGTGCACCGGAAGGAGCTCCACCGCGGTCACCCCCAGGTCGGTGAGGTAGGCGATCGTCGTGGGGTGGCCGAGCCCGGCGTACGTGCCGCGCAGGTGCTCGGGCAGGTCGCGGTTGAGCTTCGTGAAGCCACGGACGTGGAGCTCGTAGATGACGGTGTCGCGCCAGCGCAGGCGGAGCGGGGCGTCGTCGCCCCAGTCGAAGTCGTCGTGCACGACCACGCTGCGGGGGACGACGGACGCGGAGTCGAGCGCGCTCGGCTTGCCCGGCTCCTCCAGGTCGTGGCCGTAGAGCGCCGGGTCCTGGGTGATGTCGCCGGAGATCGCGCGCGCATACGGGTCGAGCAGCAGCTTGGTGGAGTTGAAGCGCAGGCCCGCTGCGGGCTCCCACGGGCCGTCGACGCGGTAGCCGTAGCGCGTGCCCACGGCAACACCGGGGATCCGCGCGTGCCAGACGCCGAGGCTCCGCTCGGTCAGCTCGTACGCCGTCTCGTGGTCGGCGTCGTCGAAGAGGCAGAGCCATGCCCGCGTCGCCCCCGGCGCGTGGACCGCGAAGTTCGTCGACTCGGGGGACCAGGTCGCACCCAGCGGCCAGTTCCGGCCGGGCCATTGCTCGAGGCGGTCGGGCGTCACGGCTCAGATCACCGTCACGGAGGGCGACGTAAGGTGGCTCACAAGAACAGCGTAGCGGCTTTTGCGTTTTAAAGATACCTAAGTCGGTGCGCAAAAAACCTTGCCCTCCTGTCAGGCCGGGCCTCTCTCGCGGGGCCGCAGGCCGAGGGCGAGGAGGACGCCGATCACGGTGAGACCGCTCGCCGCGTAGCCGGCGAGGCCGACCGACCCGTGGTCCATCATCGCCTCGATGATCTGGGCGCCCACCACCTGGCCGGCGATCATCGACAGGCTCAGGACCAGGACGCCGTGGACGCGCACCAGCAGGGCCGCGAGCCAGATGAACGCGACACCGATCACGCCGCCGAGGTAGAGCCACCACGTGCCGGGCAGGCCGTCGAGGCGTCCGTCGAGCAGCAGGCTGAGTGCGAACGCGACGAGCAGCGCGGTCCACCCGACCACGAAGTTGTTGAGCGTCGTGACCCACGGACCGACATGCCGCGAGACGCGCCCGTTGAGCGCCTGCTGGACCGCCGACCCGGCGCCGGCCAGGAAGGCCAGCAAGGCAAACACGAGGAGCTGCACCGACACCTCGTCGGCCAGCCTCGATCCGGTGCCCAGCAGCACCGCGGCGACCGCGAAGGTCGCCGCCACCGCCCGCGGCACCGACAGCGCCTGGTGTCCCGCGGGCCCGAAGCCGAGGTGGTCGACCACGAGCGAGCTCACCGACTGGCCCGCGGTCAGCGCGACGCTGAAGAGGGCAACGCCGATCGTGCCGACCGTGATGCCCTGCGTCGAGACGAGGAACGCGCCCATCAGGCCGCCGACGAGCTCCACCGGGCGGATGGTGCGGTGGCGCAGGCCCGAGATGAGCGCGGCCGCGTTGCGGCGCTGGGTGGGGGAGAATGTGGTGAGCAGGGCGAGCAGAAGGAGCCCTGTGCCGAAGCTGAGCACGGCCGCCCCGATGCCGGCCCGCGGACCGTCACCCAGTGCCGTGGCGAGGCGGCCGTTGACCTCCGACTGCACGGCGACCGCGCCGCCTGCGACGAGCATCAGCGGGACCGCGGAGATGCGGAGCAGGGTCGAGGGGGCCTGCGGTGGCGCGGAGGCGTGTGTCGTCACCAAGCGATCGTAGGGGTGCGCCGGGTCGAGCCGGACCTGAGAGGATGCCCCCATGACGCGCGTGGTGATCATCGGTGGCGGTCCGGGTGGCTACGAGTCGGCGTTGGTCGCCGCGCAGCTGGGTGCGGAGGTGACGGTCGTCGACACCGACGGCCTGGGCGGCTCCGCCGTGCTCACCGACTGCGTACCGTCCAAGACCCTCATCGCCACCGCCGAGGTGATGGCTGAGCTGCCACGCTCCTCCGTGCTCGGCATCACGACACAGGACCACGAGGGCGACGCGGCCGGGGCCGTCGGGATCGATCTCGGCCGGATCAACGCCCGGGTCAAGCAGCTCGCGTCCGACCAGTCCGCCGACATCGCCACGCGCCTCACCTCCGAGGGCGTCACGGTGGTGCAGGGCCGCGGCCGGCTCGACGGCCCGGGTCGCGTCGTCGCCACCGCGGCGGACGGCACCGAGACGTCGTACGACGCGGACGCGGTGCTCATCTCCACCGGCGCCAGCCCGCGCACGCTGCCGACCGCCCGGCCCGACGGCGAGCGGATCCTGACCTGGGAGCAGGTCTACGACCTGCAGGAGACCCCGACGAAGATGATCGTCGTCGGCTCCGGCGTGACCGGCGCCGAGTTCGCCAGTGCCTACAACGCGCTCGGCATCGAGGTCACCCTCGTCTCCAGCCGCGACCGGGTCCTTCCCGGCGAGGACGCCGATGCTGCCGAGGTCCTCGAGGAGGTCTTCAAGCGGCGGGGCATGGAGGTGCTCGGCAAGTCCCGCATGAAGTCGGTCAGCCGGGACGGCGACACCGTCACCGTCGAGCTCGAGGACGGACGCAGCGTCACCGGCTCCCACTGCCTCCTCGCGCTCGGCTCGGTGCCCAACACGACGGGCATGGGTCTGGAGGACGCCGGCGTGGCGCTCGACGCCGGAGGCTTCATCACCGTCGACCGCGTCTCGCGGACCACCGCCCGGGGCGTGTACGCCGCCGGCGACTGCACCGGTGTCTTCATGCTCGCCAGCGTCGCGGCCATGCAGGGCCGCATCGCGATGTGGCACGTGCTCGGCGACGCGGTCGCGCCGCTCGACCTCAGCATCGTGGCGTCCAACGTCTTCACCTCGCCGGAGATCGCCACCGTCGGGGTCAGCCAGAACGCCGTCGACGCGGGTGAGGTGAAGGCCGACGGCGTGATGCTCCCGCTCGCCACCAACGCCCGCGCCAAGATGCAGGGCATCCAGGACGGCTTCGTGAAGCTCTTCGTCAGCCCGCACTCGCGGCGTGTGCTCGGGGGAGTGGTCGTGGGGCCGCGCGCCAGTGAGCTGATCCACCCGATCGCGCTCGCCGTCACGATGAAGGTGACCGCCGACCAGCTGGCCCAGACGTTCACCGTCTACCCGTCGCTGTCCGGCTCCATCGCCGAGGCCGCGCGCCGGCTGCACCAGTCCTGAGGGACTAGTCACTGCGGGCTACGAATTCCAGCTCTGTAGTTCCCGCAGAGCGGTTTACAGGCGCCGTCGCGCCCGCGCATGCTGGAGTCTCACGGTTCCCAACAGTCACATCAGTCACGGAGTTCTCTCATGCGCCGCGGTGCCCTCGGTCGGACCACGGCCGCCCTGTCCAGCCTCCTCGTCGGGACGGCTCTCGTGGCCGTCGGTCCTCTCCTCACGCCCGCCTCGGCAGCCACGACGACGTACACGATGCCCGCGACGGGCGCGGTGAAGCTGACCGGCCACGGCTACGGCCATGGCCACGGCATGTCGCAGTACGGCGCGCAGGGCGCCGCCCTGAAGGGGCTGACCTGGCAGCAGATCACGTCCTTCTACTACCCCGGTACGACGCGCGCGACGCTCTCGCGCACGGTCCGTGTGCTGATCTCGGCCGACACCTCGCGCGACGTCGTGGTGGCGCCGCGGTCGAACCTCCGCCTGCTCGCCACGGCGACGCGTGAGGTTCGCCTGCTGCCCGCCAACGGCGCGACCCGCTGGCGCCTCACCGTCACGGCAGATAACAGCACGGCCGTCGACTACCTGCTCGCGGGCACCTGGAAGCGCTGGTGGACCTTCACCGGTGACGGAGCGTTCCTGGCCGGCGGGCGTCCGATCCGCCTCTACTACGGCGGCACCAGCCACCAGTTCCGCGGCCGCCTGTACGCCGCGCGACCCACCGCCGGCTCGACCGATCGCGACACGGTCAACCTGCTCTCCCTGGAAAGCTACCTCCGTGGCGTCGTGCCCGCGGAGATGCCGTCGTCGTGGGACCCCGACGCCGTCGCATCGCAGGCCGTCGCTGCCCGGAGCTACGCGGCCTGGGACCTCTCCACGCCCTCGCGCGCGACCCACTACGACATCTGTGACACCACGCAGTGCCAGGTCTACGGCGGCTACGACCGCGAGGCAGCCGGCAGCAACGTCGCGATCGACGCCACGCGCGGGGTGATCCTGACGCACAACGGGACGCCGGCGTTCACGCAGTTCTCCTCGAGCAGCGGTGGCTGGACCAGCGCAGGCTCGGTGCCCTACCTCCCGGCCAAGCAGGATCCGTACGACGGCTGGAAGCGCGCCGACGGCAGCTATGGCAACCCGAACCACAACTGGACCACGACCGTCGACGTGGCAGCGATCGAGCGACGGTGGCCGGCCTTGGGCAACCTCACGTCCATCGAAGTGCTCAGTCGGGACGGCAACGGTGAGTGGGGCGGTCGGATCAACAAGCTCCGGCTGCGCGGTACGAAGGACGGCAAGGCGACACTCGTCGACAACGTCTACGGCAGCGACTTCCGGATGAAGCTCGGCCTCAAGTCGACGTACTTCACCTTCTCCGGTGTGCCCACGAAGACAACCTGAGCTCCGGCACCGCAAGCCCGGGCGACAACCACGAAGGGCGCCCACCTCGATGAGGTGGGCGCCCTTCGGCGTGCTGGATGAGATCAGTCCTTGAGCTCGCAGATGACCGCGCCCTGGGTGACGGTGACGCCGACCTCGGCATCGAGACCGGTCACGGTGCCGGCCTTGTGCGCCTTGAGCGGCTGCTCCATCTTCATCGCCTCGAGGACCACGATGACGTCGCCCTCGGCGACCTCCTGGCCCTCCTCGACGGCGATCTTCACGATGGTGCCCTGCATGGGGGAGGCGACGGCGTCACCGGAGACGGCGGCGCCGGCCTTCTTGCGAGCGGCCTTCGGCTTCTTGGCCGCGGCGGCGCCGCCACCCGTGGAGAGGCCACCCAGGCCGGCCGGGATGACGACCTCGAGGCGCTTGCCACCGACCTCGACGACGACCTTCTGGCGCTCGCCGGCCTCTTCGGCCTCGCCCGCGTCGCCGGCGTACGGCGTGATGGTGTTGTTGAAGTCGGTCTCGATCCACGTCGTGTAGACGTCGAAGGAGCCCTCGCCGGTCGGGTTGGAGGCGCCCACCCAGGCCGGGTCGTTGACGATGACCTCGTCGAAGGTGAGGGCGGTCGGCATGCCGTCGACCTCGAACTCGGCGATGGCGCGGCGCGAGCGCTCGATGGCCTGGGTGCGGTCCTTGCCGGTGACGATCAGCTTGGCGACCAGGGAGTCGAAGGCACCCGGGATCGTCTCGCCGACCTCGTAGCCACCGTCGACGCGGATGCCGGGGCCGGCCGGCGGGTTCCACTTGGTCAGCGTGCCGGGCGCCGGCATGAAGTTGTTGCCGCCGTCCTCGGCGTTGATGCGGAACTCGATCGAGTGACCACGGACCTCGGGGTCGTCGTAGCCGAGCTCCTCGCCCGCGGCGATGCGGAACATCTCGCGGACCAGGTCGATGCCGGTGACCTCCTCGGAGACACAGTGCTCGACCTGGAGGCGGGTGTTGACCTCGAGGAAGGAGATCGTGCCGTCGTTGGCGACGAGGAACTCACAGGTGCCGGCGCCGACGTACTTCGCCTCGCGCAGGATCGCCTTGGACGACTCGTAGAGGCGCTGGTTCTGCTCGTCGGTGAGGAATGGCGCGGGGGCCTCCTCGACCAGCTTCTGGTGGCGACGCTGCAGCGAGCAGTCGCGGGTGGAGACGACCACGACGTTGCCGTACTGGTCGGCCAGGCACTGGGTCTCGACGTGGCGCGGCTTGTCGAGGAACTTCTCCACGAGGCACTCGCCGCGGCCGAAGGCGGAGATCGCCTCACGGGTGGCGGACTCGAAGAGCTCGGGGATCTCCTCGAGCGTGCGGGCGACCTTGAGGCCGCGACCGCCGCCACCGAAGACCGCCTTGATGGCGACCGGGAGGCCGTGCTCCTTGGCGAACTCGACGATCTGGTCGGCGTTCTCGACCGCGTCCTTGAGGCCGGGGGCGAGGGGCGCGCCGGCGGCGAGGGCGATCTGCTTGGCCTTGGCCTTGTCGCCCAGGCCGTCGATCGCCTCCGGGGAGGGACCGATCCAGATCAGCCCGGCGTCAAGGACGGCCTGGGCGAAGTTGGCGTTCTCGGCGAGGAAGCCGTAGCCGGGGTGGACCGAGTCGGCGCCCGACTCCTTGGCGACGGCGATGATCTTCTCGATCACGAGGTACGAGTCGGCGGGCGTCGAACCGTTGAGCGAGTAGGCCTCGTCGGCCAGGCGCACGAACAGCGCGTCCCGGTCCGGCTCGGCGTACACGGCCACGGAGCCGATGCCGGCGTCCTTGCAGGCGCGGATGACGCGGACGGCGATCTCACCACGGTTGGCGATGAGGACCTTCTGCAGGGGCTTGATCTCGGGCACGGCACACTCCTGTTTCCATGTCGGGCTCGTCCGGAGTCTAGGGGCACATCAGGTTCCCGGGGACCCTCCGCCGATGTGTGGACCGCCACTCACATTTGTGGGACTCAGTACCGCGCCCAGAAATCGGTCCACGAGCGGCCGAGATCCGCCAGCAGCGTGCGGACCAGTGGCAGGGAGACACCGACCACGTTGTGATGACAACCCTCGATGCCGGTCACGAAGGCCCCTCCGAGGCCGTCGACGGTGAAGGCGCCCGCAACATGGAGTGGTTCGCCCGTGGCGACGTACGCCGTGATCTCGGCGTCGGTGACGTCGGCGAAGTGGACGGTGGTGGCCGCCGTCGCAGAGACGGTGCGGCCGCTGGCCGTGTCGTGGAGCGCGTGGCCGGTGACGAGCACGCCCGTGCGACCGCGCATCGCCTGCCAGCGCCGGGTCGCCTCCTCGGGCGTGCCGGGCTTGCCGAGGGCCTCGCCGTCGAGCTCGAGCACGGAGTCACAGCCGAGGACGACGGCGTCGGACGGCAGGTCCTCCCTCTCGACGACAGCGGCGCACTTGAGCTCCGCGAGGCGCAGGGCGAGCTCGACCGGAGGCAGCCCCGCGAGCTGGTCCTCGTCGACGCCGCTCACGATGACCTGCGGGTCGAGACCGGCCTTGCGGAGCGTGGCGAGGCGGGCGGGGGACTGGGAGGCCAGCACGAAGGTCACGCCCGCGACCCTATCCGCCGAGGCGGCGCGTACTTGCACGGTGGGAGCGCCGAGGCGGCGCGTACCTGCACGGTGGGAGCGCCGAGGCGGCGCGTACGTGAGTTACTGGCCGTCTAGCGAGCGCAGGTGGCGCAGCACGGCACGGCCGCGGGGCGAGAGTCGGTAGCCCGGGCGGAGGCTCTCGGTCAGGCCGAGCTCCTTGAGGCGCCGGATGTCGGCCTTGAAGGGCAGCTTCTCGCGCCCGATGCTGGCCGCGATCTCCTCGGCCAGGGTCGAGGGCCGAGCCTCGATCAGCTCCAGGTGCTGGCGGGTCCACGGACCCCGCTTGCTCCGCGCGTCCATGCCGGCGAGCGTCGCCACCATGTCGTCGCGCTGCTTCGGAGTGAGCCGGGCCTTCTCGCGCAGCGCCACCCGGTCGTCCGCACCGGCGTAGGAGAGGCGGATCCGGTAGACGTCACCCTCCTTGCGCCCGAGGACCGCTCGGATCCGCTCCAGTGGCTGCCCTGCGCGACGGGCGTCGTCCTCGGTGATCGCGTCGAGGTCCACGACGTCCACGGCCTCGAAGCGCACCACGCCGTACGCCGTGCGCTGGGTGCCGCCGGGGACGTGCATGCGGCGGGTCCAGCGCCGGAAGGCCAGGTCGAGCTCACCGGCCACGATGCCGTCGAGGAGCCAGCGCGGGATCATCACGCGTTGAGGCTAGTCGCCGACTCGGCGCGGACCCACGGCCAGGAACGTCGAAGCGGCGCGGACTCGCAGGATTCCTGCAAGTCCGCGCCGCCTCGATGTCGATCGGGTGCAGCTGAGCGCCGCTTCAGCGAGGGAGGGCCGAGGCCTTCCAGCCGCCGAGGCCGTGCGGGAGCGTACAACGCACGCGTCGCGCCGGCGAGGCCCAGTCGGAGGGGCGCTTCTTCACCGGAGCTGCGTCGCCGGAGCCCATGGCCGCGAAGACCGCGGTGATCACCGCGATCTCCTCGGGGGTGGCGTGGGGGGAGACCACGCGGAGGAGCGGCTTCTGCTCCTCCACGACGGTCTCCGCCGTCTCGTTCTCCGTCGAGGCCGCCATCAGAGCGGGATGTTCCCGTGCTTCTTCGGCAGCTGCTCGACGCGCTTGCCCTTGAGCAGACGCAGCGCCTTGACGATCTCGGCGCGGGTCTCGTGGGGGCGGATGACGCCGTCGATGTAGCCACGCTCGGCCGCGATGTACGGGTTGGCCAGGGTGGTCTCGTACTCGTCGATGAGCTCGGCGCGCTTGGCCTCGACGGCGTCGGTGCCGGCACCCGAGGCAGCTAGGTCGGAGAGCGTGCGGCGGTGGATGATGTTCGCCGCCCCCTGCGCGCCCATGACCGCGATCTGGGCGGTGGGCCACGCGAGGTTGATGTCGCCACCGAGGTGCTTGGAGCCCATGACGTCGTACGCGCCGCCGTACGCCTTGCGGGTGATGATCGTGACGAGCGGGACCGTCGCCTCGCAGTAGGCGTAGAGGAGCTTCGCGCCACGGCGGATGATGCCGGTGTGCTCCTGGTCGGTGCCCGGGAGGAAGCCGGGGACGTCGACCAGGGTGACGACCGGGATGTTGAACGCGTCGCAGGTGCGGACGAAGCGCGCGGCCTTCTCGGAGGCGTCGATGTCCAGCGTGCCGGCGAACTGCATCGGCTGGTTGGCGACGATGCCGACCGGGGAGCCCTCGACGCGGCCGAAGCCGATGATGAGGTTCGGGGCGAAGAGCTCCTGGACCTCGAGGAACTCCTGGTCGTCGAGGATCGTCTCGATGACCTCGTGCATGTCGTACGGCTGGTTCGCGCCGTCGGGGATGATCGTGTCGAGCTTGAGGTCCAGCTCGTTGGGCTCGAGGTCGGCCGGGGCGTCGTAGACCGGGAGCTCGTCGAGGTTGTTCTGTGGCAGGTGGTCCAGCAGGCCCTTGACGTACTCGATGGCGTCCTCCTCGTCGACCGCCATGTGGTGCGCGGAGCCGGACTTGGAGTTGTGCGCACGCGCACCACCGAGGTCCTCCATCGAGATGTCCTCGCCGGTGACGGTCTTGATGACGTCGGGGCCGGTGATGAACATCGCGGAGGTCTGGTCGACCATGACGACGAAGTCGGTCAGGGCCGGCGAGTAGACGTGGCCGCCGGCGCAGTTGCCCATGATCAGGGAGATCTGCGGGATGACACCCGAGGCGCGGGTGTTGCGCTTGAAGATCTCGCCATAGAGGCCGAGGGAGACGACACCCTCCTGGATGCGGGCACCCGCACCCTCGTTGATGCCGACGATCGGGGAGCCGGTCTTGATCGCGAGGTCCATGACCTTGACGATCTTCTCGCCGTAGACCTCGCCCAGGGAGCCACCGAAGACGGTGAAGTCCTGCGAGAAGGCGCAGACCTGGCGGCCGTTGACCGTGCCGTAGCCGGTGACGACGCCGTCGCCGTAGGGACGGGTCTTCTCCAGCCCGAACGCCGTCGAACGGTGACGGGCGAACTCGTCGAGCTCGACGAAGGAGCCCTCGTCGAAGAGGAGCTCGAGGCGCTCGCGGGCGGTCTTGCGACCCTTCGCGTGCTGCTTCTCCTGCGCCTTGGCGGCGGGCGCGTGAACGGCCTCGTTCTCGCGACGCTCGAGGTCGGCGAGCTTGCCGGCGGTGGTGTGAAGGTCGATCTCGGGAGTCGACTCGAGTGCGCTCATGGGGGTCTGGCCTCCTGTTGGTGTGCTGCGCCAATGTAGTGCCCATGACGCTTCCGCTGGAGTCCCGACCGCCACTTGATCCCCGTCGACTTCCTCACACTGTCGAGATCGTCGACGAGGCCGGATCGACCAACGCGCTGGTCGCGGCGCGCGCCCGCGAGGGCGCCGAGGCCGGTCTGGTCATCGTCGCCGAGCACCAGACCTCCGGTCGCGGACGCCTCGACCGGACGTGGGAGGTGCCGCCCCGGGCCGCCCTCACCTTCTCCGTCCTGGTCCGTCCCGAGGTCGAGCCGGCGAGCTGGCCCTGGCTGCCCCTCCTCACCGGGTACGCCGTGCACGCCGCGCTCGACGACCGCGCCGACGGCATCGGCCTGAAGTGGCCGAACGACATCGTCGTCGACGACCCGCGGGGCCCGCGCAAGCTGGCCGGCATCCTCGTGGAGCGCGTCGACACGCCCACCGGCCCTGCCGCTGTGCTCGGCATCGGCATCAACGTGCACCAGGCCTCCTCGGAGCTGCCGATCGAGGCCGCAACCTCGCTCGAGCAGCTCGTCGAAGGTGTCCCGGACCGCACCGAGGTGCTCGCCATGGTGTTGGCCAGCCTCGACTCGCTCTTCCCGCTCATCCAGGACACCGACGCCCTGCGCCGGGCCTACGCCGGGGAGTGCGTGACGATCGGCAAGGCGGTGCGTGTCGACGTACCAGCTGGGGAGCCGCTCACGGGAACGGCCGTCGACATCGACGCGGGCGGCCGCCTCGTCGTCGACACCGGCACGGGCGAGGTCCCCGTGGGGGCCGGCGACGTGATCCACGTGCGGCCCGCGGAGTGAGCACGTTTCCCGCGCGCCTGCTGAACGACGGCGAGCAGGTCGTCGTCTCGACCCGTACGCACGCGAAGGCCCTGGTGCTGCCGGTGCTGGGTCTGCTCGTGGCGCTGGTCCTGGTGGCGTGGTCCTTCACGCCGGGCATCGCGGAGCCGCCGAAGGTGCCGGACGGCGACAACGACCTGGGCATCTTCCATGCCGCGCTGCGCTGGGGTGCACGGCTGCTCGCACTCCTGGTCCTTGCGATGGCCCTTCCCCCGTTCGTGCGGTGGCTGACCACGACGTACACCTTCACCACGCGGCGCTTCATCAAGCGCTCGGGCCTCATCGCCAAGGAGGGGCGCACGATCCCGCTCAACCGGATCAGCGGCGTCGACTTCGAGATGGGCGTCATCGACCGGCTCTTCGGCTGCGGCACGCTCGTGGTCAGCGATGCCAGCACGGGTGGCCGCGTCGAGCTGGCCGACATCCCGCGGGTCGAGGAGGTCCAGCTGCAGGTCGCGGCCGAGCTGCACCGACTGAGCGGGGACGACGACGGAGCCTGACCCCGGGTTGGTGCGTCCACATGCCCATGGATGGCACCAGGGCACACCAACCCGCGGACCTCGCGGGCTCGAAGCGGGACACGCAGGCCTCCACCGATAGGGTGACGCCCGTGTCCGACAGTGCTTCCCATGATTTTGGGCGACCGACCCTCGCGATCATCGGCGGCGGCCAACTCGCCCGGATGATGGCGGCGCCCGCTCTCAACCTGGGGCTCCCGCTCCGCCTCCTCGCCGAGGCGGAGGGCGTGAGTGCCGCGCAGGTCATCCCCGACCAGCAGGTCGGCGACTACCGCGACCTCGACACGCTCCTCCAGGTCACCGAGGGCTGCGCTGTCGTGACCTTCGATCACGAGCACGTGCCCACCGAGCACCTCCACGCCCTCGAGGCCGCTGGCCACTCGCCGCGCCCCGGGCCGGAAGCGCTCGTCTACGCCCAGGACAAGGGCGAGATGCGGACGAAGCTCGCGGAGCTGGGTGTCCCGTGCCCGCGCAACGCGATCGTCACCTCGGTCGACGAGGTCGCCGCCTTCGGCTTCCCCTGCGTGCTCAAGACCACCCGCGGTGGGTACGACGGCAAGGGCGTCTGGGTGGTCCGCTCGGCCGACGACTGCGCCGAGCCGTTCGCCACCGCCGAGCAGGCCGGCGTACGCATCCTGGCCGAGGAGCTCGTCGACTTCCGTCGCGAGCTCTCCGCGCTGATCGCGCGTTCGCCCAGCGGCCAGGCCGCGGCGTACCCCGTCGTCCAGACGACGCAGCGTGACGGCATCTGCCACGAGGTGATCGCCCCCGCACCGGACCTGAGTGCCGAGCTCGCGACCCAGGCACAGGAGGCCGCGCTGCGCGTCGCCAAGGAGCTCGGGGTCACCGGCATCATGGCGATGGAGCTCTTCGAGACCAACGACGGCCGCATCCTCGTCAACGAGCTCGCGATGCGTCCCCACAACACCGGTCACTGGAGCCAGGACGGCGCGGTCACCAGCCAGTTCGAGAACCACCTTCGCGCGGTGATGGACCTCCCGCTCGGCTCACCCGAGCCTCGTCAGCCGTGGACCGTGATGGTCAACATCCTCGGCAGCGACCCCGAGGCCGGCCATCTGTACGACGGCTACCCGCACGCGTTCGCGCGCGATCCCAGGCTCCGCGTCCACCTCTACGGCAAGGAGATCCGTCCTGGCCGCAAGGTGGGACACGTCAACACCTACGGCGACGACCTCGAGGACTGCCTGGAGCGGGCGCGGCACGCCGCCGCCTGGTTCGACGGCAGCCTGGGGAATGAATCAGCCGACGAGAGCGAGTGAGAGAAATGACCGTGACTCAGAGCAACCCCCTGGTCGGCATCGTCATGGGCTCCGACTCGGACTGGCCGACGATGCAGGCGGCCGCCGACGTACTGACGGAGTTCGGTGTCGCGTGGGAGGCCGACGTCGTCTCCGCGCACCGGATGCCGGTCGAGATGGTGGAGTACGGCAAGGCCGCGGCGGGCCGCGGGTTGAAGGCGATCATCGCCGGCGCCGGGGGAGCAGCCCACCTGCCCGGCATGCTCGCCTCGCTGACGCCGCTGCCCGTGATCGGTGTGCCCGTGCCGCTGAAGTACCTCGACGGCATGGACTCGCTCCTCTCGATCGTGCAGATGCCGGCCGGCATCCCGGTCGCCACCGTCGCCATCGGCAACGCCAAGAACGCCGGCATCCTTGCCGCGCGCATCCTCGGCACCTCCGACGCGGCGCTGCAGGAGAGGCTCGAGGCGTACGCCGCGGACCTGTCCGAGCAGGCGCACGCCAAGGGCAAGGTCGTCCGTGACCACGCTGCCGGGAAGCCCCGCCTCGGCTTCTGACCCCTCCTGAGCGACGCCTCAGGCGAACTTCGAGACCACGCCGGTCTCGTCGACCGCGATGCCGTGCTCGGCGAGTCCGCTCTGGACGATGAGCCCGACCTGGCGCGAGAGCCGGTCGACGAGCGCGTCGCGCTCCTCGTCCTGGTGGCGGACCCACCAGACGATGCTCGTGTCGACCATGCCCTTGAGGCCGGAGAAGAGCGCGTCGAGCGGAACGCCGGCGGTGCCCACGGTGCCGACGGCCGCCAGGTGGGCCTCGGCAGCCTCGACGATCTTGCCGAGGAAGTGGCTGCGTCCGGCACGGCCCCGCTGCAGGTCGCGCGCCTGGTTGCGGCCCATCAGGAAGAGGAAGAGGCCGGGGTTCTCAGACGCCCACTCCACGGCCTGCTTGACCGGTTCGCGGATCCAGTCGACGGCGTCGCCGTTGGCCTCCAGCGCCGGCAGGACGCGGTCCTTCAGCGACCCCGCGGCGTACCGGGCGACCTCCTGGAGCAGCTCCTCCTTGCTGGAGAAGTGCCGGTAGACGTGCGGGCGTGCGACGCCGGCCAGCTCGGCGATCTGGCTCGTGGCTGCGTCGGGACCGTTCTCTTCGATCGCCACTGCCGCTGCCTGGATGATCCGGTCACGCACCGGGGCACGGTGCCCCTGGCGGCTGCTCGCACGCCGGGCCGCGGTGGTGTCCTCCCACTTCTGCGCCGTCATGAGAGGAGAACCTACACCGGGGACACGGTGTACCACTTACCTCGGTTTCGTGCGATGATCCTGCCGTCGGGGTACACCGTGTACCCATCCCTAGTTGTGTGAAGGACGGACCCATGGCTCGCCCCGTGTCCCGCTGGATGGACGAGGACCTCAAGGACTTCCGCGACCTCGCGCGCACCTTCTGCGAGAAGGAGATCAAGCCGAACGTCGAGAACTACATCGCCAACAAGCAGGTCGACCGCGACCTGTGGAGCAAGGCCGGAGCGCTCGGCCTGCTGTGCACCTCCATCAAGGAGGAGAACGGCGGCGGTGGCGGCACGTTCGCGCACGAGGCGATCCTGATCGAGGAGCAGGCGTACGCCGGTGACTCCTCGTGGGGCGCTTCCCTCCACTCCGGCATCGTGGCCCACTACATCGAGGCCTACGGCTCGGACGCGATCAAGGCGGAGTGGCTGCCGAAGCTCGCCTCCGGCGAGGCCGTCGCTGCGATCGCCATGACCGAGCCGGGCACCGGCTCGGACCTGCAGAACGTGAAGACGAAGGCGCTCAAGGATGGCGACGACTACGTCATCAACGGCTCGAAGACCTTCATCACCAACGGCGCCCAGGCGGACGTCGTCGTGGTGGTCGCGAAGACGAACCCGGAGGAGGCCGCTGCCGGCATCTCCCTGATCGTCGTCCCGACGTCCACCCCGGGCTTCGGCCGCGGTCGGGTCCTCGACAAGATCGGCATGAAGGGCCAGGACACCTCGGAGCTCTTCTTCGAGGACTGCCGCGTGCCGCAGGGCAACCTGCTCGGCGCCGAGGAGGGCCAGGGCTTCATCCAGCTGATGATGCAGCTGCCGCAGGAGCGCCTGATCGTCGCCACGTCGAACGTCGCGGCCATGGAGGCCCTGCTCGACCTCACGCTCGAGTACACCGAGAACCGCCAGGCCTTCGGCAAGGCGATCGGCAAGTTCCAGAACACCAAGTTCAAGCTCGCCGAGATCGCCACCGAGGCGCGCGTCGCGCGTGCCTTCCTCGACGAGTGCATCGAGCGCCACATCAAGGGCGAGCTCGACATCGAGTCGGCCGCGATGGTCAAGCTCTGGTGCTCGGAGCGCGCACAGAAGGTCGCAGACATGTGCCTCCAGTTGCACGGCGGCTACGGCTACATGAACGAGTACCCCGTCGCCCGCGCCTGGGCCGACCTGCGCATCTCGCAGATCTACGCGGGCACCTCCGAGATCATGAAGGAGATCATCTCCCGCTTCCTGAAGTCGGGCGACGTCATCCCGCGCTGATCCCGAGGGCGGGCGACCGCCGTGCTCTGGATAGCCGCCCGATACGCCGTGACGCACGGCGTGTCGGGCGGTTTCGCATTCTCAGGCGGGCCGTGATGTGCCCACGAGTCCGCCTCGATCACGATGCCCAGCAGCGGGTTGGCCAGGTCAGGGTGCAGGGTCAGGCCAGCGGCCCTGACCTCCCACTGAGCGACAACCTCGATCCCGACCTCGATGCAGTGTGCGCGCAGTTCGGACTCGAAGGGGTTGGCGGCTCGACCGTCTGCGTGCGTGAGCACCCTGCGCACGCGTTCGCGGTCGCCGCGGGGGACAGTGGTGGCGGCCGCGAGCATCTCGTCGTACGTCACTACACCGTCGCGCAGGGCGCTGTCCGCCACCGTCAGGGCCGCAGCGAACGTCAGGTCACGGGCGCAGTCGAGAACGGTGCGTAAGGGCGAGGTCCGCATCCCGTCGAGGTCGCGGACGGGCACCCGGCGTACGACGACGTCCGCGGTCGCGTCGGCCTCATCGGACGGCGCAACGCGCGGGTCGATCGTGATGATCGGGCGCTCAGGAAGCTCGAGCACTTCCCAGCCGTGAGCGCGCGCCGCAGAGGTGTGAGAGACGATCCCGCCGATCGCGAGAGCAACTGCCTGTGCCGCGTGGTCAGGCGGCAGGGAAACGAGGTCGCGGCCGGGGACCCGGACGATCGTGCCGTGCGCGAGGGCAGTGCGCAGCCGGCGCCGTGAGCTGATCGGGATGACCGCGGACCGCGACGCGACCCCGCCGAGCAGGCGTAGTGCCTCGGGTGCGGGCAGGGGCTCCTTCTTCATGATGTCAGCCTCGTCAGGCCCGGGCTGAGGGGCGACCGCTCATCCACAGGCCGGCCTTCACCCGGCCCGGGTCAACACGCTGGAGGTGTCGGTGTGTCGGCCCGAATTTCGGCGCAAGGCGGCCGCCTGGCTCAGGTGTAGTCAGCGGGGGAGGCCGGACTCCGTGCAGAGCGCCTTGCCCACCTCGTCGGTGCGGTCCTCGCGGATCAGCCGGAACATGCGCTTCGAGCGCTCGGCGTCCCAGTGCACGGCGAGGTCGGAGATCGGGACGCCGCAACTCAGGTCGGGGCTGGTCATCGCCAGCGCGAAGCGGCCGAGCGCCCAGGGGCCGGTGCCCTCGGAGACGGTGAGCGTCGAGGCGCCGGCGTTGGTGAGCCTCCAGTAGCGGACCGGGTTCAGCACCGACCACGGAGAGACGGCCTTCTTGCCGACGGCGTTGACCACCTCGCGCTGGTGGCGCGCGCGGTCGAGGTCGCCGAGCTGCTGTGCGTGGCGGGAACGGGCGTAGGCGAGGGCGGTCAGGCCGTCGACCTCCTGGCACCCCTTCTTGATGTGGAGGCGGGCGTCGCGGTCGTCCATGCGCTTGTCGGGACAGATCTCGATGCCGCCAACGGCATCGACCACGTCGACGAAGCCGCCGAAGCCGATCTGGATCACGTCGTCGATGCGGACCCCGGTGTTCTGCTCGATCGTCTGCACGAGCAGCTTCGGCCCGCCGTACGCATAGGCGGCGTTGATCTTGGTGGTGCCGTGGCCGGGGACGGCGACGATCGAGTCGCGCGGGATGGACATCAGCAGGTCGGGGCCGGCGCCGATGTGGAGCAGCATGATGCTGTCGGTGCGCGCGGTCGAACGGGCGCCGGCACGGATCGCCCGCTTCTGCGCCTCGGTGAGGCCGTCGGCCTTGTCCGACCCCAGCACGAGGTACGTCGTGCCCGGCTGCTCGGCGGGCCGGTCGCCGCTGGGGAAGGACGCGACCTCCTCGACCTTCTGCATCGCCAGCAGGGGAGTGATGACCAGGAACGCGATCCACGCCAGCAGCACGACCATGATGCGGCGCTTCCACGAGCCCCGCTTCCGGGGTCCCCGGGCCGGCTCGGGGCGGGCCGGGGGAGCGGTCGGGCGTCGCGGCGGCGCCGGCGGCTCGTAGGCGCCGGGCCGCTCGGGCGCGGGGCGCTGGGGCCGCTGCGGACGGCTCCGCTCGGGTGGCAGGACGACCGGCATGACCCGGGTCTCGTCGGACTGCGGGATCGGGCGCTTCTGTCCGCCGCCGACGTCAGTGGCGCGGGTCTCGTCGGGGTCGCCGTAGAGCCAGCGATACTCCGGCGTGCCCGGCTTGGGAGGTTCGCGCCGCTCTGCCATGGCCCCAGACGCTACCGTGCGGTGCCATGAGCGAGCTTCAGCTGGGGACCCTGCCTGCGTCGTACTCCCGCGTGGCGCTGGCCATGGTGATGGAGCGCACCCGGGCCAACCTCCACGGCAACGTCCACGGTGGCGAGATCATGAAGCTCGTCGACTCGACGGCGGGTGCTGTCGCCCAGCGCCACAGTGGTGGGCTCGCGGTGACGGCTGCGATGGACGAGATGGCCTTCCTGCGCCCCGTCCACGTCGGCGACATCCTGCGCACCTACTCGCAGGTGAACTGGGCGGGATCGTCGTCGATGGAGATCGGGGTCCGCGTCGAGGCGGAGCCCTGGGACGCCCCGAACGCCTCGGTGCACGTCGCCTCGGCGTACCTCGTCTTCGTCGCCGTTGACGCCAACGGACACGCGCGCAGGATCCCGGGCTTCCAGCCGGAGAACCCGGACGAGGTACGCCGCCAGCGCGAGGCCGAGATCCGGCGTGCGCACCGGCTCGCCGGGAAGGCCGAGATCCTCAAGGCGCGCGACGGCTCCTGAGGCGGATCGACTGTCCGGTGCTGCCCGGCGCGCCGCGTCGGGAGTGACAGGTGTGACTGGTGATACTGGGCGACAACTTCCCCCGCCGATGAGAAAGGCGTCCGATGCCGCCCGTCCTTCCCCCCGGGTCGCACCTGAGCAGTCGTGAGCACGAGCGCGCGGCGCGGATCCGCTTCCGCCGCGCGATCACCCTCATGGTGATGACCCTGGTGCTCCCCGGCTCGGCACAGCTGGTCGCGGGCAACCGCAAGGTCGGCCGGATCGCCCTCCGCGTCGTCATTCTCCTGGCTGGCTTCGGACTCCTCGTCGGCCTGATCACGCTCGCATGGAGCGGGTTCGTCTTCCTGTTCATCCAGCCCTGGGTGCTCGGGCTGCTCCGCCTCGGCCTGATCGCCGGCGCCATCGGCTGGTTCCTCCTGCTCGTCGACGCCTGGCGCCTCGGCCAGCCGCTCACCCTGATCAAGAACCACCGCCTGGCGATGACCGGTCTGAACGCCGTCCTCACCTTCGCGGTGGCGGGCTCCCTCCTCTTCGGCGCCCATCTCGTCGGTGCCAGCCGGGTCGCCCTGCTCGCTGCGTCGGGCCACGGTGGCGACGGCAGTGCCAACGACGGCCGCTACAACGTCCTCCTGCTCGGTGGCGACTCCGGCGCCGGCCGCTGGGGCCTGCGCCCCGACTCGCTCCAGGTCGCCAGCGTCGACGCCGAGACCGGCCGCACGGTCCTCATCGGCCTGCCGCGCAACATGGCGAACTTCGACTTCGCGCCCGGGTCGGTCATGGACGAGCAGTTCCCCGACGGGTTCGACTGCGAGGGCTGCTACCTCAACGGCGTCGCCACCTGGGCCGGCGACCACAAGACCCTCTTCCCCGAGGACTCCCAGGACGTCGGTGTCGACGCGACCGTGATGGCGGTCGAGGGCATCACCGGCCTGAAGATCAACTACTGGGCGATGGTCAACCTCCAGGGGTTCAAGGACGTGGTCAACGCCGTCGGCGGCGTCAAGCTCCACGTCCGCGAGCCGATCCCGGTCGGCATCCCCGGCGACAGCTTCTACACCCACCTCAAGCCCGGCTACCGCAAGCTCAACGGCTTCGAGGCGCTCTGGTACGCCCGTGCCCGGCACGACTCCGACGACTACTCCCGCATGGCCCGGCAGAAGTGCGTCGTCAACGCGCTCGCGCAGCAGGTCAGCCCCACCACGATCGTGCGCAAGTTCGGTGCGATCAGCAAGGCCACCAGCGGCATGATCGAGACCAACGTCCCCGCCGGCGACTTCGGCAAGCTCGTGCCGTTGGCGATGAAGGCGCGGTCGCAGCGGATCTCGACGCTCTCGCTCGTCCCGCCGCTGGTGCGCGACACGGCGAACCCCGACATGGACTTCATCCACGACAAGGTCGAGCGCGCGATCGACAAGGCGGAGGGCAAGGCGGGCAAGCCGCGCGGCAAGGCCGTCCTGCCGTCGGCCTCGAAGGCACCCAACGGTGAGACCCAGCGCGGCGGCTCCATCGGCACGCGCGAGGCGGGCTACGCCGCCAACGAGAGCACCGACCTCTCGTCGGCCTGCTGACGCCCTAGGGTGTACGCCGTGACGCCGACGCCCGCCGCCCCCCGCATCGTGGCGGTCGTCGTCACCTTCAACCGCGTGGGGCTCCTGCAGCGGCTCATCCCGAGGCTGCGGGAGATCGCCGGACTCGACCGGATCATCGTGGTCGACAACGCCTCCACGGACGGTACGCCGGCCTGGCTCGCCGCCGCCGAGAAGGAGCCCGGCACCCCGGTGCACGCGCACCTGCTGACCAGCAACACCGGGGGAGCGGGCGGGTTCCACGACGGGCTCGCGGCCGCGATCGAGGGCACGGACGCCGACCTGGTCTGGCTGATGGACGACGACGGCCTGCCCGACGTCGACTGCCTGCGCACCCTCCTCCAACACGGCGACCTCGACTTCTGGGGTCCCGTCGTCGTCGACGAGGACGACCCCGAGCGGCTGGTCTTCCCGATCCGCCTTCCCGGCGGCACCTCGGTCGTGCACGATCGGGCCGCCGTCTCCCGCGCGGCGCGCGACGGTCGGCTCGACGACATCGTGATCCCCTTCAACGGGATCCTCGTGACCCGAGCGCTGGTCGAGAAGATCGGCTACCCCCGCGCGGAGTTCTTCATCTGGGGCGACGACCACGAGTACCGCCTCCGTGCCGAGAAGGCAGGTGCGCGGATCGCCACGGTCACGGACGCTGCTGTGCGCCACCCCTCGGTGGGCCAGCTCGGCACGCCGATGCTCTTCGGGCGCACCACCTACAACCACACCCCGAGCGACCTGAAGCACTACTGCATGGCCCGCAACAACGTGGTCAACCTGCGCGACTACCGCGGCTGGCTCTTCGTGCTCGCCTTCGTCCTCAAGACGGTCTGGTTCTATGCGTTCACGCGGCCGAGCGCGAGGCGGCTGAGGCTGAGCGCGCAGGGCATCGCCGCCGGGGTGCGCAACGACTTCACGGGCCACCGGCGGTTCCTCGCGTGAGCGGCGTGCACGAGAGCGTCGCGGTCGTCGTCGTCACCTACAACCGCTCGGCGATGCTCACCGGGATGCTCGACGGCCTCGCCGCGCAGACCCGGCCCGCCGACGCGATCTTCGTCATCGACAACGCGAGCACCGACGACACCCGGGCCGTCCTCGACGCGCGCACCGACCTGCCGATGACGGTCACCACCACGGGCGCGAACCTCGGCGGTGCAGGTGGCTTCCATCTCGGCATGCTGCAGGCGTACGACGCGGGCCACGACCGGATCCTGCTCATGGACGACGACGTGGTGCCCGCGCCCGACTTCCTCGAGGTGATGGTCGCCCACCGCGGCCCCTGCCAGATGGCCGTCCGCGAGGACCTGCAGGGGCGGCTCGTCGAGAAGTCCGCCGTCCGCTTCGACCTGGACAACCCGCTCGCCATCAAGCCGAAGACGGCGAGCGTCGACTCGACGTACGCCACCCGCGCGGAGATGCCGGCGGAGGTCGAGGTCGAGAACGTCGCGTTCGAGGGCTTCATGGTCCGCCGCGACGTGATCGCCGCGATCGGCCTGCCCGACCCGTCGTTCTTCATCTTCTACGACGACGTCGACTTCGCGGTGCGTGCGCGGAAGGCCGGCTTCCCGATCGTCTGCGTGCGCGACGCGGTGCTGGTGCGTCAGCTGGACTTCAACCAGCAGCACGCGCTCGACACCTGGAAGGGGTTCTACATGTACCGGAACCTCTTCGTCGTCCACTTCCGCTACGGCGGCAACGTCCTGGTCCGGCTCAAGCCGTGGCTGATCGTGTTGATGGTCGTCCTGCTCAGCCCGCTCCGCGGCGGCCGGGGCGAGGCGGCCAACGTGATCAAGGCCATCCGCTCCGCAGGCGAGATGCGTCACCTCGACCCCGCGTCGTCCCCGTCCGCCCTGCCTCCGCCTCGCTAGACTCACGCCCGATCGGCGTGCGCCTGCGCCGCGAACCCCAGGAGAATCGTGACCCAGCCTGATCTCGTCGTTGTCGGCGCCGGCTTCTTCGGCCTGACCCTCGCGGAGCGCTGCGCCGCCGAGCTCGACCTCAAGGTGCTCATCCTCGAGCGCCGCTCCCACCTGGGTGGCAACGCCTACTCGGAGTTCGACGAGGAGACCGGCATCGAGGTGCACAAGTACGGCACGCACCTCTTCCACACCTCCAACGAGCGGGTCTGGGAGTACGTCAACCGTTTCACCTCGTTCACCAACTACCAGCACAAGGTCTTCGGCAAGTACAAGGGGCAGGTCTACTCCTTGCCGATGAACCTCGCCCTGATCAACAGCTTCTTCGGCAAGAGCCACACCCCGGACGAGGCGCGGGCGCTCATCGCGGAGCAGGCCTCCGAGATCAACACCGAGGACGCGAAGAACCTCGAGGAGAAGGCGATCTCGCTGATCGGCCGCCCGCTCTACGAGGCGTTCATCAAGGGCTACACCGCGAAGCAGTGGCAGACCGACCCGACCGAGCTGGACGCTGCGATCATCACGCGCCTCCCGGTCCGCTACAACTTCGACAACCGCTACTTCAACGACACCTACGAGGGTCTCCCGACCGACGGCTACACCGCCTGGCTGACCCGCATGGCCGACCACCCCAACATCGAGGTCCGGCTGAACGTCGACTTCCTCGACCCCGAGGTCAACGCGGAGTTCAAGGGCAAGGTCCCGGTCGTCTACACCGGCCCGGTCGACGAGTACTTCGGCAACTCCGAGGGCCGCCTCTCGTGGCGCACCGTCGACCTCGAGCAGGAGATCATCGACGTCGACGACTACCAGGGCACCGGCGTGGTCAACGCCAACGACCCGGAGGTCCCCTTCACGCGCGAGCTCGAGTTCAAGCACCTCCACCCCGAGCGCGCCTCGTCGTACACCAAGGGCAAGACGCTGGTCGTGCGCGAGTACAGCCGCTTCGCGGAGGAGGGCGACGAGCCCTACTACCCGATCAACACCGCCGAGGACCGCGAGAAGCTGCTGAAGTACCGCGACCTGGCCAACAAGGAGCCGATGGTGCTCTTCGGTGGCCGCCTCGGCACCTACAAGTACCTCGACATGCACATGGCGATCGCCTCAGCCCTGTCGATGTACGACAACAAGATCAAGCCCCACTTCGCCGATGGCGCGGAGCTGAAGTCGGGCGGTGTCGACGCATGAGCCGTCGGATGCTGATGCGGCAGATCCTGCCGCTCGACCGTGACCTCGAGGTCATGCCGCTCTACGTCGACCTCGAGGACGCGCGCCTCGACGAGGACAAGTACGTCGTCGGCGGCAACGATGCGGCGAAGGCCCTCAATGCGGCGCAGATCCGTCAGGCGACCGGCACCGGACGCCGGGTCGCCGTCGACCAGCTCCTGGACCGGACCACGTTCAAGGTGCTCGCCGGGCAGAGCGTCTCCTTCGGATCGGTCTTCAACGGGTTCCCCGCGTCGTACTGGCGTCGCTACACGATCGTCGACCAGGTCCGCCTCGAGGTGACCCTCGCCGGCCGTGGTGGCCACGTGGTCGTCAACAAGTCGCTGGCCAACGGCAACAGCCAGCGCATCGACGACGCGGTCGTCACCGGCGACGAGGCCGAGACCTTCACCTTCGACCTCCCGCTCAACTCCTTCGTCGACGGCGGCTGGCTCTGGTACGACGTCATCGCGGGCGTCGAGCCCGTCACCGTCTCGGCGCAGTGGACGGCCGAGGTGCCCGAGGAGCGTGCGGGGCACGGCACGGTCGACATGGCGATCACCACGATGAACCGCCCCGACTGGTGCGCCCGCCTCCTGCAGCAGCTGGGTGACGCGGACCTGAAGGAGTACCTCGACACGGTCTTCGTCATGGAGCAGGGCACCAAGCTGGTCGTCGACGACGCCGAGTACCCCGCGGCGCAGGCGGCGCTGGGCGACAAGCTCCGGATCATCCAGCAGGGCAACCTGGGCGGCTCGGGCGGCTACGCCCGTGGCCAGCTGGAGTCGGTCCGCAAGGGCACGGCGACGTACGCGCTGATGATGGACGACGACGTCGTCTGCGAGCCCGAGGGCATCATCCGCCAGGTGACCTTCGGCGACCTCTGCCGTCGGCCCACGATCGTCGGCGGCATGATGTTCAACATCTACTCCCGCTCGCGGCTGCACAGCTTTGGCGAGATCGTCCAGCCGTGGCGCTTCCTCTGGATGACGCCCCCGGACGCTTACCAGCACTGGGACTTCTCGACCCGCAACATCCGCTCGGCGCGCTGGCTGCACAAGCGCTGGGACGTCGACTTCAACGGCTGGTACTCCTGCCTGATCCCGCGCGCGGTGATCGCCGACATCGGCCTCTCGCTCCCGGTCTTCATCAAGTGGGACGACTCCGAGTACGGCCTGCGCGCCCGCGCCGCCGGGTACCCCACGGTGACGCTGCCCGGTGCAGCCGTCTGGCACGTCCCGTGGACCGACAAGAACGACGCGCTGGACTGGCAGTCGTACTTCCACCACCGCAACCGGATCATCGCGGCGCTGCTCCACTCGCCGTTCAAGCGGGGCGGTCGCCTTCTCCGGGAGAGCCTCAACAACCAGATCGCGCACATCGTGGCGATGCAGTACTCCACTGCAGAGCTGCGGCTGCAGGCGATGGAGGACGTGCTCCGGGGTCCGGGCCACCTGCACGAGATGCTGCCGACGCGTCTGGCCGAGATCAACGCGTTGCGCAAGGAGTTCCCCGACGCCGTCCTCGTCCCGGACCGTGACGCGCTGCCGCCGGTCCGCCGGGCCAAGGCCAACAAGGGCAAGAGCATCTCCGAGGTCCCCAGCCGCAAGTCGCAGCTCCTGGCCGCGGCGAAGGCACCCCTCCGACAGCTCCGTCCGCCGCGGGAGCTCGCGCGCGAGTTCCCCGAGGTCGAGGTGCCGGCGCTGGACGCGAAGTGGTACCAGCTGGCGAAGTTCGACTCCGCGGTTGTCTCGATGAACGACGGCACGTCAGCGGCCCTCTACCGCCGCGACCCCGAGCTCTTCCGCGAGCAGATGAAGCGCACGGTGCAGCTGCACGACCGGTTCTATCGCGAGTGGCCGGCGCTCGCCCAGGCCTACCGCGAGCAGCTCCACGAGTTCACGTCCCAGGAGGCATGGGCGCGCACGTTCGGCATCGAGGAGAGCCCGTGACGGCCGACTATGCGAGCCTGCCGCTGGTGGACCCGGCGGGGGAGTCCGGCCTCCTGGCTGTCGGTCGCAAGCAGTATCTCCTGCGACTGCTCGTACGTCGGGAGCTCACGGCGCGCTACTCGGGCTCGTTCCTGGGCCTGCTGTGGAGCTACTTCAACCCGCTGACGCAGCTCTTCATCTACTGGTTCGTCATGGGCAAGATCATGGGGATGGCCGGCAAGACCGAGCAGTTCGCCATCCACGTGTTCGTTGGCCTGATCGCCGTGCACTTCTTCACCGAGACCTTCAACGCCGGCACGCGCTCGATCATGCGCAACAAGGCGTTCGTGAAGAAGATGGCGCTCCCTCTGGAGATGTTCCCGGTCTCCACGGTGCTCGTCTCGCTGCTCAACGCCGGGCCGGCGCTCCTTCTGCTCGTGGTCATCTGCCTCTTCAACGGATGGCAGCCGGACCTGGTGGGCGTGGCGGCGTTCGCGCTCGCGACCCTGATCATGGTGACCGTCGGCACCGGTGTCGCGCTCATGCTGAGCGTGGCCAACGTGCTCTGGCGAGACACCGGCCAGCTGGTCGGGATCCTGACCAACTTCATCCGCTTCTCGGTGCCGATGATGTACCCCTTCACCCGGGTCACCGGCTCGATCCCGGACTACCTCGAGTACTACCTGGCGAACCCGATCGCCGATGTCGTCCTGCTCCTCCAGCGGGCCTTCTGGGTCGGCACGACGAGTGACCCCGGACGGATCAGCGAGAGCCATTTCCCCGACAACCTGATGACGCACGGCCTGATCGCACTGGCCGCAGGCGTGGTGCTGCTGGTCATCGGCCAGGTCGTCTTCAGCCGCCTCGAGCGCCGCGTCCCGGAGCGTGTGTGACATGACGACAGCGATCCAGATCGATCACGTCTCCAAGAAGTTCACCCTCAACTACCACCGCACCATGAAGCAGATGGCGGTGGCCTCGGCCAAGGGACAGAAGGTCCGCGACACCTTCCTGGCCCTCGACGACGTGAGCTTCGAGGTGAAGCAGGGCGAGTCGATCGGCCTCATGGGCCTCAACGGCTCGGGCAAGAGCACCCTGCTCAAGCTGGTGCAGGGCGTGATGCGACCCGACAGCGGGTCGATCCGCACCCGCGGCCGCATCGCTGGCCTGATCGCCACGGGTGCCGGCTTCCACCCGCAGCTCTCCGGCCGCGAGAACATCTTCCTCAACGCGGCCGTCTTCGGGATGAGCGAGGCCGAGACGAAGCGGAAGCTTGACGCGATCATCGACTTCGCCGACATCGGTCGCCAGATCGACACCGAGGTCGGCTTCTACAGCTCCGGCATGAATGCCCGCCTCGGCTTCGCGATCGCGATCCACGTGGAGTCCGACATCTTCCTGGCCGACGAGGTGCTGGCGGTGGGCGACAAGCCGTTCCGCCAGAAGTGCATGGCCAAGATCAAGGAGGTCCGCGAGGAGGGCCGCACGCTCTTCTACGTGAGCCACTCCGTGGGCTCGGTCCGCCGCGTCTGCGATCGCGTCGTCGTCCTGGAGAAGGGCCGACTCGGCTTCGACGGCGGCGTCGAGGAGGGCATCAAGTACGTCCAGTACGACGGTGACGACGGCTCGACCGACGATGAGCTGGGCGCCGACATCTGATCGACTCCCTGAGGCTCCCCACCGTCCTGGAC
>NZ_DATIHB010000023.1:0-7438 GCF_035481145.1 Nocardioides sp. | reverse complement strand
GTTCGCCGGCCGGCCGGTCCGCAAGCCCCCGCTGCTGGCGTCGACGCAGTCGCGCCCGGCCATGGGGCCGCCGGTGGGCCCACCCGACGCTGCGCACCGCGTCTCGGCGCCGCACCTGCCGCCGACCCCGACCGGCGTCACCTCGCCCACGCCCCCGCCGTACGCCGGATTCGGCGCGCCGCGCCCGCCCGCGCCGTACGCCGTGGCCACGGCACGTCCGCCCGCGCTCGTCGCGGCCGCGGTGATCACCTGGCTGGCGTCGGCGGCCGTGATCGTCGTCTTCGGCATCTCGATGGTGGTCGTCCTTGCCGACGCGTCGGCGGTCCGCGACGTGATCGACCAGCAGCCGCGCCTCGAGGAGCTGGGCCTCTCGGTGGCCGAGGTGCGCCAGGTCTTCGTCGTGATGGCGGTCCTCTTCGTGGGGTGGGCGCTGGCCGCCGCGTCGCTCGCGCTCCTCGTGATGCTGCGGGTCGCGTGGGCCCGCCCGCTGCTGATCACCTCGGCGATCGTGAGCGGGCTGCTCTCGTTCGTGATGGCGGCGGCGTTCATCCCCGTGGTCACCGCCGTCGCGGGCATGGTCTCCGCCTACCTGCTGCTGCGCCCGGAGGTCGGGCACTGGGTCAACCGGCGCTGAGGCCCTGATCCGCCGATCGTTCGCCTGCTGCGCGACTCCATCCGGCCGCGCCGGCGGCGTTGTCACACCTTGACGGGCCTCCGGCCCGCCTTCGGCGCTCCGCCTTGCCGCCGCACCCGTCTGGAGCCGCTCGGGACGGCGCCGACCGACGGATCAGGGCCTGAGGTCGACCGCGCCGAGCCGGCGCAGGGCCTCCTCGAGCACGGCCGGCTGCTTGCAGAAGGCCCACCGCACGAGCTGCTGCCCCTCGCGGGAGCCCTCGGCGTAGAACCCCTGCAGCGGGATCGCGACGACGCCGGCCCGCTCCGGCAGGGCGAGGCAGAACGAGAGCCCGTCGTCCCAGCCCAGGCCGCTGATGTCGCTGACCGCGAAGTAGGTCCCCTCGGGTCGGCGGGTCGGCAGCCCCAGGGCGTCGAGGCCGTCACAGAGCAGGTCGCGCCGTGCTTCGAGCTCACCGGCGAGGGACGCCGGCCAGGCGCGCTCGTGCTCGAGTGCCCACGCGACCGCGGGCTGGAGGGGAGCGCCCGACGTGAAGCTCAGCCACTGCTTTGCGCCGAGGACGGCGTTGACGAGCTCGGCCGCGCCGGTCGCCCACCCGACCTTCCAGCCGGTGAGGCTGAACGACTTGCCCACGCTCGACAGGGTGATCGTGCGCTCCGCCATGCCTGGCAGGGTTGCGAGGGGCACGTGCTCGTGGCCGCTGTAGGCGAGGTGCTCGTAGACCTCGTCGGTGACCACGACGAGGTCGTGCGCGACCGCGATGCGGGCGATCGCCTCGAGCTCCTCGCGGCCCAGGACGGTGCCCGTGGGGTTGTGCGGCGTGTTGACGAGCAACACCTTCGTCCGCTTCGTGACCGCTGCCTCGAGGGCAGCCGGGTCGAGGCGGAAGTCGGGTGCCTGGAGGGTCACGCCCTTCAGGACGCCTCCCGCGAACGCCGTCATGGCGGCGTACGAGTCGTAGAAGGGCTCGAGCGCGATCACCTCGTCGCCCGGGTCGACCAGCCCGAGGAGGGCGGCCGCGATCGCCTCGGTGGCCCCCGTGGTCACCACGACCTCGGTGTCGGGATCGAGGGTGATGCCGTAGTGCGCCCACTGGTGGGCGGCGATCGCGCGGCGCAGGTCCGCCGTGCCCGGACCGGGGGCGTACTGGTTGTGGCCGTTCCGCAGGGCGCGGACTGCCTCGTCCACGACCGTCGACGGGCCATCGGTGTCGGGGAAGCCCTGCCCGAGGTTGACCGCGCCGGTGCTCGCGGCGAGCGCGGACATCCGGGTGAAGACGGTGGGCGGGATCGCGCGAACGCGGGCCGAGGTGGTCACCCGGCGGGGCTGGGGACGGAACGCGGAGAGACGGCGCAGTGCCATGCCCCGAGCCTAGGGCGTGGCTGGCAACCCTGTGCCTGCTACGCGGCGGCGCCCGCCGGGCCTCGTTCCCGTCAGTCCTGGTCAGTCGTCGTCGAACGAGTCGACGATCTCGGCGGCCACGGCGCGGGCCTGGCGGCGGTGCTTCCACCACTCGTAGGCGACCGGCAGCGCCGAGAAGGCCAGGATCAGGATGATCGCCTTGTCGAGGCTCTCGCCCAGCGTGGGGAACGCGGCACCGAGGAAGTAGCCGAGGAGGGTGATCGAGACGACCCAGCCCACTGCGCCGACGAAGCTCCAGGTCAGGAAGCGGCGCCGGTCCATCTTGGTGACCCCCGCGACGACCGTGACGTAGGTGCGCACGAAGGGGACGAAGCGGCCGATCACCAGCGCCTTGTTGCCGTGCTTGTCGAAGAACGCCGTGGTCTGGTCGAAGTACTTCTTCTTGAGGATCCGGCCCTCGCGCTCGTAGAGCGGTGTGCCCGCCGCGCGGCCGATCTCGTAGCCGATGACGTTGCCGACCAGGGCGGCGACGACGAAGAGCGCCATCACCACGACCAGGTCCACGGCCGAGGGGCCCGGGATGAAGTCGATGCCGGTGAGGTTGCCGTTCTTGTCGACCCGGGTGCCGTTGTAGAGGAAGAGGCCGACCGCGAAGAGCAGCGTGTCACCGGGCAGGAACGGGAAGAAGAGCCCGCACTCGACGACCAGGACGGCGAGGCTGACCCAGATCATCGCCGTGCCGAAGTTCTCCAGCCACCAGTGCGGCTCCATCCAGTCCATACCGAGCAGCAGCGGCGTCAGGGCGTCGATCACGTTGGCAGACTAGTCGGCATGTCCGAATCGCGTGCGCCGTACGACGAGCCCCGCCGCGCGCCGTACGACCCGATGCCGCACGGACCGGAGGAGGTCGGCGTCGGTCCCTGGGAGGGGGAGTGGCCCTCCGGTGCGGAGTACGACCCGGAGCTGCTGCGGGACGGCGACCGGCGCAACGTCGTCGACCGCTACCGCTACTGGAGCCTCGAGGCGATCCGGGCCGACCTCGACACCCGTCGCCACGGCTTCCACGTCGCGATCGAGAACTGGCAGCACGACTTCAACATCGGCACGATCGTGCGCTCGGCCAACGCCTTCCTCGCCGCCGAGGTGCACATCGTCGGCCGCAAGCGGTGGAACCGTCGTGGCGCGATGGTGACCGACCGCTACCAGCACGTCCGCCACCACGAGACCGCCGTCGACCTGGCGGCCTACCTGCACGACCGGGGCGTCGCCCTGCTCGGCATCGACAACCTGCCCGGCTCCGAGCACCTGGAGACGATGGAGCTGCCGCGGAGCGTCTGCTTCCTCTTCGGCCAGGAGGGGCCGGGGCTCTCGGAGGGCGCCCGCGAGGCCTGCGACGGCACCTTCTCGATCGCGCAGTTCGGCTCGACGCGGTCGATCAACGCCTCCGCAGCCGCGGCGATCGCGATGCACTCCTGGATCCGGACCCACGCCGACCTCGACGCCGCTGACGGCGGCGTCTGGCGCGGCTGAGAGCATGCTGCCATGCCCAAGCCGTTGCTCGCCGCCTTCGTCGTCTTCCTGCTCGTCGCCGGAGGCCTCTTCGGCTTCAGCGTGGGGGCCGGCAAGGCCCAGCCGCGCTGGCACACCGCGCCGGCGACCATCTCCGTCGAGGAGAAGAAGGCCTCGTTCACGACGGACGGCTGGACCTACAGCATCGAGGAGTCCGTCGCCTGGTTCGACGAAGAGCGCACGTTCCACGAGAGCGGCTGGCCGTCCTGCCTGACCGACCGCACGACCAACGCCACCTTCCTCGCTCCGGTGCGCACGATCGACGTCGATGGCGTCGGCATCCGCCCGGTGCTCGCGGTCGACTGCCGCTGACCCTGCCTGATTAGAGTGTCGCCTGTCCTGCGGCGGCCCCCGACGTACATCCGAGGAAACAAGGAGCAACCCGATGCCCATCGCCACCCCTGAGAAGTACGCCGCGATGCTGGACGCCGCCAAGGCCGGCTCCTTCGCGTACCCGGCGATCAACGTCTCGTCCTCGCAGACCCTCAACGCGGCTCTGCAGGGCTTCGCCGAGGCGGGCTCGGACGGCATCATCCAGGTCTCGACCGGTGGCGCGGAGTACCTCTCGGGCCCGACGGTCAAGGACATGGTCGCGGGCTCGCTCGCCTTTGCCGCGTACGCCGCCGAGGTCGCGAAGAACTACCCCGTCAACATCGCGCTGCACACCGACCACTGCCCCAAGGAGAAGCTCGACGGCTTCGTCCGTCCGCTGCTCGCCGCCTCGACCGAGCGCGTGAAGCAGGGAGGTCTGCCCTACTTCCAGTCGCACATGTGGGACGGCTCGGCCGTGCCGCTCGACGAGAACCTCGTCATCGCCGAGGAGCTCCTCGCGCTCTGCGAGGCCGCCAACGTGGTCCTCGAGATCGAGGTCGGCGTCGTCGGTGGCGAGGAGGACGGCGTCGAGAACGAGATCAACGAGAAGCTCTACACCTCGACCGAGGACGCGATCGCCACCATCAAGGCGCTCGGCTCGGGCGAGAAGGGCCGCTACCTGACCGCGCTCACCTTCGGCAACGTCCACGGCGTCTACAAGCCCGGCAACGTGAAGCTCCGCCCCGCCGTCCTCCTCGAGGCCCAGCAGGCCGTCAAGGAGCTCACCGGCAAGGACCGCGCCTTCGACTTCGTCTTCCACGGAGGCTCCGGCTCGCTCCCGTCCGAGATCGCCGAGGCGGTCGACTACGGCGTCATCAAGATGAACGTCGACACCGACACCCAGTACGCCTTCACCCGCCCCGCGGCGGACTTCATGCTGAAGAACTACGACGGCGTCCTCAAGGTCGACGGCGAGGTCGGCAACAAGAAGGCCTACGACCCGCGTGCCTGGGGCAAGGTCGCCGAGGCCGGCATGGCCGCCCGCGTCGTCACCGCCTGCGAGAACCTCCGCTCGGCCGGCACCACCATCGGCTGACCCGTGCGCACGACGGGGCGGTCAGTGGCGGTGCTGCTGGCCGCCCTTCTGTCGTGGTCGGTCACCGCGTGCGGCAGCCCCGATGCAACCGATGCGTCACCCGGCGAGGACGCAGCTGCTCCTGCCGCCCCCTCCGCGTCGGCCGCCCGCTGCGCGGGGCCGGACCAGCAGGTCGGTGTGCCGTCGTACGGGCCGAGTGGATACGTCGGTGACCTGCCGGGCGACATGCCGCCCCACTACGCCGCCAACCACGCCTTCCAGCGCCGTCTGGACCTCTGCGGTGACGATCTCGTCAACGCGACCGCCGCCGCCGAGCGGGCGCGCCGGGCGCTCCGTGACCTGCCGGAGACGTCGGCGCCGGCCGTACGCCGGGCGGTCGAGGAGGCTCTCGACCCGGACGGCGAGGCATTGATCGTGACTGCGTCGGGTGAGGCCGTGACCTTCATCGCCCGGACCTCCATCCCCTCACCGGACATCGTCGGTCGGATCGCCTGTCTCGAGGGCACCGTCGGTCCGGACGGCGTGCGCGTCGAACCCCACGGTCAGTACTCCGAGGGCGGCTGCATCAAGCCCGTCGGGGGACACTGAGCTGCCGCGTGGGACTCCACCGCGGCCGGCGTCAGCGCTGGGCGTGCACCGGCCGGGTGAAGAAGAGGACCGCGGCGATGCCGATCAGGAGGACGGCCGGGGTGATCAGGAGCGACTGGCCCATCGCGGTGCTGAACGGGTCGTACGCCGCGGGCGGCAGCGCGCCGGCCGTCGACGCCTCGCCGGGCTCGAAGGCGAGCCCGTTGGCGGAGAGCCGCGACTCCATGAGCACGGCGATCGCGGCCGAGCCGAGGACCGCTCCGATCTGTCGCGTGGCGTTGTAGACGCCGGCTCCCGCGCCGGCGAGGTGCTGGGGCAGGTTGCGGGTCGCCGTCGCCGAGAGCGGGGCCCAGATGCACGCGCTGCCGGAGCCGAGGAGTGCCATCGGGACGAGGAGGTGCCAGTACGGGACGTCGGGGGAGAGGCCGAGGGCGAGCCAGGTCATGCCGCCGGCCACCACCGTGAAGCCGACCGCCGTGATGGAGCGTGGGTGCAGCCGGTCGGTCAGCCTGCCGACGAACGGCGCCAGGACGATCGACATCAGCGCCATCGGGATCAGCAGCAGGGCCGCCTGCGTGGGGGAGAGCCCCCGGACCAGCTGGGCCCAGAGCATCAGCGGGAAGCCGATCGCGGTGAACGTGAAGCTGATCGTCATGATCGCCAGGTTGGCGAGGGTGAAGTTGCGCTCCGCGAAGAGGCGCAGGGGCACCAGCGGCTCGCCGTTGGTCCGCCACTGCCAGAGCACGAAGAGGGTGAGCACGACCAGGCCGCCGACGATCATCCGCGGCACGGTCACGGCACCGACGACTTGGCCCCAGTCGTACTGGTGGCCCTCCTGGATGCCGAAGACCAGCAGGAACATGCCCGCGCCGCTGAGCGCGACGCCGAGCCAGTCGAAGCGGTGGGGATGGGTGTCGAGTGACGGCACCAGCCGGATCGCCATGACGATCGCGATCGCACCCACGGGGATGTTGACGAAGAAGATCCACTCCCAGCCGAGCGTGTCGACGAGACCGCCACCGAGCAGCGGACCGACCAGCAGGGCCACGCCGGCGGTGGCGCCCCACAGGGACATCGCCTGGCCGCGCCGCTCCGCCGGGAAGATCCGGGTGATGATCGCCATCGTCTGCGGCGTGATCATCGAGGCGCCCAGGCCCTGCAGCACGCGCGCGGCGATCAGCATGCCGACGCTGTCGGTCAGGCCGCACCAGAGGCTGGCCACGGTGAAGACGACGAGCCCGAGCAGGTACAGCCGCTTGGAGCCGTAGCGGTCGCCGAGGCGCCCGGTGATCAGCACCGGCACTGCGTAGGCCAGAAGGTACGCCGAGGTCACCCACACCACGGCGTTGACGTCGGCGCCGAGGTCCTCGATCAGCGCCGGGGTCGCCACGGTGACGATGGTCGAGTCGACCATGATCATGAAGAAGCCGATCACCAGGGCGCCGAGTGCCGGCCAGGGATCACGCGTGGTCGGGGTGGCGCTCGTCTGGGTGGTCACGAAGCGAGTCAACCACCTGCCACCGACGGCTGTTCCCGGATCGCTGTGCGCCCTCTGGCAGGCTGGCCGCATGACTGACCTGCTCGCCGGGCCCGACCCGGTCCACCTGCCCGAGGACGCCGCCGAGGTCGAGCTCGCCGACGGCGCTGCGCCCACTGACGTCGTACGCCGCCACCCGGCGTCGCCCGCCGCTTGGGCCGCGCTCGCCACGGCCGCCCGTGACGCCGGTGAGGACACCGTGACGGTCTACGCCTACTCCCGGGTCGGCTACCACCGGGCGCTCGACCTGCTCCGCCGCAGCGGCTGGAAGGGCCACGGGCCGGTGCCGTGGGAGCACGAGCCCAACCGCGGCTTCCTGCGCTCGCTCGCCCTCCTCGCC
>NZ_DATIHB010000022.1:0-1999 GCF_035481145.1 Nocardioides sp. | reverse complement strand
GTGTTACTGTGTCGAGGCGTCCCCGGATCCCGCGGGGCGCCCGCCCGCCGGCCGTCGAGGCCGAGGGCATCCTCTCCTCCGCTCGACGGCACCGACCGGCGCCTGCCTGTGGGGGAATCACCTCACGACGCCGTCTCTGAGCGCGGCGCCCGACGTGTGGGAAGGACCTCACGTGACTGAAGCACCCGACGCCAAGCCGGCCCGGAAGAAGCCCGCTGGCCTCAACGGCATGCTGATCGCCGACCTCAAGGCGATGGCCAGCGCCCTCGGCATCTCCGGCGCCAACTCGATGAAGAAGGCCGACCTCGTCGCCGCCATCCAGGGCGCCGGTACGCCGAAGGGTGACGCGCCGAAGGGCGAGGCAGCGCAGGGCAAGGCAGCGCAGGGCAAGGCGGCGCAGGGCGACAGCCCGCGAAAGCGCGCTCCGAAGGCCGCCGCCGCGCAGGCTGACGCGAACCCAGCCGCCGACCCGCAGCGTGAGTCTCCCCGTCAGGAGCAGGACGCGCAGGAGCCGGGCAAGCAGGACGCCAAGCAGGATGCCAAGCAGGACGGCGACCAGCAGCAGGAGCAGGGCCCGGGCCGAGCCCGCCGCAACCGCAACCGCAACCGCAATGCCGACGACGCGAACGCCGACCAGCCCGCCGCGGACGGTCAGGGCGACCAGCAGGGCGAGAAGCAGGACGACGGAGCCCAGCAGGGCCGTCAGCAGAACCAGCGTCAGCAGGGCAACCAGCAGCGCCAGGGCAATCAGCAGGGCCAGCAGAACCAGGGCAACCAGGGCAACCAGGGCAACCAGGGCCAGCAGCAGGCGCAGCAGGGCGACGACGGCGAGGGCGGCAACCGCCGCCGCCGCGGCCGTGAGCGCGACCGCAGCGCGCGGGGCCGCAACGAGCCCGACACCACGATCCTCGAGGACGACGTCCTCGTGCCGGCCGCGGGCATTCTCGACGTGCTCGACAACTACGCCTTCGTCCGCACGAGCGGCTACCTCCCCGGTGCCGAGGACGTCTACGTGAGCCTCAGCCTGGTCCGCAAGCTCGGCCTGCGCCGTGGCGACGCGATCGTCGGGCAGGTGCGCCAGCCCCGCGAGGGCGAGCGCAAGGAGAAGTTCAACCCGATGGTCCGCATCGACTCCGTCAACGGCGTCGACCCGGAGACCGCCAAGGACCGGGTGGTCTTCGAGAAGCTGACGCCGCTGCACCCGTCCGAGCAGCTGCGCCTGGCTACCGACCGCGACAACGCGCTCGGCCGCGCGATCGACGGTGCGGCTCCCATCGGCAAGGGCCAGCGTGGCCTCATCGTCAGTCCGCCCAAGGGCGGCAAGACGACGGTGCTACAGACGCTCGCTGCCTCGATCAGTGCCAACAACCCCGAGTGCCACCTCATGGTCGTGCTGGTGGACGAGCGGCCGGAGGAGGTCACCGACTTCCAGCGGAGCGTCAAGGGCGAGGTCATCCCGAGCACGTTCGACCGACCGGCCGCCGACCACACGATCGTCGCCGAGCTCGCCATCGAGCGCGCCAAGCGTCTCGTCGAGCTGGGCCACGACGTCGTCGTCCTCGTCGACGGCATCACCCGCCTCAGCCGGGCGTACAACCTGGCGCTCCCGCCGTCGGGCCGCCTGCTCGCCGGTGGCGTCGATGCCGCGGCGCTCTACCCGCCCAAGAAGTTCTTCGGCGCCGCGCGCAACATCGAGAACGGCGGATCGCTGACGATCCTGGCGACCGCGCTGGTCGAGTCGGGCTCGAAGACCGACGAGGTGATCCTCGAGGAGTTCGCCGGCACGGCCAACATGGAGCTGCGGCTCCGTCGCGCCGAGGACGGCGAGGAGTTCCCCGCCGTCGACGTCGCGGGCTCGGGCACCCGCCACCGCGAGCTGCTGCAGACCAGCTGACGCCCGTACGGCGACCGGCGAGCGTCAGCCGCGCGCCTCGTCGGCCATCGCACGCACGGACTCGTCGATGATGGCCCGCATCGCCCGCTCCGCGCCGTCCGGATC
>NZ_DATIHB010000021.1:0-6541 GCF_035481145.1 Nocardioides sp. | reverse complement strand
GCACGGTGCTGATCGCCACGGCAGCCAGCGGCGCCGACCTCGACCTCCACGGTCTCGAGCGGATCGCGCGGCGCTTCGGCGGCCCGCTCTTCCGCACGCTGCACCGCGGCCGACCGCTCGTGCGGCTCACCGGACGCCTGCCGTACGCCGCGGCCGCGTGGCTCTTCCACGACATCCGCTCCTCCCGCGAGCACCGCCGGGCCTTTGCCGAGATGGTCGTCGCCAACCAGCTCGATGTCCTCGGTGACTACGTCGAGGCGATGTTCGCCTACGACGCCCGGCCCTTCGTGGCTGAGCTGGCCCGCACCGCCACCGTGCTCGTCGCCGGCAAGAGCGACCTCGTCACTCCTCCCGCCGCCAGCCGGCGCATCGCCCAGGCCATCGGCGGCGCGCGGGTCGTGGTGGTGCCCCGGTCGGGCCACATGGTGCCGTTCGAGAACGCCCGCGCTGTCGACGAGGCAATCGCCGACGTCGTCGAGCAGGTGCTCGCGCAGCGCTGAGCCCGAACTGACGCCGGGCTACGGGCGACGCGCGCCGGCCACTCAGGTGCCCGGGTCCCCGAGTCGACCTCGACGGCCGCGATGTGGGGTCCATACTGGTGCCCAGGCCCCTGAGCCGACCTCGACAGCCGCCATGTGGCGTCCCACTCTGGTGTCCGGACACGAAGCTCACACCATCTACATCTACCGCGGCGACGAACTCCAGAATCGATACAAGGCCACACAGTTGTCCTTGGTTCGACCGGTCGACGAATCATTACCGCGTACCCCTCCAAGTCGTGGTGCAGCTCGACGGATAGCCGACCGATCTACGACACTCGACCTCCTGGCCAGGAACGGATCCCCATGGCCAACGCCCCCCTGCTCAACCCGATCCGGATCCGGCTCGTCGAGCATGTCCCCTTTCCCCTATGGGACGCCGAAGACTTCCTGGGCGACGACTTCACCCAGCTGTCTGAGTGGCTAGGTCTCAGCCGGCCCACCTACGAGGCGCTTGCGTCGCTGCAAGCCACCTATGAGGCGCTCGGCTCTACCAACACGTTGCCGGACGACCTGATCACTCAGCGAGAGCTGGCGCGCGCCGCGCTCGTGGCTGACCTTCAAGGAAGCTACGAGGTGGTCGTCGAGTAGATGCAACAACTGGCTCCCCAGGTAGGAGTCGAACCTACGTCGCTAGTCCTGATTCAAAGTCAGGCGGGCCCTGCCGGCAGACCAACTGGGGAAAGTGCGACGCCAACCCTAGGGCCCCTGCCCCGGCAACGCACCGCCCGGTGCCCGCCTGCCGTCAGAGCCGCGAGCGGTAGCGCTCCAGCACGTCCTCGACCCGCGCGTCGTCGCGCAGGTGGATCGGGATCAGCAGCTCGGTCACGACGTCGGTCAGCTCGGCGACGCGTCGCTGGAGCTGGCGGGCCTCCTGGGCCTCCTCCTCCAGCGCATGCAGCCGTGCCTCGACGGCACGCGAGGCGTGGTAGCGATCCCGGGCGCGCCGGGCCGCTCCGCGGGCACGTCGACGGGCGCGGTCACTGAGCTCGGACATGGGTGGTCTCCTCACGATCGGGCACAACACGTACGGCGCGCGGCCAGCGCACCTGCAGCCTCG
This sequence comes from Nocardioides sp., assembly GCF_035481145.1. Taxonomy (GTDB): domain Bacteria; phylum Actinomycetota; class Actinomycetes; order Propionibacteriales; family Nocardioidaceae; genus Nocardioides. Next base: position 4,942 of record NZ_DATIHB010000021.1, on the reverse strand, counting down.
CCACGCGCGGGTCCTCACCCGTCGCGAGCAGCTGCTGGTCGTCCACGACGCCGCCTGAGGCGGTGATCTCGCGGACGACGAGGTCGGGGTCGAGCCGGCTCACCAGATCCGGGGAGTCTGCGGGCCCCGCGGCGGGCAGCCGCCCCGGGCCGGTCGCGGCGTACTCCAGGTGGAAGGTGCCGCCCTCGCTCGTGGCCATCCGGGCCAGCCGCCAGAGGTGGCCTCGGGCGTGCGGGGTGAGGCAGCCGAGCAGCTGCCGGGAGTAGAGCTCCGGGGCGGACCGGGCCAGCTGGGCGCCGGTCGCCGCCACGAAGCGCAGCTCGTCGAGGAGCAACCGCTCCGCCGTGATCGTCAGTCCGGCGCGGCGCGCCTGCCGGCGGACCTGGGCCAGCGCCGGACGGGAGAAGTCGTAGGCACGCACGTCGTGTCCCCTGCGCGCGAAGTGCAGTGCGTCCCTCCCCCGCCCGGCCCCGAGATCCACGACGAGTGCGTCCGGCGCCAGCAGCGCGGCGACGGCCTGGCCGAACTCCGACGGCGTCTCGCTCTGCCCCGCCCGCTCCTGGTGGTGCGCGGTCCAGGCCGGCATGTCCGTGCGGAAGCCGCGGAGCCAGCCGTCGAGACGACGGATGCCGGCGGGCGGGTCGGCGTACCGGAAGGAGGGGTCGGGCGTGCGCCACCGCGGGCCGTAGACGAAGCGGAGCATCGCCTCGGGGTCCGCCGGACCGGGGAACTCATGGCCGTGCAGCCAGACCGGGGCGACCGGCAGGATCGACGACCGGTCGAGCTGACCGCTGCGGTTGCCGAGCTGGAAGAAGCGCCCCGCCGTGTGGAACGCGACGAAGACGTCGATGTGGCACAGGCGCCCGTCACTGAGCGGCAGCAGGATCTTGAAGTCACCGCCGGACATCCGCAGAACGTCCCAGCCGCGGTCGCGCATCACGCGCTCGACACGGTAGGACTCGCGGATCACGTCGACCGGGTCGCGGTGGAACGACAGGTAGCAGAGGTCGGTGTCGCTGTCGTGCGCGAGCATCCGGCCGTCGCGGATCGCGCCGAGGAGCGCTCCGTAGTTGAGGTAGGCCTCGACGCCTGCCTCCTCGCGCAGGTCCTCGAGCGCCCGGGCGGTGCCGGTGAGGATCTCCTCACGCACGGTCGCGGAGGTGTCCGCGAACGCTCGCGCGAGGTGGCCGACCTTGTCGACCGAGAGCGGGTGGCCCTGCCCATCGACGACGCTGATCCGCCCCTCCCCGGCACCGAGGGCGACCTCCGCGTCGTACAGGACCGTGCCGTCGGCCTGCGCGACCCGGAGCCGGGTCCGTCCGTCGAGGAACGACGCGAGGACCGGTGGCCACGCCACCTGTGCGCGCCCCTGCCGGAGACGTACGCCGTCGCGCGCCGGCGTCGTGGACCACACATAGGCACCGTCGAAGGAGACCAGCAGCGGCACGTCGCCGGGACCCGTGACGGTCAGGCCGGCGTCGTCGACGGCAACGCTCACGAGGCTCGCCCGTCACGGAGCCGCAGCGCCCGGCGCAGCGCGGTGGACGAGGTCTGCAGCGAGTAGGGGAAGTAGACGACCTCGACGCCGAGCGTGGCCATCCGGGCCTCGAGCCGATCGCCCTTCTCGGTGCCCCTCCAGTCGTCGCCCTTGAAGAGCCGGTGGAAGCCGACGACGGCGTGCGCGTCGGCCTTGTCGGGGGTCTCCTCGGCGTAGACGGCGTCCACGATGCCGATCGCATCGACGATCGCCAGTCGCTCCGCCAGAGGGACGGTCGGGGTCACGCCCTTCGCCAGCCGGCACATCTCGTCGGTCACCACGCCGGCCACGAGCACGTCGCACTGCGCGCGCGCCTGACGCAGCAGGTTGAGATGACCCACGTGGAAGAGGTCGTAGACCCCGGGGACGTAGCCGACGAGCGGACCCATGGCGATGCTCCTTCTCGATGTTTGTCACGAAAGTTACTCCACTTTTCATCGAGTGCCCAATCGACATGCCCGACTGTCGGCGCCAGGCCCTAGGGTCGACGCATGGACCTGCCCGTGATGCCGCCGCTGCTCCCGATGCTCGCCAAGCCCGCGAAGGCGACCGCTGTCTTCAGCCCGGCCGCGGCGGAGAAGCTCGGCGGCCTCGCCTTCGAGCCCAAGTGGGACGGCTTCCGCTGCCTCGTCTTCAAGGATGGTGACGAGGTCGAGCTCGCCTCGCGCAACACCAAGCCACTGACGCGCTACTTCCCCGAGGTGGTCGAGGCGATGGGCGCCCAGCTGCCCGAGCGGTGCGTGCTCGACGGCGAGATCTTCGTGGCCGTGGGTGACCGGCTGCAGTTCGAGGTCCTGCAGGAGCGGATCCATCCGGCCGTCTCCCGGGTGACGAAGCTGGCGGCGGAGACACCCGCCGAGTACGTCGCCTTCGACCTGCTCGCCCTCGGCGACGACTCCCTCGTCCACCTGCCGTACGCCGAGCGCCGGGCGCGGCTGGAGGAGGCGCTCTCGGGTCTTGCGCCGGTGGCGACGACGAGCGAGGCCACCGGACGGAGCAGCCGGGTCCACCTGACCCGGATCACCACCGACCCCGTGGAGGCGGAGGGCTGGTTCGAGCGGTTCGAGGGTGCCGGTCTCGATGGCGTGATCGCCAAGCCGTTGACGGCGGCGTACGAGGCCAACAAGCGGACGATGCTCAAGGTGAAGCACGAGCGCACCGCCGACGTGGTCGTCGCCGGCTACCGGCTGCACAAGACCTCGACCGAGGAGAAGCCGCTGCTGGGCTCGCTGCTCCTGGGCCTCTACGAGGGCGGCGAGCTGCAGCACATCGGTGTCGCGGCCTCCTTCACGGCCGCGCGACGGGCGGAGCTCGTCGAGGAGCTCGCCCCGCTCGTCTGCGACATCGCCGATCATCCGTGGGGCCGCTGGCAGGAGTTCCTGACCGCCAACCCCGACCGGGTGCCCGGCACCCAGAGCCGCTGGAGCCAGGGCAAGGACCTCTCGTTCGTGCCGCTGCGGCCCGAGCTCGTGGTCGAGGTCGGCTACGACCACATGGAGGGCCGGCGGTTCCGGCACACCGCGCAGTTCAAGCGCTGGCGCCCCGACCGCGACCCGCCCTCGTGTGGCTACGACCAGCTCGACGAGCCGGTCTCCTACGACCTGTCCGTGGTGCTCTCCGGCTAGGCCTGTTGCCGCTACTTCCCCACCCCTAGAGTGGAAAACAGGAGGCGATCACGATGGCCGGAACCGAACCGACGTACGACGTGGTGCTGCTCGCCGAGCAGGCCCTGTCCGAGGTGGACGCACGCGAGGTCGTGTCGCTCCACGAGGAGCTCGAGACCGACCAGCAGGTCGTCTACCACGTGCTGATCCCCGTGGAGGACGCCGCTGCGCGTGTGGAGGCGACGCTCGGCACGCTCGGCGCGGGCGAGCCGCTCGTGGCGCCCGCCCTCGCCATGAGCGACCTCGACATCGCCGAGGTCCGCAAGGAGTGCGTCCAGCGCTCCAACGAGGCGCTCCAGACCAGCCTCACCAAGCTCCGCGCCGCCGGCGCCGAGGCCCAGGGCCACACGGTCGAGGAGCCCCCGGTCACCGCCCTGGCCAAGACGATCACCGAGGTCGACGGGCGTGAGGCGATCATCCTGACCAGGCCCCACCTCGTGGCCGAGTTCTTCCACCTCGACTGGACATCCAAGGCGCGCCGCAAGCTCGAGGTCCCGGTGCTCCACCTGCTCGAGCACGAGTCGATCGTCGAGCAGTCCGCCGGCGCCGGTGAGGGTGCCACCGGCGTCTAGGGACCAGTTCCACCGAACCAGACACCGCCGTGGCCCGGCTCGGGCATGCTGGGCGAATGGCTGGCACTGTCGACGGGGCAGCTCGACGGGCCGGGCTGCTCCTCGGCGTCGGCCTCGCCTACTACGCCTCTGCCCGCCTGGGCCTCGAGTTCTCCCTGGTCGAGCACAACATCACTCCGCTGTGGCCGCCGACAGGCATCGCGGTGGCAGCGTTCGTGCTGCTCGGACGGCGGATGTGGCCTGCCGTCGCCGTCGCGGCATTCCTGGTCAACCTGCCGATCACCCCGACTCCGCTGGCCGCGGCTGCGACCGCACTGGGCAACCTCCTCGCGCCACTGCTGGCCGCGGTGGTGCTGCAGCGCTTCGGATTCCGCCCCCAGTTCGACCGCCAGCGCGACGCCCACCTCGTCGTCGCGTGCGCACTCGCCAGCGGCCTGGTGAGCGCGACGATCGGCACCCTGACCCTGCTCTCCTCGGGGGCGATCGAAGGCCGCCAGCTCCTCGGCGCCTGGGCGGTCTGGTGGACCGGTGACGCCATGGGCTTCCTCATCGTCGCACCACTGCTGCTGGCCGTTCCGCTGTACTGGGAGCGCCCGCGCTGGACGGTGCGGCAGTGGGGCGAGGCGGCCCTGATCTGTGTCAGCATCGCGGCCGTCGGCCGCGCCGGGATGAGCGCACACCTTCCGGTCCTCTTCCCCGTCCTGCCGCTCCTCGGGTGGGCAGCCTGGCGGCTGCAGATCCGCGGCGCCGCTCCGGCAGCGCTGGTCGCCTCATTGACCGCGACGTGGTCGGCGACGCACGATGTCGGGCTCTTCGCCCTGGGCGGCCTCTCGGCGCAGATGCTGACCCTGCAGGCCTTCAACGCCTGCATCGCACTGATGTCCTTCGTCCTCGCAGCGCTGGTGACCGAGCACCGGCGTACAGCCGAGATGCTGCTCGGCCAGGCCCACGCCCACACTGCCCGCGAGCACGAGATCGCCGTGGCACTGCAGCAGACCTTGCTCCCCGCACGACTGCCCGCCATCCCCGGCGTCGAGATCGCCGCTCGCTACATCCCGGCCTCCTCGGACACCCAGGTCGGCGGCGACTGGTACGACGTCGTGCCCCTGCCGGAGGGCCGGATCGGCCTGGTCATCGGCGACGTCGCCGGCCACGGGCCGGCAGCCGCC
>NZ_DATIHB010000020.1:0-15275 GCF_035481145.1 Nocardioides sp. | reverse complement strand
AGTACATCACCGCGGTCGAGAGCTGCGGCGTGAAGCCGACGAACCACGCCGACGAGGTGAAGTCCTTGCCGCCGTTCGGGTCCTCCGAGGTCGCGGTGCCGGTCTTGCCGGCCGCCGGGCGGCCGATGGCAGCCGCACGCGTCGCGGTGCCGGACTTGACCACCTGCTGCATGGCATAGGTGACGTCCGCGGAGATGTCGGACCCGATCGCCTCGGTCGTCTTCGTGCGGTGCTTGTAGAGGACGTTGCCGTCGCGGTCGACGACCTTGTCGATGAGGTAGAGCTTGGCCGCCTGGCCCTCGTTGGCGAAGGTCGCGTAGGCGTTGGCCATGTTGACCGGGGCCACAGTCGCCGAGCCGAGCGCGATGCCGCCGACCGCCTCGAGGCCCGGGCTCTTGTACATGTTGTTGACGCCGCCGCGCCCGGGCTTCGGGACGCCCATCGCCATGGCGGTGTCCATGACCGCCTGCGGTCCGTTGGGGATCGCCATCGTCAGGTCGGCGTAGGCGGAGTTGATCGACATCTCGGTCGCCTTGAGCAGGTTGACCCGGCCCCAGTCGTGACCGGCGTCCTCGTTGACGACGTACGGGCCGGTGCCCTCGCCGTTGTAGTAGTAGGGCGAGTTGCCGTCGAAGGTGTCCTTGAGCGAGTAGCCCGCCTCGAGGCCCGCGGCCAGCGCGAACGGCTTGAACGACGAGCCGACCTTGTCGCCGGCGAGCGCCCAGTTGAGCTGCGACTTGAGGTAGTCCTGACCGCCGTAGAAGCCACGGAGGGCACCCGTGCCGGGCTCGACGCTGGCGACGGCGGCGTGCAGCTGATCGCGGCCGTCGGGACGGATCTCCTTCACGGCGTCCTCGTTGGCCTTCATGACCTTCTTGGAGAGGGTGGTGTAGACCCGGAGGCCGCCACCGTCGATCTCGCTCTCGGTCGCGACGCCGAGGCGGAGCAGCTCGCTCTTCACCAGCGACATCGCGTGGCCCCGCTGGCCGGCGAAGACCGAGTCCGAGCGGCCCTTGGCGAACTTCGGCAGCTTGGCGCCCGCCCGCTCGGCCTCGTTGGCGGTGATCTTGCCCATCTTCACCATGCCGTCGAGGACGCGCTTCACACGGTTCTCGAGGGAGAGCTTGTTGTGGTCGCCGTTGGCGGGATCGTAGAGCGTGGGGTTGTTGATGACGGAGGCGAGGACGGCCGCCTCGCCCAGCTTCAGCTCCGCCGCGTCCTTGCCGAACCAGGTGGCAGCCGCAGCCTGGATGCCGTAGGCGCCGCGGCCGAAGTAGATGGTGTTGAGGTAGCCCGCGAGCACCTCTTCCTTCGACTGCTCCTTCGCCACCTTGCGGGCGACGACGGCCTCCTTGATCTTCCGCTTGTAGGAGTGCTCGGAGGTCAGGTAGAGGATCTTCACGTACTGCTGCGTGATGGTCGACGCACCCTGGGTGTCGTTGCCCTGGGCGTTGGAGAAGGCCGCCCGGAGGATGCCCTTCACGTCGATGCCGGGGTTCGTCCAGAAGGTGCGGTCCTCGGCAGCGACGACCGCGTCCTTGATGACCTGGGGCATCTCCTCGTACGGGATGCTGTCGCGCTTCTGCTGCGCGAACTGGCCGACCTCCTGCTTGCCCCCGCGGTAGTAGACGTGGGTCGTCTCGGTCTGGAACGCCGCGTTGGGGCTGGGGACGTCGATCGCCTTGTAGAGCACGGTGACGGTCAGCGCGCCGAGCAGGGCCAGGACGACTCCGAGGACGAGCAGCGGCTTGATCAGCCGGCGCCAGCCCCGCTTGCGCGGTCCTGCGGTCGAACGCTTGCCCTGTGCTGCCACTGACGGCCTCCACGATCGTGTGCGCCCCGTCGTACGCCGCGGCGTACGGAGGGTCGTTCCTGCTGGGATGTGCGCTGGACAGGGTACGCGGCAGGAGGCAGGGCGTCCGGAAGGCCGGTCGGAGGCATGTCCGGACCGTCCGATCGGTTCATTGCACCACCCAACAACACGCCCGGCGTTCACGAAGGATTCACCCCCGGGCGATATATCGCTACGATAGATCGCATGGCACGGCGTGGAGACACCATCGAGTTGGCAGTCCTGGGACTGCTGCACGAGTCACCCATGCACGGCTACGAGCTCCGGAAGCGGCTCAACCTGATGCTCGGCTGGCGCAGTCTGCTCTCCTTCGGCTCGCTCTACCCGGCGCTGAAGAAGATGCTCCGTGCCGGCTGGATCGAGGAGCACACGGTTCCGTCCACGGGGCCGACGAGCCGCCGTCCCCGCATCGTCTACGGGCCGACCGAGGCCGGGCGGGCCGAGTTCGAGCGGCTCATGTCCGAGGCCGGGCCGTCGGCCTGGGAGGACGACAACTTCGACATCCGCTTCGCCTTCTTCTCGTCGACCGACATGGAGATCCGGCTGCGGGTGCTCGAGGGGCGCCGGATGCGCCTGCAGGAGCGCCTCGAGCGTGTGCAGTCGCAGCTGTCGCTCACGCAGAAGGAGATGGACCGCTACGCCGCGGAGCTCCAGCGACACGGCGTGGAGCAGGTGGAGCGCGAGGTCCACTGGCTCTCCGAGCTGATCCAGGCCGAGCGGGCCGGCACCCCCGCCCCGCCGCCCCCGGCCACCCAGGCCTGAACCAGACCAACATCACCAGTAACCCAGCAGGAAGAGGAAACGATGGGCTCCGTACGTGTAGGCATCGTGGGCGTCGGCAACTGCGCCACGTCCCTGGTCCAGGGCGTCGAGTACTACAAGGACGCTGACCCGGCGGGCACCGTCCCCGGTCTCATGCACGTCACGTTCGGCGACTACCACGTCTCCGACGTGAAGTTCGTTGCGGCGTTCGACGTCGACGCCAAGAAGGTCGGCTTCGACCTGGCCGAGGCGATCGGCAACTCCGAGAACAACACGATCAAGATCACCGACGTCCCGCCGACCGGCGTGACCGTCCTGCGTGGCCCGACCCTCGACGGCCTCGGCAAGTACTACAAGGAGACGATCGAGGAGTCGGACGCCGATGCCGTCGACGTCGTCCAGGCCCTCAAGGACGCCGAGGTCGACGTCCTCGTCTCCTACCTCCCCGTGGGTTCGGAGGAGGCCGACAAGTTCTACGCCCAGTGCGCGATCGACGCCGGCGTGGCCTTCGTCAACGCCCTGCCGGTCTTCATCGCCTCCGACCCGGTCTGGGCCAAGAAGTTCGAGGACGCCGGCGTCCCGATCGTCGGCGACGACATCAAGTCGCAGGTCGGCGCCACCATCACGCACCGCGTGATGGCCCGCCTCTTCGAGGACCGTGGCGTCACGCTGGACCGCACGTACCAGCTCAACGTCGGCGGCAACATGGACTTCAAGAACATGCTCGAGCGCGAGCGCCTGGAGTCCAAGAAGGTCTCCAAGACCCAGGCCGTCACGTCGAACCTCGAGGGTCCGCTGGCCGGCAAGGTCTACGACAAGAACGTCCACATCGGTCCGTCCGACTACGTCGCCTGGCTCGACGACCGCAAGTGGGCCTACGTCCGCCTCGAGGGTCGTGCGTTCGGTGACGTCCCGCTCAACCTCGAGTACAAGCTCGAGGTCTGGGACTCCCCCAACTCCGCCGGCATCATCATCGACGCCGTGCGCGCCGCGAAGATCGCCAAGGACCGCGGCATCGGTGGCCCGATCATCCCCGCGTCGGCGTACCTCATGAAGTCCCCGCCGGTGCAGATCGAGGACTCCCTCGGTCGCGCCCAGCTCGAGGCCTTCATCAAGGGCGAGTGACCTCCCTGATCAGCTGATCACGCACCGAAGCCGCCGGTTCCCCTCGGGGAGCCGGCGGCTTCGTCGTACGTCGGGGCGGACGCCGGGCGGACGCCCCGACCTCAGCACGTCTCCTCGAAGCGGACGTGCCACGGCGTTGTAGCCGTCCCCTCGTCCTCGCCGGCCGTCCAGGTGAGGCTGCCGTCACGCAGCGCGGTGCCGGGACGGACGCGCGCCTGCACGAAGAGGGCGTAGTCACCGTCAGCCAGCGCAGCGCCCTCGAGCGGCTTGCGCGCCGCCCAGGCGACGTCCTTCTCGACCTCGGCGTCCGCGGGGCGTGCCCCGGTGAGGAGGTAGCCGTCGACGGGCGTCTGCACCGGTGCCCAGGAGACGTTCGGCGTGATCGCGCCGCCGTCGCTGTTGAAGACCGGCTCACCAAAGGTCGCCGTGCCGCCGTCGACCCGGAGCGACCGGATCAGCAGCACGCGACCGGGCCGCATGCAGTAGTCCCAACTGGTGTCGTCGGCGGCACCGACCGTCACCATCACGTCGGGGTCAGGCGTGCGCGACGTTGCGGCGGGATCGGGTGCCGCCTCGCTGCAGCCTGCGAGGGCCACGGTCGTGACGATGGTCGAGCAGGCGATGAGCTGGCGCAGCATGGTGTCCCCCGGAAGCAGTCGGTGGTCGCATCCTGACGACCAGCAGGTCCCGTGTCGAGCGTTGGGCGAGCGTTCACGGACCTGCCACGCCTGCGCCGCCACCGGCTCGTCCGCGCCTGCGAGAACGAGGGTCGTGGTGACGATGACCCGCCGGACGGCGGTGCAGACGGGCATGTACGGCGTGGGCGCAGCCGCGCTCCTGGCAGCAGGTTCGTACGACTGGTGGATCGACGACGAGCACCCGCCCGTCCACGCCCGCGGCACGACCCTCGACAGCACGATCCGGCCGTCGGGCGACGGTTACCGCCGCCTGGTGAGCGCGCCGGGCGAGGCGGTGGCAGTCCGCGACGACCTGGCTGCGCCGCGTCGCGGCCGCACCGAGCGGCGTACGGCGCTGGCGGCGGTGGTCCAGGTGACCGACCTGCACGTGGTCGACACGCAGAACCCGATGCGGTGCGAGTTCCTCGACCGCCAGGTGCGGACGTCGTACCGCCCGCAGGAGCTGCTCGCGCCGCACGGGACCACCGCGCTGGTCCAGGCGATCAACAGCCTCGGCGTGGGGCCCCTGACGGGCCGACCGCTCGACGCCGTGATCGCCACCGGTGACCTCACCGACAACCACAGCGGCACCGAGCTCGCCGTCCTGCTCGGCGTACTCGCCGGCGGCGTGGTCCGTCCCGACAGCGGCAGCACGCGTTACGAGGGCGTCGCCGCCAGCGGGCTCTGGCACCACTGGCAGCCCGGTTCCGCCGAGGAGACCCGCTATCGGCGCGCCGGCTTCCCGCACGTGACGGGCCTCCTGGAGGCCGCGGTGCGTCCCTTCACCTCGCCGGGGTTCGCTGTCCCGTGGCTGCTCACGATGGGCAACCACGACGACACCGCGCTCGGCACGCTGATGTCACGTCCCTTCGCCCGCGAGTGGGCGATCGGCGACCGCAAGATCTACGACGCCACGGGCGATGCGACCGTCCACCTCGCCGAGCTCGCCAGCTGCCGGGTCCTCGACCCGCGCCGGACCGAGGAGGCCGGCGACCTGCTCCGCCGACTCGCACGGCACGGCGACGTCCGCACGGTGACGCCCGACGCGCGGCGGGCGCCGTTCACCACCGAGGAGTACCTCGCTGCCGTGCGCTCACCGGCGTACGCCGGAGCGGGGCCGGTCGGCCACGGCTTCACCGACGACGCCGGTGCGGAGACGCTCTACTACGCGCACCGCCTGGGCGAGCGGGTGGTCGGGGTCAGCCTCGACACGACCAACCAGGCCGGCGGTGCCGACGGGTCGATCGGCGACGCCCAGCTCGCGTGGCTGCGCCGGACGCTGGCCGCGCATGCCGACGACTACGTGCTGGTCTTCAGCCACCACCCGTCGTGGCGGATGGCCAACCTCATCGCCGACCCGCGGCTGCCGGAGGAGAACCGGCACGACGGCGACGCGGTGCTCGCGGCCCTCCACGACCACCCGAACGTCCTCGCCTGGGTCAACGGCCACTGCCACCGCAACGAGATCGTCGCGCACGGCCACGGCGACCCGCGACGGGCGTTCTGGGAGATCAACACGGTGTCGCACGTCGACGCCCCACAGCAGGCCCGGATCGTCGAGGTCGCGCAGAACCACGACGGCACCGTCTCGCTGCTCAGCACCATGCTCGACACCGATGCACCCCTCCAGCCGGCGTACGACGACCTGTCGACCACCGCGCTCGGCGGGCTCTACCGCGAGCTGGCCTTCAACGACCTCTCGCGCCGCAACCGCAGGGGTGGTCGCCGCGACCGCAACACCGAGCTGCTGCTGCCCGACCCACTGGCGTGAGGTGTGAGGACTCCGCGGTCAGCCCATGAAGGTCGCGGCGATCGCGATGACCGAGATGGCCCAGCCGATGCGTGCGGGCAGGCGGCCGGCCCGGACCACGGCGCGCGCAACCTCGGGCTCCGCTCCCACCTCCACGAAGTCCTGGGGTGCCGCCGCCGCGAACCAGAGGGCGCGCGGACCGTAGGCGAGGATCATCGGAACGACGGCCGCGGCCGCCTCACGGTTGTCGGGGTCGTTCTTGGCGAGCATGTAGGCCAGTAGCCAGACCAGCAGCCAGCCCCCGAGCCAGCGCAGGTGCCAGCACACCACGCGGCGCGCCGTCGCGCCGGCTCCCCGCTCCGCGTCGCGCAGCGCCCACGCCGTGAACCGGCGGTCGAAGAGCGCCGACAGAGCGAAGCTCCAGACGAGCAGGGCGATGACCAGCGCCATGGGTGACATCGGCGGCGGACTCAGGTCGTCGGGCGGGCGGACCACCAGGCGCGCAGCGCCGCTTCGGCCTCGTCGGGCGTCTTGGGGCCCTCGTCGAGGCGCAGGTCCAGCAACCACTTGTAGGCCTCGCCCACCTCGCGCCCGGGACCGATGCCGAGGATCTCCATGATCTGGTTGCCGTCGAGGTCGGGCCGGATCGAGGCGAGCTCCTCCTCCTCCGAGAGCCGGGCGATGCGCGCCTCGAGCTCGTCGTAGGTCCGCCGCAGCCGCGCAGCCTTGCGCTGGTTGCGCGTCGTGCAGTCGGCACGGGTCAGGATGTGCAGCCGCTCGAGCTGGTCGCCGGCGTCGCGGACGTAGCGGCGTACGGCGGAGTCGGTCCACTCGCCCGAGCCGTAGCCGTGGAAGCGCAGGTGGAGCTCGACCAGCGCCGACACCGCGTCGATCTGCTCGTTGGAGAAGCGCAGCGCCTGCATCCGCTTGCGGGTGATCTTGGCGCCGACGACGTCATGGTGGTGGAAGGTGACCACGCCATCGTCCTGGAACTTCCGGGTCTTCGGCTTGCCGACGTCGTGCATCAGCGCGGCGAAGCGCGAGACGAAGTCGGGCTCGTGGCCGCGCTCCTTCTCGAGGTCGATCGCCTGCTCGAGGACGGTCAGCGTGTGCTCGTAGACGTCCTTGTGGCGGTGGTGCTCGTCGCGCTCGAGGGCGAGGGCCGGCAGCTCCGGGAGTACGTACGCCGCGAGGCCGGTGTCGACCAGGAGGCGCAGGCCGCGGCGGGGCTCGGGGGCGAGGATCAGCTTGATCAGCTCGTCGCGGACCCGCTCGGCGGAGATGATCGTGATCCGCTCGGCCATCGCGGTCATCGCCTCGACCACCGACGGGTCGACGGCGAAGCCGAGCTGGGCGGCGAAGCGCGCCGCGCGCATCATCCGCAGCGGGTCGTCGGAGAACGACTCCTCGGGGGTGCCCGGCGTGCGGAGCACCTGCTGGGCGAGGTCGACGAGGCCACCGTAGGGGTCCTCGAGCTGGCGGCCGGGGACGGTGAGCGCCATCGAGTTGACCGTGAAGTCTCGGCGGCGGAGGTCGCCGTGGAGGCTCGTCCCGTAGGCGACGGACGGCTTGCGCGAGGCCGGGTCGTAGGACTCGGAGCGCCAGGTGGTGATCTCGATCTGCCAGTCACCCTTGCGGGCGCCGATCGTGCCGAACTCGCGGCCGAGGTCCCAGACCGCGTCCGCCCAGCCCTTGAGCAGCCGCTCGGTCACGTCGGGGTGGGCGGAGGTGGTGAAGTCCAGGTCGTTCTGCAGCCGACCGAGCATCGCGTCGCGGACCGGGCCGCCGACCAGCGCGAGCTGCTCACCGGCAGCGGCGAAGCGCTCGCCGAGCGGGTCGATGACCGGAGCGAGGCGATCGAGCTCCGCGGCCACCCGCGTCTGGACGTCGGCCAGGAGAAGCGGCGGCTGGCTGGGCTGGGACACGAGGGACAAGGGTAGTCGCCGCTGCGGCCGGACCTGCGCGCGCCGCTAGGGTGAGCGGGTGATCCGACTGCTGGCTGCCCTCCTTGCGCCGCTGGTCGTGATCGCCGGACTGGTCCTTGGGCTGCCCAGCCATCCCGGTCCGCACCTGCAGAGCGTCGACGCGATCCGGACCGAGGCCCCCGCATCACTGGCCGAAGCGGTCGGCCGCGCACGCGGCCTGGTCGAGCAGCGCCAGTCAAGCAACGCGAGCCGCACCTCCCCGCGCAGCGGCAGCCCCGTCCGCACCGTCGACGAGGAGCCGGAGGCGCTCCCCCTCACCGTGACGATGGACGGCCTCTCGACGGCGACCGTCCCCAAGCGCGGCCCGGTCGTCGTCCGTGGCCGCGTCGTCAACGACAGCGACGCCACCTGGTCCGACATCAACGTCTACGCCTGCAGCTCGGGCACCCCGATCACCACGCCCCACGACCTCCGCCATGCCGCGCAGGCCACCACCGACGACATCGTCTGCGGCCGCACCTCGGTCTTCACCAGCATCGAGGAGATCGCCCCGGGCGACTCGGCGGCGTACCGCCTGACCGTGCCCCGCGACCAGCTCGGCATCGGCGACCGGCCAGGGGTCTACTGGTTCGGCGTCCAGGCGCTCGGGACGTCCACCGAGGGCCGCGACGCGCTCGCCGACGGCACGGTCCGCACGTTCCTCCCGCAGGTCGGTGCGGGCGACGAACGGCCGACCGGTCGCGCGTCGTTCACGCTCGTGCTGCCGATCCGCGGGCGCACGCTCCACACGCCTGAGGGTCAGCTCGCGGCCGAGGACGCCTGGCGCAGGAGGATCTCGCCCGGAGGTCGTCTCGCCAACCTGCTGACGCTCGCCGAGGACGCCCCTCCCGGCCGTGCGGCGCTGCTCGTCGATCCGGCCGTGATAGCGGCCGTGCAGCAACTGGCGGCGGGCAACCAGCCCCGCTCGCTCGGCACCCCGGTCCCCGAGGAGGGCGAGGAAGGCGAGGACGAGTCCCCGGCCCCTGAGACCGACGCGGAGGACGAGACGGTCGAGGAGGACGAGGACCAGGACGCTCCCGAGCCGGACGCCGACGCCGTGGCGTGGCTGCAGCGGTTCACCGCCGTCGCCGGGCGGCTCCCCCTCCTCGCCCTGCCGTACGGCGACCTCGACGTCGCCGGCGCTGCCCGCCACGACAGCGACGCGTTGGTCCGCGCCCGCCAGGAGGCCGACGCGGTCTTCTCCGACCTGGGCATCGGCACCACACCGGTCATCGCGCCGCCCAACGGGCTGCTCTCCGCGGAGACGCGCGAGGTCGCGGGCGGAGCGACCCTGATCGCCTCCTCCAGCGCACTACCCACCGAGCTCGCCGAGGCTGACGAGCTCCCCACCGCAGTCGAGATCGGCAGCCAGCAGGTGCTCCTCTCCGAAGCCGGCGTCGCCTCCGGTGGGCCGGCTCCCACGGCCGGCACCGCAGCGCTCGCCCTGCGCCAACGGCTCCTGGCCGAGGGTCTCCTCCGGGCGGAGGAGAGCAGCTCCACCCTCGTCGTTCTGCCGTGGGAGTCAGACCCGGGGCCGAGCGCGCAGGGCTTCTTCAACCAGCTCGACCGGCCCTTCGTGCGCACGACTGGCTCGCTGCCGTCCACCGCCGCCGCCGTGGACCTCCCCGACCTCGTCTACCCCGCCAGCCAGCTCGACCGCGAGACGACCCACTCCGCGTTCGCCGGCGCCGACCAGCTGACCGAGCTCGGCGACACGCTCGACCGGCTGCTCGCCGAGGACGACGGCGTGGCCCACACGGCGACCCGCGAGGCGCTCTCCGCGACGTCGTACCTCACCCGCGACGGCGTGCTCACGGCGTCCGGCCTGGAGGGGGCCGCGACCACGAGCGTCGACGGCGCCCGGGCCTGGTTCACCGACCGCCTCGCCAGCGTCGACGTCGCGGTCCCCAACTTCGTCATCCTCGGCTCCACCGAGGGGCCGTTCTCGATGACGGTGACCAACAGCCTGGAGCGCCCGATCCGCCTCGGCGTGCGCGCGAGCACCAGTGGTGGTCTCGACATCCGCGCGCCGAAGACGGTCAACGTCCCGGCGTCGTCGAGCCGCACCGTCAACCTCATCGCGCACACCACCCAGCCCGGCGTGCACTCCCTGGTGCTGGTCGTCACCGACGCCGACGGCCGACCGGTGCGCGAGTCCCAGGACATCTCGATCCGCTCGCGCGACGTGGGCTGGGTGATCTGGCTGATCATGGCGGCCGGCGGCACGCTCCTGCTCGCCGCGATCGCGTTGCGCTGGCGCCGCCGGATCCGCGCCTCCCGTGGCGCGGTCCCGCCGACCACGAGCACGACCACCACCACCGCCGCCGCCGCCGAGCGTGAGCCGGACGGCAACACCGACGCCCCGGAGGCACCGTGACCGAGTCCCGTTCGGTGATCGGCAACAGCGCGATCATGGCCGCGGGCACCGTGGTCTCGCGACTGAGCGGCTACGTGCGATCGATCCTGCTGGCCGCCGCGCTCGGCATCGCGCTGCACGCCGACATCTTCAACATCGCCAACTCGGTGCCCAACATCCTCTACGTCCTGCTCGTCGGGGGTGTCGTCAACGCCGTGCTCGTCCCGCAGCTCGTGCGCTCCGCGCGCGACGATGCGGACGGCGGGGAGGCGTTCACCAACCGGATCGTGACCCTCGCCGCGCTCTTCCTCCTCGTCGTGACGGTGGCGCTGGTCGTCGCGGCACCGTGGGTGATGAGTCTCTACCTGGACAGCCGGTTCAACGAGGCGGAGCTGGCCGCCCAGCGCCAGTCGGTGATCGACTTCGCCCGCTTCTGCCTCCCGCAGGTCTTCTTCTACGGGATGTTCGTGCTGGTCGGGCAGATCCTGAACTCCCGCGGCAGCTTCGCGCCGATGTTCTGGGCTCCGATCGCCAACAACCTGATCTCGATCGCCACGCTGCTGGCCTACCTCTTCCTCTTCGGCCCCGCCAGCAAGGACGAGGTCACCGATGCGTACGGCGCGGGCCAGGAGCTGCTGCTCGGCCTCGGCTCGACGCTCGGCATCGTGGCGCAGTTCCTGATCCTGCTGCCGTACCTCCGGGCGGTCGGGTTCCGCTACAAGCCGCGGTTCGACTTCCGCGGCACCGGCCTCGGGCACACCCTCCGCCTGGGCATGTGGACCGTGTTGCTGATCGTGGTCAGCCAGATCGCCAACCTGGTCGTCGTCCGGCTCGCCTCCAGCGGCACCGCGGGCGGCGCGCTCGACGCCTCCGGCGACGCAGGCACCGGTTACACCGTCTACTCCAACGCGTCGCTGCTCACCCTGGTGCCGCACTCGATCGTCACGGTCTCGCTGGCAACGGCGATCCTGCCGCGCCTCGCGGCGTATGCCCACGCCAGCGACGAGGCGTCGATGATCCGCACGCTCAGCTCCTCGCTGCGCACCGCGCTCGCGCTGGTGCTCCCCTTCGTGGCACTGCTGCCGGTGGTCGCGCGCGACCTCTCGGCGCTGGTCTGGGGCTACGGCGCCGCGTCGGAGACCGCCGGTGACATCGCCCCGACCCTCGCGCTCATGGGCATCTCGCTCATCTTCTTCACCACCCACTACCTGGTGGTGCGCGGCTTCTACGCCCTCGAGCGCACCCGCCAGGTCTTCTGGATCCAGTGCGCGATCGCTGCGGCGAACATCGTCCTCGCCTTCGCCCTGGTCACGCGCGCCTCCGCACAGGAGACGACCGCCGCGCTGGCGATCGCCTACACCGGTGCGTACGCCGTGGGTGCGGTGCTGGCCTACCTCCTGCTGGCGCGCCGGCTCGGCGGCCTCGACAGCGGCCGTCTGGTGCGCTTCCTGGTCCGCACCGTCCTGGCTCTGGTGCCGGCGGTGGGCGCGGCGTACCCGGCCAACCGGGTGCTGTCGGGCGTGGTCGGCGACGACCCCGCCAAGGTCGAGATCGTGATCCTTCTCGCGGTCGTGGGCGGCGTCTACGGCCTGGTCTTCCTGGCTGCCGCCCGGATCTTCCGGATTGTCGAGGTGACCGACCTGGTCCAGGGCGTCACCCGTCGGATTCCCGGCCTCCGCTGACCCGCCACGGCACCCGTCGACCGACTAGGGTTCCTTCCAACGGCTCCCGATCGAGGCGAGGAGGCAGGCCATGCGACCCGGTGACGTGCTCGCGTCCCGCTACCGCCTGACGGTGCTCCTCCACGACCGCAACGGCGGCCGGTTCTGGCGCGCCCACGACCTGGTGCTGGCGCGCGACGTGGCGCTCCACCTGATCCCGCAGGACGACCCGCGAGGTCCACTGCTCGAGGAGGCCGCCCGACGTTCGGCCACCGTGCAGGATCCCCGGCTCCTCCGCGTGCTCGACTCCAACAGCATCGACGGCTTGCACTACGTCGTGAACGAGTGGGGCGAGGGCGTCTCGCTCAACAACCTCGTCGCCGACGAGCCACTCTCGCCCGTCCGGGCCGCCTGGCTGGTCGCCGAGGTCGCCGCGATGGTGGCCGCCGGCCACGACGCCGGCATCGCCCACGGCCGCCTGGTCCCGGAGAACGTCCTCCTCGACACGACCGGCGCCGTCAAGGTGATCGGCTTCGCGGTCGACGCCGCCCTCCACGGCCTGCCCCCGGGGCGCACCACCGCCGACCTCACCGACCTCGGCGGCCTGCTGTACGCCGCGCTGACCGGCCGGTGGGCCGGCGTCTCGGAGTCCGCGGTCCCGGCCGCACCCCTCGAGCACGGGCGCCCGCTGCGTCCTCGCCAGGTGCGCGCCGGTGTGCCCCGCCTGCTCGACGGGATGTGCGAGAGCCTTCTCGGCGGGGGCACGCGGTTCACCAGTGCGACCGAGATCGCCGAGGCACTCACCGACTACGTCGGCGACCCCACCATCGTGGCGGAGGCCGAGGCGCACCGCCTGCGCACCGGAGCCGTGCCCGCGCACCGACCCGGCTCCGGCGACACCGACGCGACGGGTGCCCTCGCGGCCGTGCCCGCCGTCCCGTCCGCAGCGGACCCGGCCTCGGCCGAGCCCGAGGAGACCATGCTGGTCGACGTCCTGCTCGAGGACGAGCCGGCTGACGACGTCGAGCGCACCCAGGTCGCCGCTTTCGACGACGTCGACGATGCGGTCGTGGCCGACCCCGACTGGCACACGCCCTCCGACGTCGCACCCGCCCCGCCGCCGCCGTTCGAGGAGCCGCCGGAGCGGCCGCTCTTCGCGCCCGACCCGCCCGAGGGCCGGCTCCGCCGGCTGCCTCCGCCGACCGCCGACGACCGCGGCTACTGGCCCTTCGGCAGCACGGGCGAGCTGCCGGCAGTCGCCATCGCCGAGCCCGCCGAGCACGGCGACGAGACGCCCGGGCGCAACTGGATGCGGGTCGGGCTGGTCCTGCTCGCGCTCCTCGTCCTGCTCCCGGTGGCCTATGTCGTCGCCGGCCTCCTCCAGAACGACGGCGACACCTCGACCGGCTCCGCCAGCGACGGACCGTCGGCGGGTGCTGTCGTGACGGGCGTGACTGCGACCGCCTTCGATCCGCCGCCGGGTGACGGCGAGGAGCACGACTCCGAGGCGAAGCTCGCCGTCGACGGTGACCCGGCCACGGCCTGGACCACCTCCGGCTACGACCAGAACTTCGGCCCCGGCGGACTGAAGCCCGGCGTCGGCCTGGTGCTCGACCTCGGCAGCAGCCGGTCCGTGACCTCGGTCGAGGTGACGGTCGCGGGCGGTCCCACGACGGTCCAGCTGCTCGCCGCCGGCGAGACACTCCCGCAGACCGCCGACGGGCTCGAGAAGGCGGCCACCGGTGACGGCAGCGGCACGATCACCCTGACTCCGGAGTCCGCGGTCGACTCGCGCTACGTCGTCCTCTGGCTGACGGCCGTGCCGCAGGTCGACGGCGAGTTCCGCGGATCGATCGCCGCGGTCGAGGTCCGCGCGTGACGGATCCGGACATGACGGATCCAGGGCGCTCCGACGCCGACCTGCTCGCGGCCCACGTCGCCGGCGACCCCGAAGCCTTCGGGCTCCTCTTCGGCCGTCACCGCGACCGCCTGTGGGCGGTCGCGCTCCGCACCCTCGGCGACCCCGAGGAAGCAGCCGACGCGCTCCAGGACGCGATGATCTCCGCCTTTCGCCGTGCCTCCTCGTGGCGCGGGGAGGCTGCCGTGACCACCTGGCTGCACCGCGTCGTCGTCAACGCCTGCCTGGACCGGGTGCGCCACGAGCGGATCCGCACCGCCGACCCGCTCCCCGACGACCTCGAGTCCCGGCTCCGGTCACCCGAGCGGGCCCCGGTCGACCCCGCCGCTGCCGCCCTCGCCGACGAACGCCGCGACCTGGTTCTCGCCGCCCTCGCCCAGCTGCCCCCCGAGCAGCGAGCCGCGCTCGTGCTCGTCGACATGGAGGGCTACCCCATGGCCGAAGTCGCGCTCATGCTCGACTGCGCGGTCGGCACCGTGAAGTCGCGCTGCGCACGGGGACGGGCCCGCCTGGCGCCCCTGCTCGGCGTACTGCGTGAGGGCGGGGACACACCGGACCCGGGGAACCCTGCGGCAGCCCCCGGCGTCCCATCCACAGACCCCAGCCGCGCGCCGCCCGGCGTCCAGCCCGCCTGAACCCGCCTGACCCGACCCAGCCTGCCCGAGGAGGTGACCATGTCCGAGGACCTGACCCCGCAGCAGACCGATGCCGTACGCCGTGCCCTGCGCGCCGCGCGCCACGAGGCGCCCCTGCCGGACGATGTCGCCGCCCGTCTCGACACCACCCTCGCCGGCCTCGTCGCGGACCGCGCCGCCGCAGAGCCGGCGGCGGCCGCGGTCGCTGCGGTCGCTGCCTCGTCTCCTGCCGACGGCGCCGACCGGGTGGTCCCGCTCCGTCGCCGCTGGCCGGCGTACCTCGCCGCGGCCGCCGCGGTCACCGCGATCGGTCTCACCGGCACGCAGCTCGTCGACCGGGGTGGCAGCGACTCCGGCGCGGCCTCGTCGGCCGACTCGGCGCCTCCGGAGTCGTCCGCACTCGCCGAGTCGCGTGAGGACGATGCGGCCGACGCCTTCGACGGCGACGTCCTCAGCCAGCTCGACGGGCCCACCGCACCGACACTGCTCACCGATGCCCAGCGCGCTGATCTCGCCGAGGCCGGCTACCGGCGGATCGAGCTGGCGCCCGACCTGCGGACGGCGCTCACGAACAG
>NZ_DATIHB010000019.1:0-27091 GCF_035481145.1 Nocardioides sp. | reverse complement strand
CGGACACACAGTTCGAGCTGACCGGGCCGCCGGAGGTCGTCGTCACGAAGACCGCGAAGCCGAAGCAGACCGCCAAGCCCACGCAGACCACGACGGCCTCCACCTCGGCGACCGGTGCAACGACCACGAAGAACGCCGGGGACCCGCGCGAGCCCTGACCCGCGCGAGCCTGACCCGGACAGCCAGATCGGGCAGCCAGGCCGGCACCCGAGCCGGCCAGCCTAGGTCAGGCGACGGACGGTCGACCCAGCGACCGGACCGTCCAGCCGGCCTCCTGGTACGCCGCGAGGTCGAGGCAGTTGCGCCCGTCGACCATCCGCTTCCCCGCCACGATCTCGCCGAGCTCGGCCGGGTCGAGGGCGCGGTACTCCAGCCACTCGGTCAGGTGCAGGACCAGGTCCGCGCCCTCGCAGGCGGCCTCGATCGTGTCGGCGTACTCCAGCTCGGGGTGCTTCTTGCGCGCCGGCGGGATCGCCTCGGGGTCGTGGACGACGACCCGCACGCCCTTCTCGTGGAGGGTCGCCGCGACCTCGAGCGCCGGGCTGTCACGGATGTCGTCGCTGTTGGGCTTGAAGGCGGCCCCGAGGATGGCGATGCGCTTGCCGGGCAGTCGGCCACCGAGCTCGGCACGGGCGATCTTGATGACACGCTTGCGACGGCGGATGTTGATCCGGTCGATCTCGTGCAGGAACCGCAGGGCGTCCTTGACGCCCAGTTCCTCGGCGCGCGCACGGAAGGCGCGGATGTCCTTCGGCAGGCAGCCTCCGCCGAAGCCGAGACCTGCGTTGAGGAACTTCCGCCCGATCCGCTCGTCGTAGCCGATCGCGTCAGCGAGGGTGACCACGTCGGCGCCGGTGACGTCGCAGAGCTCCGCCATCGCGTTGATGAACGAGATCTTGGTCGCCAGGAAGCTGTTCGCCGCGACCTTGACCAGCTCGGCGGTCGGGAAGTCCGTGACGATGACCGGGCAGCCCGCAGCGATCGGCTGGGCATAGACCTCGCGCAGCCGCGCCTCGGCCACCTCCGAACGGACGCCGAGCACGAGCCGGTCGGGCTCGAGGGTGTCCTTGACCGCGAAGCCCTCGCGCAGGAACTCGGGGTTCCACGCGACCTCGACGGCATCGCCGGCGGGAGCCGTCGTACGCAGGATCTCCTGGAGGCGCTGTGCCGTGCCGACAGGGACGGTCGACTTGCCGACCACGAGGGCGGCGCGGTCCAGGTGGGGTGCGAGCGAGGCGACCGCGGCCTCGACGTGGGTGAGGTCGGCACCCATGCCGTCAGCCCGCTGCGGTGTGCCGACGCAGACGAAGTGGAGGTCGCCGAACGCCGCAGCCTCGGCCATGTCGTCGGTGAACCGGAGGCGGCCCGACTCGACCTGCTCGACGAGGAGCTCGGGCAGGTCGGGCTCGAAGAAGGGGAGGACGCCACGCTCGAGGGCGGTGCGGCGGGCGGGGTCGATCTCGACGCCGAGCACCTCGAAACCGAGGGAGGCGAGGCAGGCGGCGTGGGTGGCACCGAGGTAGCCACAGCCGATGACGGTGATCTTCACCCCTCGACGGTAAGCGCGGTCGACAGGCCCGATCGGCCAGATCGGGCATTCCTAGCAACCGTTCACCAAGCCGTCATCGGGGTCTCCCGAACTCGTGGTCGACGGGTCACCGCACACGGCGGAAATGAGCGCATGTGCCTCGACCTCCGCCGCCGTACCGGGCCCGTCCTCAGCGTCGTGGTGCCGATCCACGACGTCGCTCCCTGGCTTCCCGCGTGCCTGGACTCCATCCTCCGCCAGCCGGTCCCGGACCTCGAGGTCGTGCTCGTCGACGACGCCTCGACGGACGGCTCGACCGCGATCGCCGAGGCGTACGCCGCGGCGCACGACCGTGTCCGCCTGGTGCGGCTTGCCGAGCGAAGCGGAGTCAGCATCGCCCGCAACGTCGGAGTCGCGCACTGCACGGCGGCGTACCTGACCTTCGTCGACTCCGATGACGAGCTGCCTGCGGACGCATGGCGGCGGATGCTGCGCACGCTCCGGCGTACGGGCTCCGACTTCGTGGTCGGCAAGGCGGCGCGGGTGAGCGACACGGAGTGGTTCGTGCCCCCGCTCATGCAGCGCAACCACGAGGTCGAGCGGCTGCGCAGCACCATCGCCGAGTCCCCGCTGATGCTCGCGGACGTCTTCGTCTGGAACAAGATCTTCCGCCGCGACTTCTGGGACCGTGCGGCCATCACGTTCCCCGAGCGCACGCGCTACCAGGACCAGCCGGCGCTGACCCGCGCCTTCCTCGCCGCGGAGCGGTTCGACGTGCTGACCGACGTGGTCTACGAGTGGCGGATCCGGCACGACCAGACCTCGGCGACCCAGCGCCGTGCAGAGCTCAGCAATCTCGAGGAGCGCCGGCGGACCAAGCTGATGACGCTCGACCTCGTGCGCGAGCACGCGTCACCGCAGGTGCTGGACGTAGTGCTGCGCGAGATCCTGCCGATCGACATGTGGGAGCACTACCGGGCGGCGGTCGCCGGCCCAGCGCACAGCTGGGACGACGCCTACTGGGAGACGCTGCGCACCCTGCAGCGGGAGCTGTGGAACGACGCGACCGTGCCGTTCGCGGCGACGACGGTGGTGGAGCGTCAGCGGGCGATGGGGGCGCTCGTCGAGGCCGACCGCCGCAGCGACCTGCGCGCGCTCATCGACGAGGTCGACGGCCGGGCCGCACCGGTGCGCGACGCCGCGCCCGCGACTCAGACGTAACGCTCGAGGATGCTCGACTCGGCGAGGCGTGAGAGGCCCTCGCGCACGCTGCGGGCACGGAGCTCGCCGACGCCCTCGACCGCCTGCAGGTCGTCGATGCTGGCGCCGAGGAGCTTCTGCAGGGTGCCGAAGTGGTCGATGAGCCGGTCGACCACCGTCGACGGGAGGCGCGGGACCTTCGCCAGCAGCCGGAAGCCGCGCGGCGTGACCGCACCATCGAGGTGCTCCGCACCGCCGAGGCCGAGGGCCTTGGAGACCGAGGCAGGGTCGACGAGCTCGCTCGCATCGAGGTGCTCGAGACGAAGGAGCAGCTCCTCGGGGCTCTTGGCCTTGCGTCCACCGGGCAGGTAGTCGCGGATGACCAGCTCACGCTCGGCGTCGACGCCGGTGATCAGCTCCTCGAGCTGGAGTGTGAGGAGGCGGCCGTCGGTGCCGAGCTCGAGGACGTAGTCCTCGATCTCGCGGGCGATCCGGGTGACCATCTCGAGGCGCTGGGCCACGACGGCGACGTCGCGGACGGTGACGAGGTCCTCGATCTCGAGCGCGGAAAGCGTCGAGGAGACCTCGTCGAGCCGCATCTTGTAGCGCTCCAGCGTCGCGAGGGCCTGGTTGGCGCGCGACAGGATCTGGCCGGAGTCCTCCAGGACGTGGCGGGTCTCCCCGACGTACGCCGCGATGATCTGCATGGACTGCGACACCGAGATGACCGGGAAGCCGGTCTGCCGGGCGACACGGTCGGCCGTGCGGTGACGCGTGCCGGTCTCCTCGGACGGGATCGTGTGGTCGGGCATCAGATGGACCGCGGCCTTGTGGATCCGGGTCAGCTCACCGTCGACGATGATCGCGCCGTCCATCTTCGCCAGCTCGCGCAGGCCCGTCGCGGTGAAGGGCACGTCGAGCTGGAAGCCGCCGGTCGCGATGCCCTCGACGGTCTTGTCGTAGCCGAGGACGACGAGCGCGCCGGTGCGGCCCCGGAGGATGCGCTCGAGCGCATCACGCAGGGGAGTGCCGGGCGCGATGGATGCGAGCGTGGCCCTGAGGCGCTCGGTCTCTTCGGAACGCTCGATGGCGGCCACGTGCTGCTTCCCGTCTGACGTATCGACAACTGTGGTGAAGCGTAGCGGTGGCGCGGTCAGCTGACCTCGTCATTTGCAGGGTGGGGTGCCGCGTGGACGACGCGCCCCTGCAGGTCGAGCAGGCGCATCACGGCGGCGATGTCGGGGACATCCATCACCTTCATGCCGTCGACCATCCGCACCCTGCCCGGCGCGGAACCGTTGGCCCGGTCGACGGGGACCAGGGCGTACTTGAAGCCGAGGCGCGCCGCCTCGGCAAGCCGCTGCGGGAGGTCACGGACCTTGCGGAGCTCGCCGGCCAGGCCGAGCTCGCCGATCGCGATGGTCGCGGTCGGCGCGGGGCGCGAGTAGTGCGCCGACGCGATGCTGATCGCGATCGCCAGGTCGGTCGAGGGATCGGTCAGCTTCGCGCCACCGACGGTCGAGCAGAAGACGTCGTGGTTGTGGAGCTTGAGGCCACCGTGCTGCGCGAGCACGGCGAGCACCATCGCGACCCGTGAGGAGTCCAGCCCCGACGTCGTCCGCCGTGGCTTGTCGCCCGGCGCGACCGTCACCAGCGACTGGACCTCGGCCAGGAGTGGCCGGCGCCCCTCCATGGTCACCGCCACGCACGTGCCCGGCACCTGTTGCGCGTGGTTCTCCACGAAGAGGCCGGTCGGGTCGGAGACGGCCGTGATGCCGTCGGAACCGAGGTCGAAGCAGCCGACCTCGTCGACGGGGCCGAAGCG
Source organism: Nocardioides sp. (assembly GCF_035481145.1). Lineage (GTDB taxonomy): Bacteria > Actinomycetota > Actinomycetes > Propionibacteriales > Nocardioidaceae > Nocardioides. The sequence goes on along the minus strand of NZ_DATIHB010000019.1, from coordinate 22,538 downwards.
GTTCTTCATCGCGCGCAGCATGCGGAAGCGGCTGTTGCGGTCGCCCTCGAAGTGGAGCACCACGTCGACGACGTGCTCGAGCACGCGCGGGCCGGCGATCGTGCCGTCCTTCGTGACGTGGCCGACGACGACCGTGGTGATGTTGCGGGTCTTGGCCACGCGCACGAGCGCGGCGGCGACCTCCTTGACCTGGGTGACGCCGCCGGGCACTCCGTCGAGGTCGGCGACGTTGATTGTCTGGACGGAGTCGACGACGAGCAGCTCGGGCTTGACCGCCTCGATGTGACCGAGCAGGGCGGCGAGGTCGGTCTCGGCGGCGAGGTAGAGCTCGTCGACCACCGCGCCGGTGCGGTCGGCGCGGAGTCGGACCTGGGAGGCCGACTCCTCGCCCGAGACGTAGAGGGTGCGCCGCCCCGACCGTGCGGTCTGGGCGGCCACCTCGAGGAGCAGGGTCGACTTGCCGACGCCGGGCTCTCCAGCGAGGAGGATGGCGGCGCCCGGGACGAGGCCGCCGCCGAGCACGCGGTCGAGCTCGGGAACGCCGCTGAGGCGCTGGGTGGACTCCTCCACCGGCACCTTGCCGATGGGGACCGCGGGCGCGGTCACCGGGCCCGCGGCCGTGCGGCCCGCAGGCGCTGCGGTTGTCTCGGCGACCGAGCCCCACGCCTGGCACTCGCCACAGCGCCCGACCCACTTCGCCGTGGTCCACCCGCACTCGGCGCAGCGGTAGTCGGAGCGGGGCGCCTTCGTCTTCGCAGCCATGTTCGAAACCCTATTCGAACCCACCGATAGAAGCCGGCCGACACCCGGCGGCCTGTGGACGAGCCCCCACGCCGGACGCGCGACACCCTTGGGCAGTCGCCGTCGGAGGAGCAGGATGGGGCGCATGGACGAACCGCGCAGCATCGTCATCGTGGGTGGTGGCCTGGCCGCCGTCCACGCCGTCGAGTCCCTTCGGGACCAGGAGTACGCCGGCCGGCTGACGCTGGTCTGTCGCGAACCCCACGCGCCGTACGAGCGGCCACCGCTGTCGAAGGGCTACCTGGCCGGCAAGGACGACCGCGATGCGGCGTTCCCGCACGACGCGGGGTGGTACAGGGACAACGAGGTCGCGCTGCGGCTCGGCACGGCGGCCACCGACCTGCACCTCGACGACCGCGTCGTCGTTCTCGACAGCGGCGAGAGCCTCGGCTACGACCGCCTGCTGATCGCCACCGGAGCCTCGCCTCGCACCCTCCAGCTGCCCGGCATCGAGAAGGCGCTGACGCTGCGCACGATCGACGACAGTGAGCGCCTCCGCGACGCGCTGCAGGAGGGCAAGCGACTGGCGATCATCGGTGGTGGCTGGATCGGCCTCGAGGTCGCAGCCACCGCGCACCAGGCCGGCATGGAGGTGGTCGTGCTGGAGACCGGCGGCCGTCCCCTCGGACGGATCCTCGGCCCCGCGATCGCCGACCACGTCGCCGCTGTCCACGCGAGGAACGGCGTCGAGGTCCGCACCGGCGTCCAGGTCGAGGAGGTCGTCGACGGCGGTGTCCGCACGGCCGACGGCATGGTCGCCGCCGACGTCGTGCTGCTGGCCGTCGGCGCCACACCGACGACGGCGCTCGCGAGCGCAGCAGGCCTCGACGTCGACAACGGCATCCTGGTCGACGAGCGGCTGCAGGCCTCCGACCCGCACGTCTTCGCCGCCGGCGACGTCGCCAACGCCCACAACACCGCGCTCGGCCAGCGGCTCCGGGTCGAGCACTGGGACAACGCCATCCGTCAGGGCACGCTCGCCGGCCGCACCATGCTCGGAGTCGACGGCACCTACGACTGGCAGCCCTACTTCTTCACCGACCAGTTCGACTTCTCCATGGAGTACGTCGGCCGCAGCGCCCCCGACGACGAGGTCGTGCTGCGCGGCGACGTCGACGGAGGGGAGTACGTCGCGTGGTGGCTGCGTGACGGCGTCGTCACCGCGGGCATGAACGTCAACGTCTGGGACGTCAACGACAAGATCCGCGAGATGGTCGGCACGCGCGTCGATCCGGCCGACCTGCCCGACCTCCGCTGACAGCAACGTGCACGAGCGGACACAGTTCTCGGTCGCGCGAGGGCGAGCCACGCTTGGCTCGAGTCCGGGCCTCGCGATATGTGTCCGCTCGGGCTCGGCAGCAGCTCCATCTCGGGCGGCTCGACCCCGTCGCGGCACGTCCGTGCGGAGTTCCCCGAACCAACACATCGGCGTGTCACGGGTGCACCGTTCCCGTGTGCTGCGTGGTACGTGACCCGTCAACGTGTTGGTTCGGGCTTCGGGGCCGCACTGGGACCAACGTCATCGCGGCATGAGCGGTCAGGTGCGGACCTTCGCGCATATTCATCAGCGGTTCGCGCGTTCGCCCGAGATACTGACCGCATGCTGACGCCTACGCCGGCTGGAAGCGCTTCCGGCGCGCGTTGCCGGGACATTGCGCTGGCGACGGTCGTGCTGCTGTTGGGGTTTGCTCCGGGTCTCTTCATGGCGCCGTTCCTCGGGTACCAGGCATGGTGGTCCTTCGCAGAGCCCGAGTTTAAAAACCCCATCTGGGGTGCCCTTTGCGGGTCACTGATCCTGGCTCCATTTCTGGGTGCGCTCGTGGTTGGTCGATGGCAGCGGGGCAAGGGCGCGGGGATCCCTGAGGCCTTGTTGGTCTCGGGCTTGGCAGCGTTCTCCATCGGTGTCGCGAGCTTCGGGGTGATCCCGTTCATGTACCTGATGCTTGCCCTAGCGATGTGAAGGGCTTCGCGGGCCCGCGGCACCGCACCTGGGAGCGGCATGAGCGCTGCGCGCGCAGGCCGAGACCGCAGCAGGGAACGCGTTGGCCTGCCTCAGCCGGACCAAGCCTTGATCATGGTCTGTCGTGCCGGCTCAGTCAGGGGATCAGGGCACTGTGGACCGTGAGTTCGGGCGTTCGCATCTCGCTTGATTTGCAGAGTCGGGGCTCCGGTCAGGGGCAACATCAACTCGACCGAGTCGAATCGAGGCGCAGCGAGTTCGGATCCGACGTTGACGCACACGACAGCAGGCGCACCTTCACATCCGGGCACGACGTCGTCCATCAGCCACTCATCAGGTAGGTCTCGTCCGGGTGCCACGGCCCCGTCACGTGGTCGACCGGAGGAAGACAAACATCGTGGCGATCGCTTGCGATCCGCAACACGGTCCCCGCCAGGTCCGCGTACAAAGACTCGGCTTGGACGCCGAACTCACCGACGACCGACGGCGCATCAGGATCGGGACCCTTGGGATCCTCGGTGCATCCGGTGACCACAAGCGCAATCATGAGAACTGCCAGAGCCGACCGCACCGCACCCCCAACGCCCGAAAGTGGTCGCAGCCTCTCAACAGGGGCACAGGCGGTCAAGCAGCCGCCCCGCCGATCCGCCCCAACATCGGCATGAGCGGTCGCATGCGGTTCTGTCGCGCTTCCGCCTTAGGACACGACTCGACGCATGTCGGCGCTCGGCCGCGACGCCACAAGCCTGATGTCGCGTCAGTAGCTCCGGTGCCAGAGGTTGACCGCATAGTCGACCTCGAGGCCGTGCTCGTGCGTCCACTCCGCGAGGACGGCGTCGGCGACGTCCCTGTTGAACTCGATCCGCACCACCGCCTCCAGGTCGGCGCGGGACTCGAAGCGCCAGGCGATGTCGACCGGCGTGCGGGTCCACCCGTGGCTCGTCCAGAAGCGCGACACCTCGTCCGGGTCGACCGTCGGATAGCCGCGCCGGAACCAGCCACCGAACGTCGACCGGCTGGCGTCGTTGTCGATCACGAACGCCGTGCCGCCCCTCCGCATGACCCGCGCGAGCTCGGCCAGGCCGGGCTCGCAGCCGGGCCCGAAGAAGTACGCCCACCGGGCGTGTGCGACGTCGACCGAGGCGTCCGGCAACGGGATCGCCTGGGCCGTCCCCTGCGCCAGGGTCACGTTGGCCAGCCGGCGTACGCGACGTGCTGCCACCGCGAGCAGGTCCGCGTGTGGTTCCACGCCGATCACCGTCGAGGCCGACGCCGCCCACCGGGGCAGGTGGAACCCCGTGCCGCAGCCGAGGTCGAGGAGTGTACGACCGGCCCACGACGCGACCGCCTCCATCGCACGCTCGATCTCGCCCGCCGGATCGGCCGCGTGGTTCTCGAGCTCGTAGGTGGCGGTGTGGTGCCAGATGTTGGGTGACGGGATCGCCCCCGGAGCCGTGCGGCTCATGTCAGATGCGGACGCAGCCGTTCGGAGTGGTGAACTCGACCGCGACGATGCCCGGGGTGCCGTGCGGGGCGACCCAGCGGACCTCGACGTCGTCGAGCGGGTGGTCCTCCGGCTCGCCGAGCCACTCGGAGACCCGGTGCGGGTCGCCGGCGATCTCGATGGCGGCCAGCGAGTAGTCGCCGGAGGCGCCCGCAGACGGGTGGTCCTCCTCGGGGGAGAGCCACTTGATGAAGTAGGGGAGCTGGGGGTCGGCGTCGAGCTCCTTGATGCCGATCTGCTTCCAGATCAGCTCGTGCCCGTCGGGGCGGTGCCGGTAGCCGTCCTTCGCCTCGCGACCGAGGCGCTCCTCGGCGGCCTCCAGGTCACTGACCGCCACGACCCAGCCGAGCCATCCGCCGCCGAGCGCGGTGCGTGCCTTGACCGCCTGGCCGAAGACGGCCTTGTCGGACGCCGGGTGCTCGAGCGCGCCGACGACCTCGAGGTAGGTGTCCCCAGCGAGCGGCAGGATGTAGTTGCAGGTGCCGAAGCGCGGGTGCACGCCGCCGTCAGCGATCTCCGTGCCGAGCAGCTTGCCCAGGCGCTCGGCGGTGGCCTTGAGGCCGTCGGGTCCTGCGGCGTACGAAACGTGGTCCAGGCGCATGCCCGCATTGTTAACCCGAGACGCGAGACACACGAAAACGGGGGTCGATATCTCTTGACATCGAGATACTGCGCGCGTTGCTGACCGGGGCTCAGTGCGGGTCGGCAGGGTGCAGCGCGAGGGCGGACCGCGACCGCACGTGCGCCTCGCAGTGCCGCACCAGCTCGGCGTACCCCTGCTCGCCCATCAGGGCGATGAGCTCGGGCGCGGAGGTGACGTAGACCGGCTCCATCGCGACGTGCGCCTCGGTGTTGCCCGAGCAGTACCAGTCCAGGTCGTGGCCGCCGGGGCCCCAGCCACGGCGGTCGTACTCGCCGATGCCGACCTCGGTGTACGCCGACCCGTCGATGCGCTCGACCTCGCGGAACGTGCGCCGGATCGGCAGCTGCCAGCAGACGTCCGGCTTGGTCTCGATGTAGCTGATGCCCTGGTCGACGGCGAGGGAGTGCAACGCGCAGCCGGCGCCACCGGAGAAGCCGGGGCGGTTGGAGAAGACGCAGGACGACTGGCCGTCGACGACGTGCGCGCGGGTCTTGCGCTCGCCGTCGTCGTCCTTCTCGACCCAGTCCTTGCGCTTCACCTTGCGGCCCGGCTCGGTCGCTGCAGGGTGGAACTGCCACGACGCGGGCGTCAGCTGGTCGACGTACGCCGCGACGCGCTCCTCGTCGTCCTTGTCGCTGAAGTGCGCGCCGAGCGTGCAGCACCCGACGTCGGGGGAGTGCCGGTAGATGCCCGCGCAGCCCGAGCCGAAGATGCAGGTCCAGCTGGAGGTGAGCCAGGTCAGGTCGCAACGGAAGATCTCGGTCTCGTCGGCCGGGTTGACGAACTCGACGTGGGCGCGGGGGAAATCAAGGGGGACCTCAGGCACCGGCAAAGACTACGGCGCCCGGTGGTCGCGTGTGAGCGCAGCGAACGTGTCGAGACCCCTTTGCCGGTAGCGTGGAAGCCATGCGGCTGGGCGTCCTCGACATCGGTTCCAACACCGGGCACCTGCTGGTGGTCGATGCCCATGGCGGCGCGGCGCCCCTGCCGGCGTACTCCTACAAGGAGCCGCTGCGTCTCGCCGAGCACCTCGACGAATCCGGTGCGGTCAGCCAGGCCGGCATCGACGCGCTCACGGCGTTCTGCGCTGCCGCCCTCGAGGTCGCCCAGGACAAGGGGTGCGAGGAGATGCTCGCGTTCGCCACGTCGGCGGTCCGCGACGCGACCAACTCCGACGCGGTGCTCGCCCACGTCCACGAGCGCACGGGGGTGGACCTCGAGGTCCTCCCCGGCGAGGACGAGGCGCGGCTGACCTTCCTCGCCGTACGACGCTGGTTCGGCTGGTCAGCAGGGCGGCTGGCCGTCTTCGACATCGGCGGCGGTTCGCTGGAGATCGCAGGGGGCAAGGACGAGGCGCCCGACGTCGCCTGGTCGCTCCCGCTGGGCGCAGCACGCCTGGCCCGCAACCACTTCGCTGACGGCGTGCCCGACACAGCGACGTTGCGCGACCTCCGACGCGCGATCCGCGCCGCGATCGCCAAGGACGCCGGTCAGCTGCTCCGCTACGGTGCTCCCGACCGCGCCGCGGCGTCCTCGAAGACGTTCCGCTCGCTCGCCCGGATCTGCGGGGCCGCGCCGTCGGGCGACGGGCCGCTGGTGCCGCGAGCGCTGCCGGCCGCAGCGCTCGCGGAGTGGATCCCCAAGCTGGTCGGGATGAGCCACCAGGAGCTGGCGCTCCTGCCCGGCGTCTCCGAGAGCCGGACCCATCAGATCGTCCCCGGGGCCCTGGTGGCCGAGGCGGTCATGGACATCTTCGACCTTCCCCAGCTGGAGATCTGCCCGTGGGCGCTCCGCGAGGGCGTCATCCTCGAACGCTTCGACCACCTGGGCTTCGTCCACCACTGACATGGCCGGCTTCGAGGGGCTGATCGGACTGAGCACCGCCTCGGTCTACCCCGAGTCGACATCGCACGCCTTCGCCTACGCGCGCCGGCTCGGCTACGACGCGGTCGAGGTGATGGTCGGCATCGACACGATCTCGCGCGACGGTGCGGTGCTCAAGGCGCTCTCGGAGCGCCATGGCGTCCCGGTCTGCGCGGTCCACGCCCCCTGCCTGCTGGTCACGCAGCGGGTCTGGGGCACGGAGCCGTGGGGCAAGCTCGAGCGCTCCGCGGAGCTCGCGCACGACCTGGGTGCCGACGTGGTCGTCGTCCACCCGCCGTTCCGGTGGCAGCGTGACTACGCGCGCGGCTTCGTCGAGGGCATCGCGGCGCTCGAGCTCACGACCGGCATCCGGTTCGCCGTCGAGAACATGTATCCCTGGCGTGCCTCGGCCCGGCGGGGCATGGAGGTCTACCAGCCCGGCTGGGACCCCTCGGACGAGCCGTATGCCAACACCACCGTCGACCTGTCGCACGCCGCGACGGCACAGGCCGACTCGCTCGAGATGGTGCGACGCCTCGGCGACCGGCTGCGTCACCTCCACCTGACCGACGGCATCGGCTCCCCGAAGGACGAGCACCTCGTCCCGGGCCGCGGCACGCAGCCGGCCAAGGAACTGCTCCGCCACCTCGCCGCGGTGGGCTTCGCGGGACATGTCGTGGTCGAGATCAACACCCGCCGTTCGGGCACCGCACGGCAGCGCGACCTCGACCTCGCCGAGTCCCTCGCCTTCGCCCGCGAGCACCTCGGTTCCCAGCGCGAACCGTGAGTTGTGGTCACTCGAACCTGCAGGTTCGGGTGACCACAACTGCTGGTTCGGCTGGTCACAAGGCACGGTTCGGCGAGAAGGTGGAGCCATGGACGACGCGGTTGCGGTGCGGGTCTCCGGCCTGAAGGTCGTACGGCGCGGCCGCGAGGTCCTGCGCGGGCTGGACTTCACCATCCCGTCCGGTGAGGTCACGGGCCTGCTCGGCCCGTCGGGCTGCGGCAAGTCGACACTCATGCGGGCACTGGTCGGCGTCCAGGCGGGTATCACCGGCACGGTCCAGGTGCTGGGGGACCCGGCGGGTGCCGCCCGGCTGCGGCGCCGGGTCGCCTATGCCACCCAGGCGGCCAGCGTCTACGACGACCTCTCGGTCCGGGAGAATCTCCGCTTCTTCGCGGCGGTGCTCGGCGTCGGGCAGGCCGAGGTCGAGCGCTGCGTCGAGGCCGTCGACCTCGGTGGTGCCGCCGATGGGATCGTCGGCGACCTCAGTGGTGGGCAGCGCGGGCGGGTGAGCCTGGCGGTCGCCCTGCTCGGCAGGCCCGAGCTGCTGATCCTCGACGAGCCCACCGTCGGCCTCGACCCGGTGCTCCGGGTCGAGCTCTGGCAGCTCTTCCACACGATCGCCGCCGAGGGAGCCGCGGTGCTCGTCTCCAGCCACGTCATGGACGAGGCGGAGCGGTGCGACCGCCTGCTGCTGATGCGGGACGGTGAGCTCATCGCTGAGGGCACCCCTGCGGGCATCAAGGAGCAGGCGGGTGCGTCCGACATCGAGCAGGCCTTCCTGACCCTGGTGGGAGGTGCTGCATGAATCCGCGGGTGACCCTGGCCGTGACCGCCCGGGTGCTGCGCCAGCTGCGCCGTGACCACCGCACGGTCGCGATGCTGCTGGTCGTCCCGTGCCTGTTGATGACCCTCCTGTGGTGGATGTTCGATGACCTGCCGGGTCAGACGTTCGACAGGTTGGGGCCGGCCCTGCTGGCGCTCTTCCCGTTCATCATCATGTTCCTGGTGACGAGCGTGACGACGCTCCGCGAGCGCTCGTCGGGCACGCTCGAGCGGCTGCTCGCGATGCCGCTCGGGCGGGTCGACTTCCTGCTCGGCTACGCCCTCGCCTTCGGGCTCCTGGCTGCCGTGCAGTCCGCGCTGGCCGTCGGGCTCTGCGTCGGCCTGCTCGACCTCCAGGTCGCGGGCTCCGTCTGGCTCCTGGCTGTGGTCGCCGTCGCGGACGCGGTCCTGGGCAGCGCGCTCGGCCTCTTCGTCAGTGCCTTCGCCCGCACCGAGTTCCAGGCGGTGCAGTTCATGCCGGCACTCGTGCTGCCCCAGATCCTGCTGTGCGGCCTCTTCGTGCCGCGCGAGGCGCTCCCGGACGTCCTCAGGGTCGTCTCCGACGTCCTCCCGCTCTCGTACGCCGTCGACGCGATGCAGACGCTGACGCGCTCGGCGGCATCCGGGGGCGTCTGGGCCGACCTGAGCGTGGTCGCCGGCTTCGCCCTGGCGGCGCTGGGGCTGGGCGCGGCGACGCTGCGGCGGCGTACGGCCTGAGTCGGGGACGCACAGGTCGAGATCTGCTTGGCGGGGGCTGCGGTGCACCTGCCATCCTGTGTGCGACCTCCCCTCTGCAGAAGTAGGTGCACCCATGGCCAGCAAGACCGCGTTCATCGGCGTCGGCGTGATGGGCGAGGCGATCCTCGCCGGCCTGATCCGCGGTGGCCGCCCGGTCGAGGAGCTGCTCGTGGGCGAGAAGCGTGCCGAGCGCGCGGCCGAGCTGACGGAGAAGTACGGCGTCGAGGTGGTCTCCAACGTCGAGGCCGTGCGTGCCGCCGACACCGTGACCCTCGTCGTGAAGCCCCAGGACATGGCGACCGTGCTCGCCGAGATCCGCCCCGAGCTGCGCGCCGGCCAGCTGGTGGTCTCGCTGGCCGCGGGCATCACCACCGCCTGGATCGAGGACCGCGTGCCCGCCGGCGTAGCGGTCGTGCGGGTCATGCCCAACACCCCCGCGCTGGTCGACCAGGGCATCTCTGCGATCTCGCCCGGCACGCACTGCGACGACGAGCATTTGGCCACGGCCGAGGCGCTGCTCGCCGACACCGGCCGCGTCGTCCGCGTGCCCGAGTCGCAGCAGAACGCCGTGACGGCCGTGAGCGGCTCCGGTCCGGCGTACATCTTCTACATCGTCGAGGCGATGATCGACGCCGGCGTCATGCTCGGCCTGCCCCGGCCGCTCTCCACCGAGCTCGCGATCCAGACCCTCTTCGGCTCGGCCACGATGCTGCGCGAGACCGGCACGCACCCGACGATCCTGCGCGAGCAGGTCACCTCTCCCGGTGGCACCACGGCTGCGGCGCTGCGCTACCTCGAGGACCACCGGGTGAAGGCTGCCTTCCTCTCGGCGATGGAGGCCTGCCGCGACCGTGCGGAGCAGCTCGCGGCAGGCTCCTGAGGCAGCTCCGAGGCGCAACTTGAGGCAAATCAACGCGCCACGCCGATAACCAAGGAACTTTTTCCGTCACACTCTTCCCCTGCGTCACAGGTGCCCCTAGTGTTCAGGGAACAGGGGCACGTGGGTCGCCAGTGGGGAAGCTGGCGGCGTGCGCCCAAGAAAGTGGTGTGCCATGGCTGCCAACTCGTCTTCGGACATCTCGGAGGTCAAGTTCCTGACCATCGCCGAGGTCGCCGCGATGATGCGCGTCTCCAAGATGACCGTCTACCGCCTCGTCCACGGTGGCGACCTCCCGGCGCATCGCGTCGGCCGCTCCTTCCGCGTCCAGGAGAAGGACGTCACGGAGTACATCCAGCGTTCCTTCTACGACGCCGGCTGAGTCGCTCCGCGACGCATCCGATCGACCGCCCGCCCGGCCCCACGTCGTACGACGTGCCGTCTGGCGGGCGGACCCGATTTCGGCCGCTGTGCCGGGGCCGATAGTCTGGCCCGGTCGCCCGTGCTGTATCCGCCAGGGCGGACGTCAAGCTCTGGAAAGGTTCCACCGTGGGTTCTGTGATCAAGAAGCGCCGCAAGCGCATGGCCAAGAAGAAGCACCGCAAGCTGCTGAAGCGCACGCGCGTCCAGCGTCGCAAGCTCGGCAAGTGAGTTCTCTGCTTCGATGACGCAGGCCGGCAAGGTCGTGCTCGTCACCGGGGTCTCTCGTGACCTCGGACGACGTTTTGCGCGCAGCCTTGCCGATGACCCTGCCGTCACGAGCGTGATCGGCGTCGATGTCGCCCCTCCTGAGGGTGACCTCGGCGCCGTTTCGTTTGTCCGGGCAGACCTGCGCAACCCGGTCGTCGCCAAGCTGCTCGTCCGCGAGCGCGTCGACACGGTCGTGCACATGAGCGTCGTGGCCACGCCCGGCGGCATGGGCTCGCGTGCCTCCATGAAGGAGGCCAACGTCATCGGCACCATGCAGCTGCTCGGTGCCTGTCAGCGTGCCCCCGACGTACGTCGGGTCGTGGTCAAGTCGACCACGACGGTCTATGGCGCCAGCCACCGCGACCCCTCCATGTTCAGCGAGGAGATGGGTCCGAAGGTGATGCCGCGCTCGGGCTACTCCCGCGACGCGCTCGAGATCGAGGGCTACGTGCGGGGCTTCGCCCGGCGACGTCCCGACGTCAGCGTCGCCATGCTCCGTGCGGCCAACGTGATCGGCCCCGGCGTCGACAGTCCGATCGCGCAGTACTTCCGCCTGCCGGTCGTGCCGACGGTCCTCGGCTTCGACCCGCGGCTCCAGTTCGTCCACGAGTTCGACCTGACGGGCGCGCTGCGTCACGCGGTCCTCACCGACGTGGCCGGCACCTTCAACCTCGCCGGCGACGGTGTCCTGCTGCTCTCGCAGGCGATCCGCCGCCTCGGCCGCGCCGGCCTGCCGGTGCCCTCTTTTGCGCTCGCCGCGGTCGGCTCGGCCATGCGGGGCGTGGGTCGCTCGGAGTTCGCTCGTGACCTGGTCGACTTCCTGACCTATGGCCGCGGTGTCGACACCACGCGCCTGCGCGAGGAGTTCGGCTACACCCCGCGCTACTCCACGCAGCAGGCCTTCTGCGACTTCGCCAGCTCCGTCGACATGCCCCCGGGCGTGCCGGGAAGGGCGGTCGCAGAGCCGCTCCTGGCCCGTCTGGAGCAGGCACTCACGCCCGTGCCCGCCTCGGCTGTGCCCGCGACGGCGGGCGGTGAGCTCGATGGATGACGCCGACATCATCCCGATCGGCACGCACGGTGCCGCCGGCCGTGGCGCAGGCGCCAAGCCCTCGAAGGCGGCCCGTGACCTGCTCGGTGGCCAGCGTCGGGCGACCGGTGCCCGCCCGCCGCGCGATGCCGACGTACGCCGGATCGGCGCGGACACGCCCGTGGAGCAGCCCGTCGACACGGTGACCGAGGCCCCCCGCGGCCAGAACGCGGACGCCGACGTCGCGACGAGGGAGGCCGGGGCCCAGGACGCGTTGGCGGCACTCGAGGCTGCTGCGCGTGAGGCGGCCGCGGCTGCTGATCGCCCGGGCAGGCGCCCCGGCATCCCGGTGACCGAGATCGTCGAGGCGTTCAGCCACGCAGCGATGGAGGTCTTCGGTGACGACTGGGAGCGCAAGACGGCCCACTTCATCGCCTTCCTCCGCCGCCGGATCACCGGCGAGTTCGAGATCGACGACTACGGCTTCGACGCCGAGCTGACGCAGCGGCTCCTGATGACCACTGCCCGCCCGCTCGCGGAGAAGTGGTTCCGGGTCGAGGTGCGCGGTGTCGAGAACATCCCGAAGACCGGTGGTGCGCTGATCGTCTCCAACCACTCGGGCACCGTCCCGGTCGACGCGGTCATGACGATGTTCGAGGTCCAGGAGCGCACGGGCCGCCACCTGCGCCCGCTCGGCGCGGACCTCGTCTTCCGACTCCCGTTCGTGAGCACGATCGCCCGCCGCGGCGGGGTCACGCTGGCCTGCCAGGAGGACGCGGAGCGCATGCTCAACGGTGGCGAGCTGGTCGGCGTCTGGCCCGAGGGCTTCAAGGGCATCGGCAAGCCGTTTTCCGAGCGCTACAAGCTCCAGCGTTTCGGCCGTGGCGGGTTCGTCAGCGCCGCGATGCGCACCGGCGTACCCATCATCCCGGTCTCCGTCGTCGGTGCCGAGGAGATCTACCCGCTGGTCGGCAACGTGCCCTCGCTCGCGCGCCTCTTCGGCCTGCCCTACGTGCCGATCACGCCGTTCTTCCCGCTGCTCGGCCCGCTCGGCCTGATCCCGCTGCCGTCGAAGTGGATCATCGAGTTCGGTGAGCCGATCCGCACCGACGAGTACGACGCGTCCGCCGCCGAGGACCCGCTCACCATCTTCGAGGTGACCGACCAGGTGCGCGAGACGATCCAGCAGACGCTCTACCAGCTGCTGATGCGTCGCCGTTCGATCTTCGGCTGACCACCGCAGCGGCTGCCCGGGCCTACGCTGCCAAACTGTCAGCCTGACAGTTTGGCCCAGCCTGACATCTCGGATCTGTCAGGGCATCCCCAACTGTCAGGCCCGGCCTCCGGCTCGCCTCGACCTGCTGACTTCTCCACAGGACCGGGCGACGGTGGGTGCACATCGCGTCCAGGGGGCGCAGGCTCTGCGCCATGGACCAGAGCGACCTCGACGAACTCGTCATCTCCTCGCGCGTACGCCGACTCGCGGGCGCCGAGCGACCCGACAGGGACCCTTCGCTCACGCAGATCAGGCGGGGTTACCACCGGCCCAAGGACGCACAGCTGACCACCGACGAGGCCCATCGACTTCGCATCCTGGCAACCGCGGCTGCGCGGGGGCCGAACCTTGTCTTCTCGCACGCCTCGGCGGCCGCGGTGTGGGGCGCGCCTCTGCTGGCGAGCGACCTGGGCGAGGTGCACGCGATCCAGCCTGGTCGGCCACGTCGGACGACCGCCGGCGTACGTGTTCATTCGACGGCGCTGCCGAAAGAGCAGGTGGCCACGACTGCATCGGGACTGTTGGTCACGTCGCGGGAGTGGACCGCCATCCATCTAGCGGCGACCCTCGAGCTTCCGAACTCCCTGCTGCCGCTCGACCACCTCGTCGGCGCGATCGTCCGCGACTCCGGTTGTGAGCAGGCGGCCGTGATCGACGCGCTCATCGGTCAGATCCCGCCCCGCTTCCAGGGAAGGAACCGCGCCGAGGCGAACCTGCGACTCGTCGACGTCCGGTCCGCCTCTGCGGGTGAGTCATTGAGCCGTGGTCAGATGGTGCTGATCGGGGTGCCCGCGCCCGATCTGCAGGTGCGCTTCACGCGCGACGACGGCCTGGGCGCCGACGTCGTCGACTTCGACTGGCCGGCGCTCGGCACGTTTGGTGAGTTCGACGGGAAGGGGAAGTACTTCCGCGAGGAACTGCGCGGCTCACGGACACCGGAAGAGGTGCTCTGGGAGGAGAAGGTCCGTGAGGACCGGGTCCGCCGCAAGCGACCGCGCGCCGCACGTTGGGGATGGGACGTCGCCTTGTCGCGCCGCCGGCTCGCCGCTGTGCTCGCCGCCGCCGGAGTACGGCGACAGGGCTGACCGGCGAGCCGGAACATGACACTTTCGGCTCCGCTGACAGCTCCGAACTGTCAGGACAGGCCGAACTGTCAGCCTGACACTTTGGCAGTGGCCGCGGGGTCAGGCGGGGTCAGACCTCAGAGCAGGCCGCCCAGGAGTGGGTCGAGGAGCGGGTCCAGGACGCTGTCGAGGGTGTCCGTGAGCGGCTCGGTGACCGAACCCTCGGGGCCCAGGATCGAGCCGAGGGTGCCCTTCGGCTGGCTCGAGGTCGAGGGGGACGGCGTCGGCGTGGCCGACCCGGTCACCGGCGCCTTGGGCAGGGCGGAGGCGGTGCTGCCGACCTTGGGGAGCTGGTTGAGCAGGTCGGTGACGGCGTTGCTCGTGGGCGACGGCGCCGGGGTGACGCGCGGGGCGGCGGTCGGCGCCGAGGGTGCCGAAGGGATCGCAGCGCCGGAGAGCAGGATCGCCGGGATGTCGAGCAGGCCGCCACAGTCGCCGCACGCAGCGAGGGTCTGCTCGTCGATGCTCAGCAGGGCGTTGACCGCGGCGTCGAAGTCGGCCGCGTAGTCCGCAGGGACCGCACCCTTCAGGCCGGCGAGGGCGTCGAGGCTGTCACGGAGGAAGTCACGCAACTCGATGATCGTCGCGATGTCGCCGGACTCGGCGTACTCGCCCAGCAGGACGTCGGCGGCCTGGGACGCCTGGGCGACGAAGTCCTCGAGCGAGCTCGGGATCTGCGCGCGGCTGTTGGCGGAGTCACTGCCGGCGAGCGCCTGCGTCTCTCCCAGGCGGTCGTGGGCGAGGTCCATGATCCGGTCGGCGCGCGCGGCGTCGTCAGCGCTGAGTGAGGTCTGTGCGCTCTCGAGGATCCGCTTGATCGGGTAGAGCGACTCGCCCGGAAGAGCGGACTGGGCCGCCATGGCGACACCCGTCGTGCCGGCCAGGACGGTCAGGGTGCCGATGGCGACGGAGAGCTTGCGGCGGTGGCGCTGCGGCGCGGTCGTGACCTGCCCGACGAGCGTCAGGCGCGGCGCGGCGGGGGCGAGCAGCGTATCGGCGGCGGCGAGCAGGTTGCTGCGCAGCTCCGCGACGTACGCCGGCGAGGGCTGCGGCGCAGTGACGGCGCGCAGTGCGGCGACGATCTCGAGCGCCTCGGTGTGGGCGCCGGCGGAGCCGCCCCTCCCGTCGAGCGAAGCGAGCTCGCGGGCATCGAGCAGGGACGCGAACTCCTCGGCGCGGCGGCGTGCCGGGCTCACGGGGCTCATGGCGTCAGTCCTGTCTGTGCGGGCAGCCGGTGGAGACCGGCGGGGAAGTGCTCTGATCCGTCAAACGAGGATGAGACGGTCGAAGTTACGGTCTGTGACGCGTCAGTCAGCAACATTCCGGTCATCGGTGCACCTCCTTCGGCATCAGCTTGGCCAGGTTGCGCACGCCGCGCAGCTGGAGCTGCTTGACGGCGCCCTCCGTGCGGCCGAGGACCTTTGCGGTGTCGGAGATGCTCATGCTCTGCAGGAACCGCATGACCAGGCACTCCTGCTGCTCCTTCGGGAGCTGCTGCAGGGCACCGAGCAGGGCGTCGTTGGTGAGCTGCGCGAGGACGAGCGTCTCCGGGCCGTCAGTCACGTCGTCGTGGAGGGACATGTCCTCGGTGGTCTGCTCAAGGCGGGTCTTGCCGGCCTTGAAGTGGTCGCTGCAGAGGTTGCGGGCGATCGTCATCAGCCATGCGCCGAAGTCGCGGCCCTGCCAGCGGAAGTTGTTCATCGACCGGAGTGCCCGGAAGAAGGTCTCACTCGCGAGGTCCTCGGCCAGCGTCTGCGACCGGGTCCGGTAGTAGATGAAGCGGTAGACCGACGGGTGGTAGTGGTCGAAGAGGAGGCCGAACGCCTCCTTGTCACCGCCGCGTGCGAGCTCGACGAGCGCGATCATCCGCTCGCGGGTCGCCTCGTCCTCCGCGCTGGACGTGGCGTGCTCGGCGTCGCCGAACGAGTCGGGGCCCTGGTCGCCAGGGGCGTAGCCGACCTCGGCGGCCGCCTCGGACATCAGCCAGGTCGACGGCAGGCGGGGCGCGGAGGAGGCGCGGGTCGACGCGGGGCCGGCGACGGCCAGCGCGGGCTCGAGGAGGCATGCCTCGAGCACGGCGGAGCGCAGGGCATCCAACCCGCGCTGCACAGACGCCAGTCCCTCGTGCATTGAAGCCTCCCGTGACCCAACTCTCCCTTTGGGTCTCAGCCAGCCTAGGCGAAAGTACTTGTTTCTGGGAACGAAACGGGGAATGAATCCTGCAGAACGGGGTTTCGCCCGCCTGAGGCCGTGGCGTCCCGCGGCTCAGCGACGGTCGTTGCGCCCCCGCAAGGCGACGCCGGCGCCGCCTGCGACAGCGCCGGCGACGGCCGCAGTGATCAGCCCGGTGCGCGCTGCCTTGCGCGCCGTCCGGTAGTCACGGACCCGCCAGCCGTGCTCCTTCGCGTGGGCACGCAGCTTCGCGTCCGGATTGACCGCGCACGGGTCGCCGACCAGCCCCAGGAGCGGGAGGTCGTTGCTCGAGTCGGAGTACGCCGAGCAGCGGGCGAGGTCGAGCCCCTCCCGCTCGGCGAGCGCACGGACCGCCTCGGCCTTCGCGGGACCGTGGAGCATGTCGCCGACGAGCTTGCCGGTGTAGACGCCGTCGACGTGCTCCGCGACGGTGCCCATCGCGCCGGTCAGGCCGAGTCGCCGCGCGATGACCTGGGCGATCTCGATCGGGGCTGCGGTGACCAGCCAGACGCGCTGGCCCTGGTCGAGGTGGAGCTGCGCGAGCGCCCGGGTGCCCGGCCAGATCCGGTGCGCCATCGCCTCGTCGAAGATCTCCTCGCCGATCTCGCGGAGCTCGTCGACCGTGTGCCCGGCGATGAAGGAGAGGCCCTGGTTGCGGGCCTTCTCGATGTGCTCGGGATCCTCGACACCGGCGATGCGGAAGTAGGCCTGCTTCCAGGCAGCGCTGAGGATGTCGCGGGTGGTGAAGAACTTGCGGCGGTGCAGGCCGCGCGCGAGGTGGAAGATCGAAGCGCCCTGCATGACCGTGTTGTCGACGTCGAAGAACGCGGCGGCGGTCGGGTCAGCCGGCACGTCGAGGGCCGTCTCCACCTCGGCGATCGCGGCCGCGGCCTCGCCAGCGAGCGTCGACCGCTGCTGGAGGTCGAGCGGCAGTGCCTTGGGCTTGCGGGGCTTCTCCGGGCTCACGCGATCAGGCTAGTGCGTGGCACCATCACGCCATGTCTCAGACGCGTGAACCCCGCGTGACCGTCTACATGCGGCCGGGCTGTCATCTCTGCGACGTCGCCCGCGAGGTCGTCGCGGCGGTCTGCGCGGACCTGGGGGAGTCCTTCGTCGAGATCGACATCGACACCGACCCACAGCTCCTGGCGGCGTACGGCGACGAGATCCCGGTGACGCTCGTCGACGGGCGTCGGCACGACTTCTGGCGCGTCGACGCGCAGCGGCTGCGCGCTGCCCTGCAGGCGCGCTGAGCCCCGCCGTACGACCCGGGGTGGCCGCCCGCCCGGGCCCGGACCCGCGCCTACCGGGAGGGGTGCACGGGGCGTCACACCGGCCCCGCTGCGGGTGAGACTCCTCACCTGTGCTAGCGCCGGGTGGCCAGGTGGCCCCTCGCGTTTTGTTCTCACGTTCACAAACTCCTAGAGTGATCGGGCTGCGAGGACGTCAACAGGCCCGAAAACTGCCTGTGATGAGCCCTTCCCCGCGCGTGAAGGACGACGAGGACATTGACCGCACGGAAGCCTGCTGACGGCGCTGCGGCGACCCCGGCCGGGGGGCGTGAGATCCCCGAGGCGACGGTGGCACGCCTGCCTGAGTACCTCCGCGCCCTGACCTCGCTCGCGGAGGCCGGCATCGGTGTCTGCTCGAGCGAGGAGCTGGCCGGCGCCGTCAACGTCAACAGCGCCAAGCTGCGCAAGGACCTCTCCTACCTCGGCTCCTACGGCACCCGGGGCGTCGGCTACGACGTCGACTACCTGCGCTACCAGATCGCCCGCGAGATCGGCCTGACCCAGGACTGGCCCGTCGCGATCGTCGGCATCGGAAACCTGGGCCACGCGCTCGCCAACTACTCCGGCTTCGGCTCCCGCGGCTTCCGTGTCGCGGCCCTGCTGGATGCTGCCCCGGAGCGCTGCGAGGAGTCGGTCGCCGGCATCCCCGTGCGCTCCTTCGACGAGCTCGACGCGGTGCTGGCCGAGACGCCGATCGCGATCGGCGTCATCGCGACGCCCGCAGGCGCCGCGCAGGAGGTCGCCGACACGCTCGTCGCCGCCGGCATCACCAGCATCCTCAACTTCGCTCCGACCACCCTGGCGGTGCCGGCCGGCGTCAGCGTCCGCAAGGTCGACCTCTCGGTCGAGCTGCAGATCCTCGCCTACCACGAGCAGCGCCGGGCGGGTGCCGAGGAGCTGCGGGGCGCTGCACTCGCGGTTGCCGGAGAGGAGCAGTCCGCATGAGCGTCCTGGTCGTCGGCGTCTCCCACAAGACCGCGCCCGTCGCGGTCCTCGAGGAGCTCGCCCTCACGCCCGAGGGGGTCACCAAGCTGGTCAGCGAGGTGGCTGCCATCGAGCACGTCTCCGAGGCCACCGCGATCGCCACGTGCAACCGCATCGAGGTCTACGCCGAGGTCGACCGCTTCCACGGCTCGGTCGAGGAGGTCTCGCGCCTGCTGTGCGAGCGCTCCGGCATGGCGACCAGCGACATCACCAGCGAGCTGCTGCCGCACCTCTACGTGCACTACGACGACGGCGCGGTGTCGCACCTCTTCCACGTCGCCGCCGGCCTCGACTCGATGGTCGTCGGCGAGGGCCAGATCCTCGGCCAGACCCGCGACGCCCTCCGGGTCGGCCAGGAGCTGGGCACCGTCGGCCCCGCCCTCAACTCGCTCTTCCAGCAGGCGCTCCGCGTCGGCAAGCGCTCGCACGCCGAGACCGACATCGACCGGGCCGCTCCGTCGATGGTCTCCGCCGCGCTCGAGCACGCGGTCGCCGTCGTCGGCTCGATCGAGGGCGCCCGCGTCGTCGTCGTCGGGGCCGGAGCGATGGCCTCGCTCGCCGTCTCGACGGCCTCCCGCCGCGGTGCAGCCGAGATCACCGTCGTCAACCGCACCGAGGGCAACGCGCAGCGCCTGGCCGACGAGTACGCCGCCCGCTCGCTGCCGCTCGACTCGCTCGGCGAGGCACTCCGCACCGCCGACGTCGTCATCTCCTGCACCGGTGCCACCGGGGTCGTCATCGACGCCGCGGAGCTGGCTGCGGGCCGTGGAGACACGCTCCGTCCGCTGGCCGTGCTCGACCTGGCGCTGCCGCACGACATCGACCCTGCGGTGGCCGACCTGCCCGGCGTGAGCCTGATCGACCTGCGCTTCCTCGCGGACTCGCTGCGCGACTCCGACGCCGGCCGCGAGGTGTCCGGCGTACGCGAGATCGTGGCGGAGGAGATCGCCGCCTTCGCCTCCGCGCGCCGCCAGGCGAGCGTCACCCCGACCGTCGTCGCGCTGCGCACGATGGCGACCGGCGTCGTCGACGCCGAGGTGGAGCGGCTGCTGACGCGCCTGCCGGACCTCGACGAGACGGTGCGTGCCGAGCTTCTCCAGACCGTACGCCGGGTGGCCGACAAGCTCCTCCACCAGCCGACCGTCCGGGTCAAGCAGCTCGCCGACACCGACGGCGCCGTGTCCTACGCCGCGGCACTGGCCGAGCTCTTCGCCCTCGACCCCGACGCGGTCACGGCGGTGACCCGACCGGTCATCGCGGAGGAGCGGGCATGAGCACGCGCACCTCCGTCGTCCGCGTCGGCACGCGCCGCTCGCTGCTCGCGAAGACCCAGTCCGGCCAGGTGGCCGACCAGATCGCCCAGCGGCTCGGTGTCGAGGTCGAGCTGGTCGAGATCGTCACCGAGGGTGACGTCAACCAGACCTCGACGCTCGCCTCTCTGGGCGGCACCGGCGTCTTCGTGAGCGCGCTGCGCGAGGCACTGCTCCGCGGCGAGGTGGACGTCGCCGTCCACTCGCTCAAGGACCTCCCGACCACGCCCGAGGACGGCATCGCGCTCGCCGCGACCCCGCCCCGCGAGGACCCGCGCGACGTGCTGGTGGCGCGTGACGGCCTCACGCTGGGTGAGCTCCCGCCGGGCAGCGTCGTCGCGACCGGCTCGCCCCGGCGGGTGGCGCAGCTCCGCGCGCTCGGGCTGGGCCTGGAGATCGTCGGTCTGCGCGGCAACATCGACACCCGCCTGGGTCGCGTGACCTCGGGAGACGTCGACGGCGTGATCCTGGCCCGCGCGGGCCTGGCCCGCATCGACCGGCTCGAGGTCGTCACCGAGTCGATCGACCCGATCCAGATGCTCCCCGCGCCCGGTCAGGGCGCGCTCGCGGTCGAATGCCGCGCCGCCGACACCGCGCTGGTCGAGGCCCTCGCCGAGGCCCTCGACGACCCGTCCACCCGGGCGGCCGTCACCGCCGAGCGTGAGCTGCTCCGTGCCCTCGAGGCCGGCTGCTCCGCTCCCGTCGGCGCCCTCGCCGAGGTGGCCGAGGGCGAGGACGGCCCCGAGGTCTGGCTCCGTGCCGTGGCCTCCGCCGTCGACGGCACCGTAGAACTCCGCCGGTCCGCCTCCGGGCCGGTCACCGAGGCGGCCGAGATCGGCCGCCGGCTCGCCACGTCGATGCTCGACGAGGGCGCAGCCGCACTGATCGAAGGAAAGCAGCAGGCATGACGCGCACCCCCGCACCGCACGCACACGCAGAAGTCACCGGGCGCCCTGGCGCCGGGTGGGTCGCGTTCGTCGGCAGCGGTCCCGGCGACCCCGAGCTGCTGACCGTCCGCGCCGCCGCGCTCCTGGCCGAGGCCGACGTGGTGGTGACCGAGCTGCCCGAGCACGCGGCGTTCGTGCGTCAGGTGCTGGGTCTCGCGCCGGTCGCCGACGGTGAGGTTGCGGAGGACGGCCCGGAGTTCGTCGACGGCGGCTTCGGCGACGACGGCCAGCCGCTGACCCACGCCAACCGTGCCAAGGTCGTCGTCAAGCAGGCCAAGCGCGGCCTCCGCGTCGTACGCCTGATGAACGGCGACCCGTTCCTCTACGCCTCGGGTCCGGAGGAGGCCGCGGCGCTGGCGAAGGCGGGACTGCCGTTCGAGATCATCCCGGGCGTCTCCTCGGTGAGTGCCGTCCCGGCGTACGCCGGTGTCCCGCTGACGACGAAGACGGCCCGTGAGGTGTCGGTGGTTGCCTGCGGTGAGAAGGCGATCGACTGGAGCCGCTACGCCGACGACCGCACGCTCGTGCTGCTCTCGGCGGTCGGGCAGATCGGTGACATCGCCGCCGCCCTGATCGCCGCCGGTCGCTCCGCCTCGACGCCGGTCTCGATGACCTCCACGGGCACACTGACGACGCAGCAGACCGTGACCTCGACGCTCGAGCACATCGCCGCCGACGCGCGTGCCGCGAAGATCCAGCCCCCGGCGGTCACCGTGGTGGGTAGCGTGGTGGACATGCGGGAGACGCTCTCCTGGTTCGAGACCAAGCCGCTCTTCGGCTGGCGGGTCCTGGTGCCGCGCACCAAGGAGCAGGCCGGCTCGCTCTCCGCGCGCCTGCGCGGCTACGGCTCGGTGCCGGAGGAGGTCCCCACGATCTCCGTCGAGCCGCCGCGCAACCCGCAGCAGATGGACAAGGCCGTGCGTGGCCTGGTCGAGGGTCGCTACGAGTGGATCGCCTTCACGTCGGTCAACGCGGTCAAGGCCGTGCGCGAGAAGTTCGAGGAGTACGGCCTCGACGCCCGCGCCTTCTCCGGCCTCAAGATCGCCGCGGTCGGCGAGAAGACCGCCGGCTCGCTGCTCGAGTGGGGCCTCCGCGCCGACCTCGTGCCGTCGGGTGAGCAGTCCGCGGCCGGCCTGCTCGCCGACTGGCCGGAGTACGACGAGGACCTCGACCCGATCAACCGGGTCTTCCTCCCGCGCGCCGACATCGCGACGGAGAACCTCGTCGCCGGCCTGATCGACCTCGGCTGGGAGTGCGACGACGTCACGGCGTACCGCACCGTCCGCGCCGCCCCGCCGGCTGCTCCCGTGCGCGATGCGATCAAGACCGGCAAGTTCGACGCGGTCGTCTTCACGTCGTCCTCCACCGTGCGCAACCTGGTCGGCATCGCCGGCAAGCCGCACCCGTCGACGGTCATCGCTGTCATCGGGCCGGCGACGGCGAAGACCGCCGAGGAGCACGGCCTGCGCGTTGACGTGATGGCGCCGAACCCGTCGGTCGAGGAGCTCGTCGACGCGCTCGCTGACTTCGGTGCGGCCCGCCGCGCCGAGCTGGTCGCGTCCGGTCAGCCGGTCACGAAGCCGTCCGACCGCAAGCCGGGCGCTCGTCGCAAGGCCACCTCTTCCTGACGCCGAAGCGGCGCGGACCTGCAGCAAAAGAATGTCGAGGCGGCGCGAACCTGCAGGAATCTGCAGGTT
>NZ_DATIHB010000018.1:0-3494 GCF_035481145.1 Nocardioides sp. | reverse complement strand
TCAGTGTCAGGGTGAGGCTGCCGCTGTTGCGGTGGTTGGATCCTGATCATCCGGTGTCTGGCTCCTACGCTCCTTGTCGCCCTGCGGGGCTGATGTACATGCGTTTTGCCGGCATCGGGTGTGAAGGAGCCGGCCGGCGTGACTTGATAGGAGCGTGGCATCGCCCCCACTGAGATGTGTCCGCCGACCGGCCCAACCGTCCAGTCACTTACCAGTGAAGGAGGGCGACCACCATGGTCGTTGTCGGTGCCGACGTACACAAGCGGACGCACACGTTCGTCGCGGTCGACGAGGTCGGCCGGAAGCTTGGCCAGCTGACCGTGAAGGCCGACGGGAAGGGTCACGACAAGGCGATCCGGTGGGCCGAGGTCGAGTTCGGTACGGACCTGGTCTGGGGGATTGAGGACTGCCGTCACCTCTCGGCGCGCCTGGAGATCGACCTGCTCGACGCGGGCCAGACGGTGGTGCGGGTGCCGCCCAAGCTGATGGCCGGCGCACGCCGGTCTTCGCGGGAGCGAGGCAAGTCCGACCCGATCGATGCGCTCGCGGTGGCCCGGGTAGTGCTGCGCGAGCCGGACCTGCCGGTGGCCACCCATGACGAGGCCTCCCGGGAGCTGAAGCTGCTGGTGGACAGGCGCGATGACCTGGTCAAACAGCGCACCGGGGACGTGAACCGGTTCCGCTGGCACCTGCACCGGATCGACCCGAGCGTCGATCCTGCTCCGAAGTCGCTGAACCGGGCCAAGACTCGCGGCGAGCTGGCCGAGCTGCTCGAGCCGATGACCGGGATCGACGCCCGCCTGGCCCGCGACCTACTGGCCGACATCGACCGCACCACCGCGGTGATCAACGCGCTGGAGAAGGAGATCAGCGTCCTGGTCACCGCACAGGCGCCGGCACTGCTGGAGCTGCCCGGCTGCGGCGTGCTCAGCGCTGCGAAGATCGTCGGCGAGACCGCCGGCATCGGCCGGTTCACCCACGAAGCCAAGTACGCCATGCACGCGGGGGTCGCCCCAATCCCGCTCTGGTCCGGAGAGACCAAGGGCAGGGTCCGGATGAACAAGACCGGCAATCGCCAGCTCAACTGCGCACTGCACCGGATCGCGGTCACCCAGATCGGCCGCGACACCCTGGGCCGCACCTACTACCGCAAACGACTCGCCGCCGGAGACTCCGAAACCGAAGCCCTGCGCGCCCTTAAACGACGACTCGCCCGAGTCGTGTTCAACACACTGAAGAACAACCCGTCAACCGCCACCGAGACCTGCGCGCCGGCAGCGGCTTGACATAGGAGAAACGCATGGCCGTCGTGAAGATCAATGCCATCTCCGTCCCCGCGGAGGCGGGCCCCGAGCTCGAGCGGCGCTTCGGCGCCCGGGCGGGCGTCGTCGAGGGGACGCCGGGGTTCCTCAGCTTCCAGCTGCTCCGGCCGACCGCCGGGGAGACGCGCTACTTCGTGGTGACGCACTGGAAGGACGAGGAGTCCTACGCTGCCTGGCGCGACGGCGACGCGCGCGCCGCGCACAAGGGCGAGCACGGGAAGCCGGTCGCCTCTGGCGCCGAGCTGCTGGAGTTCGAGGTCGTGCTGGACGTGCGGCCGTCCGCCTGAGGCCTAGAGGATCGCGCCGGGCGAGTACGACGCGGCGCCGGGGTGGCGGCGTACGAGATCCTCGACCCGGGCGACCACCGCCCGCACCTGGTCGACCGCCGCGCCGGTGAACTCCAGCGGCTCGGAGACCAGCGAGTCGATCTGCTCCCGGGTGAGCCCGAGGCGCGAGTCGGCGGCGAGCCGGTCGAAGACGTCGTTGTCGACCTGCCCCTGGCGCATGTCGAGCGCCACCCCGACGGCGGCCTCCTTGATCGCCTCGTGGCCGACCTCGCGGCCGACCCCGTTGCGGACGGCGGCCATCAGCACCTTGGTGGTCGCGAGGAAGGGCAGGTAGCGGTCGAGCTCGCGCTGGATCACGGCCGGGAAGGCACCGAACTCGTCGAGCACGGTCAGGAAGGTCTGGAACAGGCCGTCGGTCGCGAAGAAGGCGTCCGGCAGCGCCACCCGGCGGACCACCGAGCAGGACACGTCGCCCTCGTTCCACTGGTCGCCGGCGAGCTCGCCGACCATCGACAGGTAGCCACGGGTGATGACGGCGAGGCCGTTGACCCGCTCGCAGGAGCGGGTGTTCATCTTGTGGGGCATGGCCGACGAGCCAACCTGCCCCTCCTTGAAGCCCTCCGTCACCAGCTCGATGCCCGCCATCAGCCGGATCGTGGTGGCGAGGTTGGAGGGCCCCGCGACCAGCTGCACCAGCGCGGAGAGGACGTCGAAGTCGAGGGAGCGCGGGTAGACCTGGCCGACGCTCGTCAGGACGTGGTCGAAGCCGAGGTGGGCCGCGACCCGCCGCTCCAGCTCGGCGAGCCTGTCACCGTCGCCGTCCAGCAGGTCGAGCATGTCCTGGGCGGTGCCCATCGGGCCCTTGATGCCGCGCAGCGGGTAGCGGGCGAGCAGCTCCTCGACCCGCTGCACCGCGATCAGCATCTCGTCGGCGACGGTGGCGAACCGCTTGCCGAGCGTCGTGGCCTGGGCGGCGACGTTGTGCGACCGGCCGGCCATCACGGTGGCCTCGTGCTCCGCCGCCAGCCGCGCCAGCCGGGCCAGGGTCGCCACGGCGCGGTCGCGGAGCAGCTCGAGGGACTGGCGCACCTGGAGCTGCTCGACGTTCTCGGTGAGGTCACGCGACGTCATCCCCTTGTGGATGTGCTCGTGGCCCGCCAGCGCCGAGAACTCCTCGATCCGCGCCTTCACGTCGTGCCGGGTCACCCGCTCGCGAGCGGCGATCGACTCGAGGTCGACCTTGTCGACGACCGCCTCGTAGGCCTCGACCACCCCCTCGGGCACGTCGATGCCGAGGTCGCGCTGCGCCTCGAGCACGGCGATCCACAGCCGCCGCTCGAGCACGATCTTGTGCTCGGGGGACCAGATGGCGGCCAGGTCGGCCGCGGCGTAGCGGGTGGCCAGGACGTTGGGGACGGTCATCGGGTGCCCTCCTGGGCGGGCTCGGCGGGCGCGGCGGGCTCGGCGGGCGCGGCGGGCTCGGCGGGGAGTCGAGTGCGCGGCCCCGTGGCGGATGCGACGCCGAGCGCACTCGACTCGGGCTGGGCCAGGGCCGCGGCCCCCTCCACCACGCCCAGCGGCTCGGCCGCGATGTCCCGGCGCCACTGGGCCCCGGGGAAGGAGATGCTGGCGACGCCCTCGTAGGCCTTCGCCCGGGCGTCGGCGACGTCGATGCCGACGGCGCGCACGGCGAGCACCCGGCCACCCGCGGTGACAAGGCCGTCTCCGCTCACCGCGGTGCCGGCGTGGATGACGTCGACGTCCGGCTCCCCGGCCAGGGTCTCGGTGCCGACGATGACGTCACCCTTCGACGACGACTCCGGATAGCCGGCACTCGCCATGACGACGCTGACGGCGGCGCCCGGCCTCCACCTCGGCTCGGGCA
>NZ_DATIHB010000017.1:0-5873 GCF_035481145.1 Nocardioides sp. | reverse complement strand
GGGGGAGGTGCGCGCCCTCATCGCCGCCGGGCTCGCCGACGGAGCAGCGCTGACCGATCGCGAGGTTGCCAGGCTGGCCCACGCCTGCCTCGACCCCGCGGTGCGAGACGCTGCCTGGTGCGACCTCCGGCGGGAGACGGTGGAGGCGCAGCTCGACTTCTGGCGAGGCATCGTCGCGCGCACGCCTGATGAGCTCGCCGCGGGCGTGGCGGCCGTGCTCGGCTTCGCGGCCTGGCTCTCGGGGCACGGCGCACTCGCGTGGTGCGCCGTCGACCGGTCCTTCGCAGCCGACCCCGCGTGCTCGCTCGCGCGGCTGGTGGCCGACCTGCTGCAGGCTGCGGTGCCGCCGACGGCGTGGTCAGACATCGCGTCCGCCGCGCAGGCGTAGCCGCTGCCAGGTGCGTGACTCGCCCGTGAGTGGGCGTGCCCAGCCCTGCTTCGTGACGACGGCGAACCAGGGGAGGGACGCACCTGACTCGGCGAAGCCGGCGCGAGCCGCCGACGCCCAGGCAGCATCGAGGTCGTGGCCACCGGGCTCGCCGACCCGGGTCAGCCAGACTGCAGGCAGGGCCTCGTCGTGGTGCATGGCGAGCAGCGTCAGCACCAGGTCGGTGCGCAGCGCGTGGTCGAGGTCGCCCGCCGGAGCCACGAAGACCTCTCCGCCCGGCACCCCGACGTGGATCACCGGCGGGAAGACCCGCGCACGGGTGCTGCGGCGCAGCTCGAAGACGAGGCGGCGCAGGGCCTCCTGCGTTGCGGCGTCCAGCGGAGCGGGTTCCATGGGCCGAGCCTGCCGGACGCCACCGACAGCCGGTCGGGGTCCTCCACAGCCTCTGCGGCAGGATGGGGGCATGGCCTTCCAGATCGCCCAGGACCCCGCTGCCGACCAGGTGCTCACCGACAGCGACTTCGCGCTCCTCGCCGGCATGGCGCTGGACCAGCAGTTCCCGATGGAGCACGCCTTCCGTGGTCCCGCGAAGATCCTCGAGCGGTTCGGCAGCATCGACCCGCGTGACATCGCGGCCGCGGACCCGGAGTCCTTCGCCGCCCTCTGCGCGACCACCCCCGCGATCCACCGCTTCCCGGGGTCGATGGCCGGCAAGATCCAGGCCCTCGCCCAGGCGATCGTCGACGACTACGACGGTGAGACCGCCCGGCTCTGGAACGAGGCGAAGGACGGCAAGGACCTGCTCAAGCGGATGACTGCCCTGCCCGGGTTCGGGAAGCAGAAGGCGCAGATCTTCGTCGCGCTCCTCGCGAAGCAGGTCGGCGTGCGTCCGGAGGGATGGGAGGCGGCCGTGGGGGACTATGCGCTCGAGGGCCATCGGTCCGTCGCGGACGTCGTCGACGGCCAGTCCCTGCTCAAGGTCCGCGAGTACAAGCAGGCCAAGAAGGCCGCGGCCAAGAAGGCGTGAGGCTCGCCGCAGTGCCCGGTGGCGGAGTTCGTTGGGAAGCCGTGGCAGACTATGCCCGCGGCTCTTGACGACAGCGGGCCTTGCCGCGCCCCAAACCAGATTTTCTCCCAAGAGGTGTTCGTGTCGCGCAACCTGCTTCCGGCCGAGGTCTTGTCCCACCCTGAGATCGCCGGGCTGGTGACCCTCGCGGAGCCGACCGGCACCGTGACTCCCGAGCAGGTCCGCAAGGCGGCTGAGGCGGCTGCGATCGAGCCACGCCACCTGAAGGCGCTGCTCGTCCACCTGTCCGCCGAGGGCATCACGGTGGCGATGCACGCCGACGACCACAAGGCCGTCGCTGCCACCACGCCGCGCAAGACCGCCACCGCCAAGGTGCCGGCCAAGAAGGCTGCGGCTGCTCCGGCCGCGGCGGCTCCCGCGGCCAAGAAGGCTGCTGCTCCGCGCAAGACCGCGGCGCAGAAGAAGGCCGAGGCCCAGGCTGTCTCTGCCGAGGACGCGGAGCAGGCGATCGCTGCCCCGACCCAGGTCGACGCCAATGGCAACAAGATCCTCGCTGACGTCTCCGACTCGATCGTCGAGAAGCAGCTCGACTCCGAGGAGATCAAGGAGGTCGAGAAGGAGTCCGAGTCCTTCGTGATCTCCTCTTCCGACGACACCGACGAGCCGGTCCAGCAGGTCATGGTCGCCGGTGCGACCGCCGACCCGGTCAAGGACTACCTCAAGCAGATCGGCAAGGTCCCGCTCCTCAACGCCGAGATGGAGGTCGAGCTGGCCAAGCGCATCGAAGCCGGCCTCTTCGCCTCGGAGAAGCTCGCCAAGGGCGGCAAGATCTCGCCGAAGCTCCTCGACGAGCTCGAGTGGATCACCGCCGACGGTGGCCGTGCCAAGAACCACCTGCTCGAGGCCAACCTGCGTCTCGTCGTCTCCCTCGCCAAGCGCTACACCGGCCGCGGCATGCTCTTCCTGGACCTGATCCAGGAGGGCAACCTCGGTCTGATCCGCGCGGTCGAGAAGTTCGACTACACCAAGGGCTACAAGTTCTCGACGTACGCCACGTGGTGGATCCGCCAGGCCATCACCCGCGCCATGGCCGATCAGGCCCGCACCATCCGTATCCCGGTGCACATGGTCGAGGTCATCAACAAGCTCGCGCGCGTCCAGCGCCAGATGCTCCAGGACCTGGGCCGCGAGCCCACCCCGGAGGAGCTGGCCAAGGAGCTCGACATGACCCCGGAGAAGGTCATCGAGGTCCAGAAGTACGGCCGCGAGCCGATCTCGCTCCACACCCCGCTCGGTGAGGACGGCGACTCGGAGTTCGGTGACCTGATCGAGGACTCCGAGGCGATCGTCCCCGCTGACGCCGTCTCGTTCACGCTCCTGCAGGAGCAGCTGCACGCCGTCCTCGACACGCTCTCCGAGCGCGAGGCGGGCGTCGTCTCGATGCGCTTCGGCCTGACCGACGGCCAGCCGAAGACCCTCGACGAGATCGGCAAGGTCTACGGCGTCACGCGTGAGCGCATCCGCCAGATCGAGTCCAAGACGATGTCGAAGCTGCGCCACCCGTCGCGCTCCCAGGTGCTGCGCGACTACCTCGACTGATCCAGTCCGTACGACGACGCCCCCGGCCGTTCTGGCCGGGGGCGTCGTTGGTTCGGGCAAGGTGGCCGCGCAGCGTACGGCACGATGAGGCCATGCTCCTGCTGGTTCTCGGCTTCATCGCCTCCGTGTGCGTCTGGATCGCTCTGATGGTCCTGCTGGGCATTGGTCGGGACTGGATCGGGCGGATCACGGGGCTCAGTGCATGGGCTACGCGCACCCGTTTCCGCGAACGTCAATCGGTGCTTCCCGGCTCATGGTTCGCCGCGTCGATGGGCTGCATCGGAGCTCTGCTGACCTGCGCGTACGGCGCCGCCCTGACCCTGGCACCGACCGAACCGTGGGACCGCGGCACGGGACTCACGGTGCTCGCGGTGGGCGCCTGCCTGCTCGTCGTGGCCGCTCTGCTGACCATCCGCTGGTGGCGTGTCTCGGCGTACTACCTGCCATGACCTGCCGGTGTACGCGATGATCAGCGCATGCTGACTGCTGCCGCGGTGTTCGCCGCCCTCGCCGGACTCCTGCACGTCTACATCTGGGCGATGGAGTCGCTCGTCTTCACGACGAAGGGCCGCAAGGTCTTCGGGCTGTCGGCGGAGGAGGCAGCCAACCCCAGCGTGCAGGACCTCTTCTACAACCAGGGCTTCTACAACCTCTTCCTGGCGATCGGCACGCTGACCGGCGCCGGCATCACCCTGGCGGATGGCTGCGGGGTGGGCACGGCGCTGATCGTCTTCGGCACCGGCTCGATGCTCGGCGCCGCCATCGTCCTGGTCACGCACAACGCGACGATGCTGCGCGGCGCGATCGTGCAGGGCACGTTCCCGCTGATCGCGCTCGTGCTGCTCGCGATCAACTGCCTCACGCGGTAGGCAGCGGCGCCGTCCGCGGCCAGGACTGCCGGATCTCGAGCTGGGCCGCCAGCGCCAGCAGCGTCGGCTCGGTGCCGGGGCGTCCGACGAGCTGCACCGCGACGGGGCGCCCGTCGGGATCGAGGCCGGCAGGGACGGTCATGGCCGGCCAGCCCACGATGTTCCACGGCGCGGCGAACGGCGCGAACCGCGCGTTGGCGGTCACCGACCGCACCCAGCCGCGGCTCGACCAGGCGTGAGCCGCGACGGGCGGCTGTGCAAGCGCTGGGGTGAGCAACACGTCGCACTCCTCGAAGAAGGCCTCGGCGCGCGACCGCCACGCCTCACGTCCGGCGGGTCTGGGATGGCCTCGACGCGCGAGCGCGCGGCCGATCGCTGCGTGGCGCCGGTTCCGCTTCTCGAGCGCGCTCGGGTCAGGGAGGAGGTCGGCCTCCTCGGCGGTGCCCGTCGTCCACAGGGCCATGCCCGTGGTCGTCAGCAGCGTGGGGGAGTAGTGCGGGGTCCGCTCCGTGACGTGGTGCCCGGCCTCCTGAAGCAGGCGTGCGGCCCGCTGGGCCGCGTCGCGCCACGGTGCAGCGACCGGCGTGAGCGGCGCGGGGGCCCGGGTCGACAGGGCGATCCGCAGCGCGCCGGGATCGCGGAGGTCGGCCAGTGCCGGTCGGTCGGCGAGCACGGAGAGCATCAGCGCTGCGTCGGCCACCGTGGTGGCGAGCGGACCGTGCTCGGACATCCCGTTCCAGTGACTCGTCCGGTCATCGCTCGGCACGACACCTGTGCCGGGCTTGATGCCCACCAGTCCGCAACAGGCAGCCGGGATCCGGATGGAGCCCATCCCGTCGTTGCCGTGCGCGATCGGGACGTCGCCCGCAGCCACGGCGGCCGCAGAGCCCCCGGAGGAGCCCCCGGGTGTGCGGTCGCGGTCCCACGGGTTGCGGGTGATGCCGAACCTCGAGTCCGTGACACCCCAGACGCAGAGCTCGGGGACCCGGGTCAGGCCGACGACCACGGCGCCGGCGGCGCGGAGTCGGCGTACGACCTCGTGGTCGGCGTCGCGCGGGGCGGGGTCGGTGGCTGTGGAGCCGTCACGGAGCGGCTCGCCCGCGACCGGCACGGTGTCCTTGATCGCGATCGGCACGCCGGCCAGGGGCAGGCTGGTGCGCTCGAGATGCCGGTCGACCGCTTCGGCCTCGGCCAGCGCTGCCTCCGTGCGCACCACCTGCCAGGCGTTGGTCATGGGCTGGCTGCGGGCGATCCGGTCCAGCGCCCGGGTGGTCGCCTCGCGTGCGGTGAGGCTTCCGGCGCGCACGGCGGTTGCGGTCTCGACGGCGGTGAGCTCCATGCATGGGACGCTACCCACGGGAGGCGGCCTGCCAACCCGACCCGCGGGAAAATCCGGTTGACCGATCCGGCAGGATCGGTGCCATGAGACGCCGCGGGATCCTCGACTCGATCCCCCTGTTCATCCCGGCGATCCCGTTCGGCTTCGTGCTGGGTGTCGCGATCATCGACTCCGGGATGGAGCCGCTCATCGGCTGGTCGAGCTCGTGGATCATCTACGGCGGGGCTGCCCAGTTGACCCTGGTCACCCTGCTCGGCGCCGGTGCCGCGAGCGCCGCGGTGATCGCCGCGCTCGTGGTCAACTCGCGCCACGTGCTCTACTCGCTCGCGCTGGCGACGACGTTCCAGAAGCAGCCGGCATGGTTCCGCTGGGTGGGATCGGCGCTGCTCATCGACCAGGTCTTCGTGCTGGCCGAGTCGCGCAAGCACCTCGAGCCGCGCGACTTCCGGCAGTACTACCTCGCCACCGGCCTGTTCTTCCTCGTGACCTGGAACGTCGTCGTCGCGCTCGGTCTCGTGATCGGACCCGCCGTCCCCACCGAGTGGGGCCTGGGCTTCGCCGTGCCGGTGATGTTCACCGGAATGCTCGTGGCCGGGCTCATCGGTGACCGGAGCCGCACACGGAACCCGAAGGTGGTCGCTGCCGTCGTCG
>NZ_DATIHB010000016.1:0-4718 GCF_035481145.1 Nocardioides sp. | reverse complement strand
GGGTCTGAGGGCACCCGCCGTCGACGAGCCCGCCGTCGAGCTGCCCGCCACCGAGCCGGCCCGCCGGTCCTCCCGCCTGTCCTGACCCCCATCCTCGAAGGAGAGAAGAACCATGAAGGCAGCACGCTTCCACGGCCGCGGTGACATCCGCATCGACGAGGTCCCCGAGCCGGCGACCCTCCCCGGCACCGTCAAGGTGGAGGTCGAGTGGTGCGGCATCTGCGGCACCGACCTCCACGAGTACCTCGAGGGGCCGATCTTCGCCCCCACGCCCGACGCGCCCCACCCGCTCACGGGGGAGAGCTATCCGATGCAGCTCGGCCACGAGTTCGCCGGCGTCGTCGTCGAGCTCGGCGAGGGGGTGACCGACCTCCGGATCGGCGACCGCGTGGTCGTCGAGCCGTACATCGTCTGCGGACGCTGCGACGCCTGCCAGCAGGGTCGATACAACGTGTGCGCCACGCTCGGCTTCGTCGGCCTCTCCGGAGGCGGTGGCGGGTTCAGCAGGTACGTCGTCGCCGAGCGTCGCTGGGTGCACCCGCTCGGCGAGCTGGGCACCGACGTCGGCGCGCTCGTCGAGCCGCTCGCCGTGGCGTACCACGCCGTACGGCTATCGGGGGTGCAGCCGGGACAGACCGGCCTTGTCTTCGGCGCCGGGCCGATCGGCCTGGTCACTGCCGCATCGCTGCGCGCGGTCGGTGTCGAGGACGTGATCGTGGTCGAGCCCGCCGCGGTGCGGAAGGCGAAGGCCCCCGGAGCCGGTGCGAGCGAGATCATCGACCCCCGCGACGGCGACGTGGTCGAGGCGGTGATGGAGCTGACGAAGGGGCGCGGTGCCGACGTCTCCTTCGAGTGCGCAGGCATCGACGCGGTGCTCGCCTCGGCGATCCGGTCAACGCGGGTCGGCGGCACCGTCGTGAACCTCGCGATCTGGGGCCACGAGGCCTCCGTGGCGATGAACGATCTGGTCTTCCGCGAGGTCAACGTCGTCGGCAGCCTGGCCTACTGCAACGACCACCCGGACACGATCCGTCTCATCCAGGACGGCAAGGTCGAACCGCACCAGTTCATCACCGGGCGCATCGGCCTCGACGACATCGTCGAGAAGGGCTTCGAGGAGCTGATCGCCAACAAGGAGGAGAACGTCAAGATCCTGGTCCAGCCCTCCTGAGGACCGCTGCGCGACGGGCACCTGCCGAGGCGTGAACGGCCCCCTCGGCAGGTGCCCGCCGGTCTTGCTACTGTGGCTCCAATCCACCA
This sequence comes from Nocardioides sp., assembly GCF_035481145.1. Taxonomy (GTDB): domain Bacteria; phylum Actinomycetota; class Actinomycetes; order Propionibacteriales; family Nocardioidaceae; genus Nocardioides. The sequence continues at coordinate 3,458 of NZ_DATIHB010000016.1, read as the reverse complement.
CGGGAGTCCGCGGCAGCGGGCTGAGATGGGGCTGAGGCCGCTCCGACCGTTGAACCTGATCCGGGTCATGCCGGCGAAGGAAGCGAGGAGCTTTCCGTGTATTCCTGTTTGTGTCCCCTGGTCGATCCGGCCGCCCCTGACCGCGCCCCTGTGGGGCCGGCGCCCGTCCCGTCCCCGTGAGGATCCGCGTCCTCGGGGCCGGGATCATCGGCCTCGCCTGCGCGGACGAGCTGCTCCGTCGTGGTCACGACGTGGAGGTCGTCGACCCCGCGCCCGGCTCGGGTGCGTCGTACGCCGCGGCCGGGATGCTGGCGCCGGCCGGCGAGCTCTGGCACGGCGAAGCCGAGCTCTTCCGACTCGGGCGCGCCTCGGCCGAGCTCTGGCCCGGGTACGCCGCGCGCCTCGGCGTTCGGCTCGCCCGGACCGGCACGGTGCTTGCGGCCGCTGACGCGGGGGACCTGCAGGAGGTCGACCGCCAGCTCGCGCTGCTCGCGGCTGCCGGTGAGCGCGCGGAGTCGCTGACGCGTCGCGAGCTCACGGCCCGCGAGCCCGGCCTCGGCCGGGTGCTCGGCGGCGCCCACCTGCCCGACGACCACTCCGTCGACCCGCGCTCGGTGGTGCGCGCCCTGCTGGCTCGGGTGCCGGTGCGCGCGGAGCGCTCGGACGTCCCGTGTGACATCACCGTGCTGGCGACCGGCGCGCACCTCCCCGCGCCGTACGCCGACCTGGTCCGGCCGGTGCGGGGCGAGATCATCCGGGTCCGCGCGACCGGGACCGGCCAGGCGCCCGTCCACACCGTGCGCGGACTGGTCCACGGCATGCCCGTGTACGTCGTGCCCCGCGCCAGCTCCGACGAGGTCGTCATCGGCGCCACCTCCGAGGAGCACGACACCCCACCGGTGCCGACCGTCGAGGGCGTCTTCCGGCTCCTCGAGGCAGCGCGCGTGCTCCTCCCGGCGCTGGATCGTGCGGAGGTCGTCGAGGTGACGGCCCGCGACCGCCCCGGCACGTGCGACAACCTGCCGCTCGTCGGCCGGGTCGCCGACGACACCTGGCTCGCCGCCGGGCACTTCCGCCACGGCGTCCTGCTCGCCCCGCTCACCGCGCGGCTGCTGGCCGACGACATCGAGGGATCGGACCCCGACCCGGTTCTGGATCCGCGCCGCTTCACCGCTCAGGAGGTCCGCGCATGACCGCCGCGCTCAACGTCGTCATCAACGGCTCGCCGCAGGCGCTGACCGCCGGCACGACCGTCGCCGACCTGCTGCCCACCGATCCCCGCGGCCACGCGGTCGCACGCAACGGCACCGTCGTGCTCCGCGCCGACCACGCCACCACCCCGCTCACTGAGGGCGACGTGATCGAGATCGTCGCCGCCGTACAGGGAGGATGACCATGTCCGCCGATGCACTCGTGATCGCGGGGGAGAAGCTCTCCTCCCGCCTCTTCCTCGGCACCGGGGGCTTGCCCCGGCCGGCACTCCTGGAGCCGGTGATCGCGGCCGCACAGCCAGCGCTGGTGACGGTCTCCATGCGCCGCGCGCCCGGCACCGCCGAGGGCGGCGTGCTCGAGACGATCCGTCGGCTGGGCATCAAGGTGCTGCCCAACACCGCCGGATGCCGTACGGCACGCGAGGCCGTGCTCACCGCCGAGCTCGCCCGCGAGGCACTCGAGACGGACTGGGTGAAGCTCGAGGTGATCGGCGACGAGGTCTCGCTGATGCCCGACGCGATCGAGCTGCTCGAGGGTGCGGAGACGCTGGTCCGTCAAGGCTTCAAGGTGCTGCCGTACACGACCGACGACCCGGTCCTCGCCCGCCGTCTCGAGGACGCCGGCTGCGTCGCGGTGATGCCGCTCGGCTCGCCCATCGGCTCTGGACTGGGCGTGCTCAACCCCTACGCGATCGAGGCCGTGCGTGCCGCCGTCTCGGTGCCGCTGGTGCTCGACGCCGGGGTCGGCACCGCCTCCGATGCCGCGCTCGCGCTCGAGCTCGGCTGCGATGCCGTGCTCGCTGCCACGGCGATCACGCGCGCCGACGATCCGGTCCGGATGGCCACCGCCCTGCGGCTCGGCGTCGAGGCTGGCTGTGCCGCGCGCACCGCCGGCCGGATCCCGCGTCGCGCGACTGCTCGCGCGTCGTCGCCGGTCACAGGGCTGATCGGTGGGGCGGTGTGAACCTGCCGCGGCTGCTCCTGCTCACGGACCGCTCCCAGCTCCCGCTCGGCCGATCGCTCGTGCGCACCGTCGAGGAATGCGTCGCGGCTGGTCTGACCCACGTGGTGGTCCGTGAGCTCGACGAGACCGAGCTCGGGCGGACCGCCCTGGCTGCCGCCCTGATGGAGGTCGGCGCGACGGTGATCTCTGCGCACACAGCGCTCTACGGATCCACCGGCGTCCACCTTCCGTCGGACCCTTCGGTGCTCCCGCCGTCCGACAGGCCGTGGGGCCGCTCGTGCCACAGCGCGACCGAGGTCCACGTCGCAGCCGCCGCCGGGGCGTCCTGGGTGACGCTGTCGCCGTTCGCGTCGACGGAGTCGAAGCCGGACTACGAGCCCGTCGACGGGGGCGAGCTCGCTGCGAGTGCGGCGGCCGGCGTTCCGGTCTATGCGCTCGGTGGCATCACTCCCGACAACGCTGCCGAGGCGATCGGCGCCGGGGCCGACGGGATCGCGGTCATGGGCGCGGTCATGCGAGCGGCCGACCCCGGGGAGGTCGTCCGGAAGCTCCTCGACGTCGTGGAGGACGCACCGTGGTGAGGCGACCTCTGATGAGGCGAGCGGCGGCGACACCGCCCGCAGGCACCCCGCCCGTCGCGCTGGCGATCGCCGGCACCGACTCCGGGGGAGGCGCCGGCATCGCCGCCGACCTCGCGACGTACGCCGCCCTCGGTGTCCACGGCGCCGCGGTGGTGACGGCGGTGACCGCCCAGGACACGACGGGGGTGCACGCGATCCACCCGGTGCCGTTCGACGTGGTCGCGGCCCAGCTCGACGCCGTCCTCTCCGACCTCGAGCCAGCCGTGGTGAAGACCGGCATGCTGGCGACCGCGGATGCGGCGCGGCTCGTTGCTGGCTGGTGCGCGGGTACGCCGACCCGGCCGCTCGTCGTCGATCCGGTCCTGCGGGCGACGACGGGGGCCACCCTCGCCGGCGTGGAGCTGCTGGCGGCCTGTCTCGACGTGCTGCTGCCGGTTGCCACCGTCGTCACGCCCAACGCAGCCGAGGCGCGGGCTCTGCTCGGGCTGGCTGCGGATGACCCGAGCGAGGCGCGCGACCTCGCTGAGGGGCTCGCCGACAGGCTCGGCGGCCCTGCCGTCCTGGTGACCGGCGGCCCGGAGGTGGGAGGGGACGCACCCCGTACCTGCTCCGACTGGCTCGTGCGTCCCGGCTCCGCGCCGGTTCTCCTCCAGCACGTGTCGGTCGCGACCTCGAACGACCACGGCACGGGGTGCACCCACG
>NZ_DATIHB010000015.1:0-7839 GCF_035481145.1 Nocardioides sp. | reverse complement strand
GAGGTACGCCGGTGCGGCGGTCGCGACAGCCGATGCCGTCTTCGCTGCGGTGTCGGCGGCGGTCGCGACGGTCTTCGTCGCGGTCTCGACGGCCTCGGCCAGGGGCTGCGGCACAGCGGTGCGCGAACCCGTGAGCCTCTGGGTGACGTGGTCCAGCGGCAGCTCGTCGACGAGGGTGCCGACGTTCGCCAGGGTCTGCCCGAGCAGCGGGACGGGGCGGGGCGCCGCCGGCGCTGCGCTGTCGCCCGGCTTCTCGGTGGGCGCGGCCTGCGCCGTCCCTCCCAGCAGGACCAGAGCGACCCAGGCGAGCCCGAGCAGGACGACGAGGCGCCAGCAGCCGCGGGACATCGTCCACGCGCGGCGCTGGAAGCGCACCTGACCGCTGTGTGCGGTCGCAGTGGCTACAGCCATCGTCGAGTCTCCCGAGATCGTGTGCGCCGCCCGGCGCAAGAGGGTCACGTCAGTCACCGCGGACGCGGTGCTGCTGAACAGAAATGCAGCGTGCTGTTGTGCCTGTGACCTCAGATGCTCGGAATGCGACAGCTGTCGCCACCCAAGGCCTTGGAAAGTCGGGATCTCGGAATTCCCGAACTCCAATAGGCGTCATCCTGCACCCGGTTTTCGCCAGGTGTCCAGAGGTTCAGGAAAAACTTTCATGGCGCATTGGCAAATGCATTCTGCTGACTCGCCGGTAACCGTCAGCGACCGAGTTCGTCGTCCAGCAACGGCATCAGGCGGTCGAAGTCTCCGGCCTGGCCGAGGCGCGCGAGCCAGTCGATCACCGTGCTCCGGTAGAGGGACGCCGACGCCACCAGTGCCGGGTCGACGTAGCCCGTGACCTCCAGCGCGATCACTCCATGGAGCGACGCGCAGACCCGGGCGTGGAGCCACCGGAGCTCCGTCGGCCATGCCTCCGCCTGTGCGCGAACGCCGTTCGCGAAACCGCTCTCTGCAGCGGTGGGCAGGGGCGGCAGCGGCAGGTCGTGCTGCTGGCACAAGGCATGGAGGAGCCGGCCGAGCAGCGCGTCGGAGAGCTCCCGGACAGGAGCGCCTTCACTGCGCGGGCGAGCGAGCAGCATCCGGAACTCCTCGGGCCGTGCGAGCCCCCACCGGCGCAGGGCGGTCCAGGCCGCGAGCCAGCGGGCCGTCGTGTCGAATGCGGGCAGGTGCGCGAGGTCCGTCTGGACGTCGAGGGCCAGGCTCTCGTCGATCGCGGCGGCGACCAGGTCGCGCAGCTCGTCGAGGTTGGCGACGTAGCGGTAGAGCCCCGCCGGGCTGGAGCCCATCCGCGTGGCGACGCCGCGCACCGTGAGCTCCTGCCCGTGCGCGAGGAGCGTCCGGGCTGCCCGCACGATCTCGTCGTACGTCGCTGCGCGCCGGCGCGCCTGGCGGGTGGGGTGCGCGCTGCGGCTGCCCGTCGCCATGCGTCCCCTCCTGCCCCGATGCAGTGGTTTTCACGCTCAGGTGCGAACACTGTTCGCACCGATGCTCCCTCCGCGGGCGGTCCGGTATTCCGAGTAGCCGGGCCGCCCGCGTCGGTTGCTACCCGGGCTGGGCCCGGGCGCAGGACGACGGTAGCGATCTGTGCTCCTCGGTGGCGACGGAGACATTTCCGCTTTGCTCGGATCACCCGCATTTGTGCCGAAGATCCTTGCCGACGGAGGTGGCCGTCGACGGTGTCAGTCGCTGACGAGCGCTTCGTAACGCACGCGGACCGTGAACGACTTCACGTCGTACCGCCGGCCGTCCACCACGGCGGCCGACCAGTAGACCCACGGCGAGGCGGTGCCCCGGTCATGGATGAATCCGGAAGCCGCGCGCGTGAGACCGTGATGGGTCCCGAGGCCGGAGGTGAGGGTTGTCGCGGCACGCCATTCGTTGCTCGTGCTGAGGTAGGCCAGGCCCTGTCGGCTGGTGGGCCGCGACTTCGCCGCGCCGCCGTACTCCGAGACACGGACGTCGAGGTAGCGGCGCAAGTTCGAGGGCTTCGCGACGTACATGCCGTGGTGGGTCTCGGCGATGCCGGCGTTGAAGCCCTTCGTGCAGCGGGTGTTGCTGTAGAGCCCGAAGGAGCCGCTCCACCCGCGAAGTGACGGTCGGCGCAGCGTCGAGCACGAGCCGATGTACTTCCAGTCGGCGTAGGACGCTGCCGCGGTCTGGGTGCGCGTCCAGGTCCGGTTCGCGAGGTGCTTGCGGACCACGGTCACTGTCGTCGCCTTCTCGGACGTCGTGCCCGACCTGTCCGTCAGGTAGCCCTTCACCGTGTAGGTCCCCGAGGGGACCTTGGTGCCGCTGTTCGAGGTGCCGTTCCACCGTGCCTTGTAGCCATCCCACGAGTTGTCGGTGGTGGGGTTGAGGTCCCGCACCACCGTGCCGGCGCCGTTGATGATCTCGAAGCGGGCGCTGTCCGCCTCGGCCCACGTCGCAGGAGTGAGCGTCAGGACGGTGCTGTCGAGGTAGCCGTCCGCAGCGGGATAGACGGCGGAGGGACTGCGGGTGAGCGCGTTGATCACCGGGGCGGGGTTGGTGACCTCGAGGTGGAACTCCTCCGTGACCCGCTGTGTCGGCTCCGCGCCCCAGGCGGTCTCGATCCGCAATGTGTAGGCGCCGCTCTTGAGGTGGTCCAGTCCGACCTCGAAGGTGATCGTGCGGTCGCTGAGTGGCAGGTCGTAGAGCTTCGACGTGCCGCCGGCCACCGCGGCGCCTGAAGCGTTGAGGACCGTGGGGTGGATCGCGAGGCCCAGCGATGCTTCCGGATTGACGCCCGTGCCGCGCAGCTCGACGGCCGCGGTCACGCTCGGCGTCGCGTCCACATTGACCACGGCAGGCGAGGTCGACCACGGGTCTGGCAGGAACGCGTCCGCGGAGATCGGACGGTCGATCGTGACCTCGCGCTGCGTGAGTCCGTTGCAGGCGGAGATCCCGTTCGCGCAGCGGTTGAGGTAGACGTTCTGCGTGCCATCAACGGGAGCAGGTAGAACGGTAGGGGTCCCGTCGCCCGGGACGACGACCCCGTCGCCCGTGGCCGTCTGGGCCCACAGGTACCCGCCGCCGCTGTCGGTGATGGCGATGGTGAAGTCCTCCCCGGTGAACGGGTCGGCGGGCCACACCACCTCCGGAACGACGTCGCTCGCCTCGAACGGCTGCTCCTCCGTGAGCCCCGCGCAGCCGACTCCCTCGCTGGTGCATGTCTCGACCCGGACCCGGCCGCTGTCGAGGCCCCAGGTCTCGAGGTCGAAGTCGAAGGTCCCCGCTGCGGCTCCCTGCGTGGAGGCGGCGATCTGCCAGTAGTCCTCGGCCATCACGCGCACGACGACGTACGGCGCGTCGGTGGTCACCGTGCCGCGGACATGGCCGGGGGTACTGGTGTCGAGCGGCCCGATGGTCCCGGTGTACGCCGCGGAGGCCGGCGCGGCGGTCACGACCAGGCCGCCGAGGGTGACGCCGAGCGTCGTGAGAAGGGTGGTGACGCGTCGGGTCATCTCGGTCCTCCAGCGGATGTCAGTCGTTGACGAGCGCTTCGTAGCGCACGCGGACCGTGAACGACTTCACGTCGTACCTCCGGCCTTCGTAGGTGTACGCGTTCCAGAAGACGAACGGCTGTGTCGTGGAGCGATCGTGGAGGAAGGTCGATGCTGGCGCGGTGGCCCCGTGGTGGATGCCCAGGGTCGGGCCGTGCACCGTTCGTCCGCCCCACTCACCTGCGGTCGAGGCGTACATGACGCCGAGGCTGCTCCGTGGCCGCGACGTGGCCGCGCCGCCGTACTCGGAAACGCGGACGTCGAGGTAGCGGTGCAGGTTCGACGGCTTGGCCACGACGAGCGCGTGCTGGCTCTCGGTCCAGCTGGGGTTCCAGCCACTCCGGCACTTCGTGTTGCTGTAGAGCCCGAACGAGCCCGTCCAGCCCCGCAGTGAAGGCCGCCGGATCGTCGAGCACCGCCCGACGAACTGCTGGACGAACGAGGCGCGCGGCGTGACCGTCTTCGTCCAGGTGCGCGTCGCGAGGTGCTTGCGGACCACGTCGACCGACAGCGCCGCTGTCTCCTCGGGCGCGCGTGCGACGGAGTCGCGCAGCGTCACGACAGCGCGGAACGGGCCAGCCCAGAGGGTGTTGCCGTCGTCGTGCTTGCCGTCCCACTCGAAGAGGTAACCGTCGGTGGCGCTGGCCGAGACCGGCTCGAGGGTCCGGACGATCCCGTCCACCTCCCCATCCTCGATCTGCAGGGTGACCTCGTCGGCGTCGTCGAAGACCGCCGGCCTCGTCCTGAACCGGACGGTGTCGCGGTAGCCGTCCTTCGCGGGGTAGATCGTGGAGGAGCTCCGGGTGAAGCTCGCGATCTTCGGCGCGGGGTTGACGACCTCGACCTCGAACTCCCGTGTCGTGGTGGTGCCGGGTCGCGGGCCGACGACGGTCAGCCGCAGCTGGTGCAGACCGGAGCTCATGTGCTTCGGCATGAAGACCGCGTCGTATGTGCTGGTGGGCTGGGGGAGCTCCGCGTGGGTGTCCCAGTAGTCGACGTGCCCGACGGGATCCAGCCAGGTCACGAACATGCGGAGGTGGCCGACGCGGTTCTCGGTGTTGCCGACGGTGACGCGGATGCTGCTCTCCGGGTGCTCGGCGGCGACGATCGGTGACGGGTGCGCGAGGGCAGCCGAGACCGTCACCGGGCCGGCGTCGGCCAGGGTCACGCTGCGCTCGTCGGTGACCGTGCAGTTGGTCCAGTTGTCGTCACAGGCCGTCAGCTTCAGCGTGGCCGTGGTGCCCGGCTCCAGGACGAGGGCGTCGGCCGCGAAGGAGACGGGCTCGCCGGGGACCGGGGCGTAGGTCGGGTCGTCGGAGATCTTGCCGTCGGCGCCCACCAGCTCGACCCGGACCCGACCCGCGTCCGAGGTGAAGGTGCCGCTGACCTCACCGTCCACGCTCGCGTCGACGGTGTCGAAGGTGCCGGTCGCTGCGTGCGCAGCCGTCAACGGCAGTGTCGCGCCGCTGAAGGCGAGGCCCAGGGCGCTGACGAGAAGAATGAGGCGGTGACGCATGGTTCCCCCGAGGACGGACGACGGGGCCCCCGCGGCAACCGTCGAAGCATGATAAGTCGGACTTCTCCCCGTGTGCACCGCTTCGCGGGTCACGAGTTGGTGAACGCCGCGACTTCCAGCGGCCGGATATCGCGGGCCCGCGGAGGGTGCCCGTCGTTAGGCTTCGGCCATGACTTCGGTGCCCCCTGACCAGCCTGCCGCCGCCGCGGACGCCCGAGCCCTGCTCGACGCGATCACGGGGCGCGAGGCGTGGGCAGCGATCCGGTTGCGCGACTCGGCGACCGTGACCCTGATCGCGGGTGCACGATCCGAGGTCGAGTCGATCCTCGACATCCCGCTCGAGACCGGTGTGCCCGAGGCCGGGCGGCGCTTCGACCGGCTCGTCGCGATCCCGTTCCGCCAGGTCACCGAGCGCGGCTTCGAGGCGCACGACGACGGCACACCGCTGGTCGTCGTCACCATCGACGCCGAGTCCGAGGTGCCGGTCGCCGACCTGCTGGCGGCGCTGCCCGACGTACCGGTGGAGTTCGAGGACCGCGGTGGGTTCGAGTCGTCTGACGAGGACTACGCGAAGGTCGTCGAGTCGATCATCCGCGACGAGATCGGGCAGGGCGAGGGCGCCAACCTGGTGGTCGGCCGCCACTTCCGGGCGCAGGTCGCCCAGATGTCCAGCGACGTGGCGCTGACGGTCTTTCGTCGGCTGCTCGAGCGCGAGCGCGGTGCCTACTGGACCTATGTCTTCTTCACCGGCGACCGCTACCTGGTCGGGGCCAGCCCGGAGCGCCATGTCTCCGTCAACGGCGGCGACGTCCGGATGAACCCCATCTCCGGCACGTTCCGCATCCCGCGCGACGAGGCCGTGGATCGCAAGGCCGCCCTCCTCGAGTTCCTCAAGGACGAGAAGGAGATCTACGAGCTCTTCATGGTCGTCGACGAAGAGCTCAAGATGATGTGCGACATCTGCAACGAGGGCGGCCAGGTGCTCGGCCCCTTCCTCAAGCCGATGACGCACCTCGTCCACACCGAGTACCTGCTGGCGGGTCGATCGAGCCGCGACGTGCGCGAGATCCTCCGCGACACGATGTACGCCGCGACCGTCACCGGCTCGCCCGTGGAGAACGCCTGCCGCCTGATCAAGAAGTACGAGACCGAGGGCCGGGGCTACTACGCCTCGGCGCTCGCGCTGCTCGGTCGCGACGCGTCGGGCGAGCCGACCGCCGACAGTCCGATCATCATCCGCACGGCCGACGTGTCGACGTCGGGCGCGCTCAAGGTCACCGCGGGCGCCACGCTCGTGCGCGACTCCGACCCGGCGTACGAGGTGGCGGAGACGCACGCGAAGGCGGGCGGCATCCTGTCGGCGTTCGGCCTGGTGCCGGCCGCACCCGCCGCGCCGGAGGGGTCGATCGCCTCCCTCGCGCAGGACGAGGACGTGCTCCTCGCCCTGGGCTCGCGCAACCAGCGGCTCTCGAAGTTCTGGCTGACCGACCAGGGCGGCTCGGCGCCCGACGCGTCGCTGAAGGGGAAGCGGGTCGCGATCCTCGACGGCGAGGACGACTTCGTCAACATGATCCGCCACGTCTTCGCGGTGATGGGCATGAGCTCCGACGTCGTCGAGTTCGAGGACTACGCGCCCGGTTGCTTCGCGGCGTACGACCTCGTGATCGTCGGCCCCGGCCCGGGCGACCCGCGCGACGGTGACCACCCGAAGATCGCGGCGTTCCGCGCAGCGACCGACGAGCTGATCGGCTCGGGGCAGCCGTTCCTCTCGATCTGCCTGGGCCACCAGACGCTCTGCGAGCGGCTCGGCATCGAGCTGGGCTACAAGGACATCGTCTTCCAGGGCACGCAGTCGCCGGTGCCGTTCAACGGGCGGGTGGAGCGCGTCGGGTTCTACAACACGTTCGTCGGGCGGGTGGGTGCCGACGGGGCCCTGCCCGAGGGGATCACGGCGGACTACGACGAGCCGACCGGTGACATCCACCTGGTGCGGGGGCCGACGTTCCGCGGCATCCAGTTCCACGCGGAGTCGATCCTGACCGAGCACGGATTCGACCTGATCCACGAGCTCGTCTGCGAGCTCCTGGTCCCGTGAATGCCGCGGCTCCGCGCGTCGTGGTCGTGGACCACCACGACTCCTACACGTGGAACCTCGCGCACCTGATCGCCGCCGTGACCGGCTCGCTGCCCGACGTGGTCTCGCACGATGCGGTCGATCGGGACGACCTCGACGGGTTCACTCACCTCGTGCTGTCGCCGGGCCCGGGGTCGCCGCACGACCCGGCGTTCTTCTCGCTCGGCGCGGCGCTGATCCGCGAGGACGAGCGACCGATCTTCGGGGTCTGCCTCGGCATGCAGGGCATGGTCGCGGCGTACGGCGGCAGGGTCGATCGCATCGCGCCGGCCCACGGTGAGCTCGCCTCGGTGACCCACGACGGCTCAGTGCTCTTCGCCGGCGTGCCGGCCCCGTTCGCCGCGGTGCGCTACCACTCGCTCGCCGCGCTCGAGGTGCCGGCGGAGCTCGCGGTCACCGCCACGTGCGAGGCGGCCGACGGCTCCTCGATCGTCATGGGCGTGGCCCACCGGTCGAGGCCACAGGTCGGTGTGCAGTTCCACCCGGAGTCCGTCCTCTCGGCCTACGGCGAGCAGCTGGTCGCGAACTTCCTGGAGCTGGCGTGACCAGCCCCGAGGAGCTCTTCCGCGCCGTCGCCGCCTCCCACGACCGCGTCTTCTGGCTCGACGGCGGTGGTGCGCGGGCCTGGTCGTCGCGTCGCTCCGTGATCGGCTGGCTCGACGCCGACG
>NZ_DATIHB010000014.1:0-22690 GCF_035481145.1 Nocardioides sp. | reverse complement strand
TCTAACTCCATAGAGTTTCGGCGGCCATAGCGTCAGGGAAACACCCGGTCCCATTCCGAACCCGGAAGTTAAGCCTGACAGCGCCGATGGTACTGCAACCGGGAGGTTGTGGGAGAGTAGGACGTCGCCGGACAATTTTTCACTAGGGGCCTCCGCCTTCGCGGGGGCCCCTAGTCTTTTGTCCACCACCTGTGCATGGAGCATGACTCCTGCACGCCGCCGTATGTGTTGAAAGGTTGCCCCCATGGCTGACCAGTCCCGTCCCCGTCGTTCCGACGCCCCCCGTGGTGGGCGTCCCCAGGGTGGCGGTCGGCCCACGAGCCGCGACGGCAAGCCGGGCAGCCGCGATGGCAAGCCTGCAGGCCGGGGAGGGAGCGGGAAGTCAGACTTCCGCGCTGCTGGTCGTGGCGATGGTCGCGACGACGCTCCGGCGCGTGGCGGCAAGCCTGCTTCGCGCGACGGCAAGCCGTCGTACCGCGATGGCAAGCCTGCGTCCCGGGACGGCAAGCCCGCGTACGGTGACCGGAAGCCCGGTTCGCGCCCGGGTCGCAAGGACGACTGGAAGCGCCCTGTTGAGGACCAGCGTCCTCGCACGGAGGAGCAGTCGCGTTACGACGGGCCCGAGATCCCCGAGGAGATCACGGGCAAGGAGCTCGACCGCTCCGTCCAGGCCCAGCTGAAGGGCCTCCCCGAGAAGCTGGCGCTCCGCGTCGCGCGCCACCTCGCGGCGGCCGGACTCATCATCGACGAGGACCCGCAGACCGCCTACAAGCACACGCTCGCCGCGCGCGCCCGTGCTGCGCGGCTCGCCGTCGTACGTGAGGCGTGTGGCGAGGCTGCCTACGCAGCGGGGGAGTACGCCGAGGCGCTGGCCGAGCTCCGTGCAGCGAAGCGCATGAACGGGTCGCCCGCCTACCTGCCGATCATGGCCGACTGTGAGCGCGCCCTCGGCCGCCCGGACCGCGCGTTGACGCTGGCGAAGAGCCCGTCGGTGGCGAACTTCGAGCCGGAGGCCAAGGCCGAGATGACGATCGTGGAGGCCGGCGCACGCCGCGACCTCGGCGAGCTCGATGCGGCGCTCCGCACGCTCGAGTTCGCGCCGCTGAGCTCTCGCTCGAGGGCGTCGTGGGTGGTGCGACTGCGCTATGCGTACGCCGACACGCTGGAGGCGGCCGGCCGTCTCGAGGACGCGCTGACCTGGTTCCACCGGACGGCAGGCATCGACGGCGACGAGATCACCGACGCCATGGACCGAGCCGAGGCGCTCGAGAAGCGGCTCGCCTGACGCCCGCTTTCTCTCCACAGCCGAGCGCTCACATGCGCCCTGCACAGGCCCGGACCCTCGCGGTTCGGGCCTGTGGTCATTTCGGGTGGGATGAAGGTGGAGGTGGAGAGATGACCAACGACGTGCGTCTGGCGGGCAAGGTGACCCGCCTACCCGAGGAGCGTGTGCTGCCGAGTGGCGACAAAATGGTGGCCTTCCGGCTCTCGGTCCCGCGGCCCCCAGGCTCGTCGCGGCCCGGGTCGGACTGGGTGGACTGCGCAGTGTGGACCAGCAAGCTGAGGCGCCAGGTGTCGCGTTGGGCGGTGGGTGACGAGGTCGAGGTGCGCGGAGCGCTGCGCCGACGCGTCTTCCGGTCCGCCGCGGGGGTCGTGCCGCTGGTCGAGATCGAGGTCCGGGAGGGGCGCCGCGCCGTGCTCAGTCGCGCAGATCCCGCATGAGAGCGCCCAGGTGAGGCTTGGGCTGGAACGACGTCGCCTTCTGCGGGAAGGGCTGGCCAGCGCGTGCCGCGGTGGCGACCTGCTCGAAGGACGGTGCGGGGAGCAGGATGGCGACCCCCTCGCTGGCACGGGCGAGTGCCTGCCCCGCCGTGTGGTGGTGGTGCACCTGTCGGTCCTCGACACCCCACGCGGGGAGGAGTTCTTCGTGCAGGGTGAAGACAGGCAGCTGGAGGCCACGGGGGTGCAGGCTGGCCCACCGCTCGCCGTCGTGCAGCACCACGGCGTGCTCGAGGCTCGCGAGGGCATCCCGCCGTGTCTCGTGGGGTCGGTAGTCGTCGCCGCGCCGGATCGCAGCCTTGGCCACAGTCTCGAGGTCCAGACCAGCGACCGAGCGGTGGATGGCCCCGAGCTGCAGCGGTGTGTCCGACTGGTCGACCAGCATGACCAGCGTCTGCTCCCACTGCGTCGCTGGCCGCTCGGCTGCCAGCTCGAGCGCCGCCGCGTAACGGTGGTGCCCGTCGGCGATGACGGCCCGTGTCGACGCCACGAGTGTGCCGATCAGCTGCACGTCGTCGGCGTCCTGGATCCGCCACATGCGGTGGTGCTGTCCGCCGGGGTCGGTGAAGGAGAGGTCAGGTCGCCGCTCGGTGAGCAGGTCGACTGCCGTGCGCAGTGCGGGTGCGCCCCGATGCATGAGCAGGATCGGCGCGGGGTTCAGCGCAAGGGTCTCCATGCGCTCGGCGAGCTCGGCCACCTGCTCCAGTCGCACCGCTTCGTGGGGGAGCACCGCCGGACCTGCGCGGGTGACGTCCAGCTCGCCGACGATGCCCCGCACGCTCACGCCCGAGGAGGTGTACTCGTGGATGTAGAGGGCCGGCGCGCCATCGATGCGGACGTGGCGCTGTCGCTGCCAGTCCTGCAGGCGACGGGCCGCCGAGCGATAGGGTCGCGCGAAGATCCTGTTGGCCACTGGTGCGCCCACGAAGCTCTCGCGGAGCCGCAGCGCGCGGAACGGCCGCAGCACGAGCTGCGGTCCCGAGTCCGGTGGCATGTCCATGAGGGTGCATCGTAGGGGGGAACGGCAAGTGCTCGTTTGGTGCGGGGAGCCGCTCGCGGATGGCTACGACCTCGCGATGCTCGACCTCGATGGTGTCGTCTACGTCGGTGACCACGCGGTGGCCGGCGCCCCGGAGGCGATCGGCGCTGCCCGGGACCGCGGGATGGGGATCGCCTTCGTGACCAACAACGCCTCGCGACCTCCGGCGGCTGTCGCAGACCACCTGTGCCGGTTGGGCATCGCATCGGGTCCCGCCGACGTCGTGACGTCGGCACAGGCAGGCGCCCGGCTGCTCCGCGACATCCACGGTGCGGGCGCGGTCGTGTTCCTCTGCGGCGGGCCCGGCGTCGAGCAGGCGCTTCTCGCCGAGGAGCTGGTGCCGACGACCGACGCGACGGCTGCCAAGGCCGTCGTCACCGGCTACGGCCCCGAGCTGCCGTGGCGTCGGATCCTCGAGGCGTCGATCCTGGTGCGGGACGGGCTGCCCTGGGTCGCGACCAACGCCGACCTGACCATCCCCACGGCCTCAGGCGTCGGGCTGGGCCACGGTGCCGTGGTCCGCATGATCGAGGAGTTCAGCGGCCGCACGGCTGTCGTCGCGGGCAAGCCCGAGCGCCCGCTCCTCGACGAGACCGTGCGGCGCATGAGCGCCCGCCGACCGCTCATGGTCGGTGACCGCCTCGATACCGACATCGAGGGTGCGCACAACGCGGGTGTCGACTCACTGCTCGTCCTGACCGGGGTGAGCGGGCTCCGAGACCTCGTTTCGGCGTCGCCCCAGCTCCGGCCGACGTACGTGTCGACGGACCTGTCGGGGCTCCTGGTCCCGCACGACGTTCCGGCGGCTGCGGGCGCTGCCTGGAGGCTCGGTGGTTGGTCGGCAGCGGTCGACGCGGGCGAGCTCGTCGTTGGCGGCGACGGCGGCGCAGACGACTGGTGGCGGGTGGTCGCGAGTGCTTCGTGGCGACATCTCGATGACACGGGGCGACCGGTGTCGTTGCGACGGGTGCACGGTTCGGTACCGTGGTGCCCATGACCGAACAGGATTTCGAACAGCCCACGGTTGCGGCAGTCGCGCAGACCGGCAACGCGGCCGTCGACGGAGTCATCTCCAGCCTGGCCGGGTTGGCCGATGTCCCGGTTGCCGAGCACGTGGCTGTCTTCGAGCGCGCGCATGAGCAGCTGCGCGGGGCGCTCGACGCTCCCGCCGGTCCCACGCCGCCCACGCCGCCCACGCTGCCGGGCCCGCAGGGCTGATGCCGCCCCGTCGACTCCGCCTGGACGCCGAGCTCGTCCGGCGTGGGATGGCCACGTCGCGCGCTCACGCCTCCGACCTGATCGCGGCAGGTCGGGTGAAGGTCGCTGGTGCTGTCGCGACCAAGCCGGCGACGCAGGTGACCACCGATGCCGACGTCTACGTCGTGGAAGACCCCGACGACCCCGGCTACGCCTCCCGTGGAGCGCACAAGCTCGCCGGCGCGCTCGCGGCGTTCGGGCCGCTCGGCCTGTCGGTGGAGGGACGCCGTTGCCTTGACGCGGGCGCGTCGACAGGTGGGTTCACCGATGTGCTGCTGCGGTCCGGCGCACGCGAAGTGGTCGCCGTCGATGTGGGCTACGGGCAACTGATCTGGCGCCTGCAGAACGACGAGCGGGTCCACGTCCACGACCGCACCAACATCCGCGACATCACGCCCGACCTGCTGGGCGGGCCGGTCGACGTCGTCGTGGGCGACCTCTCGTTCATCAGCCTCGAGCTCGTCCTCGACGCACTCATCGGCGTCTGCGACCCCGAAGCCGATCTGGCGCTGATGGTGAAGCCGCAGTTCGAGGTCGGCAAGGAGCGGCTGGGCAAGGGGGGCGTCGTCCGCGACCCGCGTCTCCGGGCAGAGACGGTGACGGCGGTGGCAGACGCAGCCGCACGCCGAGGCTGGGGGGCCCGTGCGGTGGCGACGAGCGGGCTACCCGGGCCCTCGGGCAACGTCGAGTTCTTCCTCTGGCTGCGCCGAGGGTCGGCGACGATCGGCGCGGCCGAGATCGCGGTGGAGACGGGCGCGCGTCCGTCAGAGGCTTCTGAGAAGGTGGACTCGTGACCACAGATCCCGCCCTGGCCGCCGACCCTGCGGTCCGCCGCGTGCTGCTGGTCGCCAACACCACGCGCGACGCCGCGTGCGAGATCGCGCGGGCCTTCGTGAAGTCGCTGTCGGCACACGGCATCGTCGTGCGCCTGCTCGCGGCCGAGGCCGCCGACCTGGGGCTCCGGCCCGACCCGGCAGCGCGCGTCGAGGTCGTGGCGGACGACGGCTCGGCCGCGGTGCACTGCGAGCTCGCAGTGGTGATCGGTGGCGACGGCACGATCCTGCGTGCCGCCGAGATCACCCATCGCTCCGGCACGCCGCTGCTCGGGGTCAACCTGGGCCACGTCGGCTTCCTCGCCGAGGCCGAGCCCGACGACGTCGAGCACACGATCGAAGCGATCGTCGATCGCCGCTGGACCACCGAGGAGCGGCTGACGGTCGACGTCACGGTGCTGCAGGGTGCGGAGATCGTCGCCAACACCTTCGCGCTCAACGAGGCGTCGGTCGAGAAGGCCGCCCGTGAGCGCATGCTCGAGCTCGTCGTCGAGATCGATGGCCGTCCGCTGTCCCGCTGGGGCGCCGACGGTGTCGTCTGTGCGACGCCGACCGGCTCGACGGCATACAACTTCAGTGCCGGGGGGCCGGTGGTCTGGCCGGTCGTCGAGGCGCTGCTCATCGTGCCGCTCAGCGCGCACGCACTCTTCGCCCGCCCGATGGTCGTCGCCCCGAGCTCGGTCATCGCGGTCGAGGTGATGTCCACCAACGAGGGGGCGGGGGTGCTCTGGTGCGACGGCCGTCGCACCGTCGATCTGCCGCCGGGCGCCCGCATCGAGGTCCGCCGCGGCGCCCCGGTGCCGCTGGTCCGGCTCCACGACTCGCCGTTCACCGACCGCCTGGTGGCGAAGTTCGGGCTGTCGGTCGAGGGCTGGCGCGGTGCCGCGGAGCGACGCATGCGCGAGAACGGAAGCGACTGACGTGTTCGAAGAGATCAGGATCCAGTCCCTCGGCGTCATCGAGTCCTCGACCCTGGAGCTCGGTCCCGGCCTGACCGCGATCACGGGTGAGACCGGCGCGGGCAAGACGATGATCGTCACCGCCCTCGGGCTCCTCATGGGTGGCCGCGCCGACTCGGGTGCGGTGCGCCGCGGAGCCAAGGCGGCGCGCGTCGAGGGCGTCGTCGACGCATCGGGCCTGGCCGACCTGACCACTTCCGTCGACGAGCTCGGCGGGGAGGTGGAGGACGGCCGCGTGCTCCTCGCCCGCAACATCTCCAGCGAGGGCCGTTCGCGCGCCTTCGTCGGCGGAGCGTCGGTGCCGGCGGCCCAGCTCAACGAGCTCGCCGACGCACTCGTCGCGGTCCATGGCCAGTCCGACCAGCACCGCCTGCTCAAGGCCAGCGCGCAGCGCGAGGCGCTCGACCGCTTCGGAGGCGAGACGGTCGCCGGCCTGCTCGATGCCTACCGGGAGCTCCACAAGGAGCTCGGCGCGACCGAGCGCGAGCTCGCCGATGTCGTCGCCCACGCCCGCGAGCGGGCGCGCGAGGCCGACCTGCTCCGGTTCGGCCTCGAGGAGGTCGGGGCTGTCGAGCCACAGCCCGGCGAGGACGTGGCCCTCGCGTCGGAGGAGGCCCGGCTGGGCTTCGCCGACACCCTCCGCGGCGCCGCCGAGCTGGCGCGCGAGGCGCTCTCGTCCGAGCAGGACCAGCCCGACGCCCTCGGCGCGGTGGCGGCCGCACGACGCGTCCTCGACGGCGTCCGCGAGCACGACGACGAGGCTGCTGCGCTCGCCGACCGGCTGGCCGAGGTCAGCTACCTGCTGGCCGACGTCGCGGCCGATGTGGCGTCGTATGCCGCGGGGCTCGACACCGACCCTGCCCGTCTGGCCGTCGTCTCCGAGCGTCGCGCGGCGCTGGTCGCGCTGACCCGGAAGTACGGCGAGACGATCGACGAGGTGCTGGCCTGGTCGCAGCAGGCCTCGGTGCGCCTGCTCGAGCTCGACGGCACCGACGACCGCATCGCCGCGCTCCGCGAGCAGCGCGACGACCTGCGCAACCGGCTCGCGGAGGCTGCGGTCGCCCTCAGCGAGGTGCGCCAGGCGGCAGCCGGCCGGCTCGCAGACGAGATCACGGCCGAGCTCGGCCTGCTGGCGATGCCGCACGCGCGCGTCAGCCTCGCGGTCACCCAGACCGAGGAGCAGGAGCCGGCCGACGACGCCGGACAGATGCCGCTGAAGGTGGGGGAGCGCTGGCTCCGTTACACCAGCCACGGCATCGACGAGGTCGAGTTCCTGCTCGCGGCCAACACCGGCTCCGAGGCGCGCCCGCTGCACAAGGGCGCGTCGGGCGGTGAGCTCTCCCGCGTGATGCTCGCGCTCGAGGTCGCACTGGCCGGCACCAGCCCGGTCCCGACGTTCGTCTTCGACGAGGTGGACTCCGGCGTCGGTGGCAAGGCGGCAGTCGAGATCGGTCGACGGCTCGCCCAGCTGGCGCGCACCTCGCAGGTCCTGGTCGTGACGCACCTGCCGCAGGTCGCGGCGTACGCCGATCGGCACGTCGTGATCGCCAAGTCGACCGACGGTGTGGTGACGACCTCCGGGCTCACCGTCCTGTCCGAGGACGAGCGTGCGCGCGAGCTCTCGCGGATGCTCGCCGGCATGGAGGAGTCCGACACGGCGCTCGCCCACGCCGAGGAGCTGCTCGAGGCTGCGCGCGCCAGTCGCTCGTGAGCGCGCGCCTGTGGAGCGCTCCGGCCGTTTCGTGGGATAGGATCGAACCCCGTAGCCGATAGAGATTCGACAACGGGAGTTCCCTTGGCCAGTGCCGCGCAGACCAAGCACGTCTTCGTCACCGGAGGCGTTGCGTCGTCCCTCGGCAAGGGCCTCACCGCCTCCAGCCTGGGCGCCCTTCTCAAGGCTCGCGGTCTGCGGGTCACGATGCAGAAGCTCGACCCGTACCTCAACGTCGACCCGGGCACGATGAACCCGTTCCAGCACGGCGAGGTCTTCGTGACCGAGGACGGCGCGGAGACCGACCTCGACATCGGTCACTACGAGCGCTTCCTCGACACCGACCTCGTCGGCAACGCCAACGTGACGACCGGTCAGGTCTACTCCAACGTGATCGCCAAGGAGCGCCGCGGCGAGTACCTCGGCGAGACGGTCCAGGTCATCCCGCACATCACCAACGAGATCGTCGACCGGGTCCTGGCGATGCACGGCCCCGAGGTCGACGTCGTCATCACCGAGGTGGGCGGCACCGTCGGTGACATCGAGTCGCTGCCGTTCCTCGAGGCCGCGCGCCAGGTCCGCCAGAAGATCGGCCGCGACAACGTCTTCTTCATCCACGTCTCCCTGGTGCCCTACATCGGCCCGTCCAAGGAGCTGAAGACCAAGCCGACGCAGCACTCCGTCGCCGCGCTGCGCACCATCGGTCTCCAGCCGGACGCCGTGGTCTGCCGCGCCGACCGTGAGCTCCCGCAGGGCATCAAGTCGAAGATCGCGCTGATGTGCGATGTCGACGAGGACGCGGTCGTCACCGCTGCTGACGCTCCGTCCATCTACGACATCCCGAAGGTGCTCCACCGCGAGCGCCTCGACGCCCTCGTCGTACGCAAGCTGGACCTGCCGTTCCGCGACGTCGACTGGTCGGTCTGGAACGACCTGCTCAAGCGTGTCCACCACCCGAAGGAGGAGGTCACGGTCGCCCTGGTCGGGAAGTACATCGACCTGCCCGACGCCTACCTCTCGGTCGCCGAGGCGCTGCGCGCCGGCGGTTTCGCCAACGAGGCGAAGGTCAACGTCGAGTGGATCGCCTCCGACGAGTGCGAGACCCCCGCCGGTGCTGCGAAGAATCTCGGTGAGGTCGACGCGATCCTGGTGCCGGGCGGCTTCGGCATCCGCGGGCTCGAGGGCAAGCTCGGCGCCCTGCAGTACGCCCGCACCCACGGCATCCCGACGCTCGGCATCTGCCTGGGCCTGCAGTCGATGGTGATCGAGTACGCCCGCAACGTGCTCGGCCTCGACAAGGCGGCCTCCACGGAGTTCGACCCGGAGACCCCCGAGCCGGTGATCGCCACGATGGAGGAGCAGAAGTCCATCGTCGAGGGCGCGGGTGACCTCGGTGGCACGATGCGCCTGGGCTCCTACCCGGCGAAGCTCGGCAAGGGCACCCTGGCGCACGAGGTCTACGGCGAGGAGCTGATCACCGAGCGCCACCGCCACCGCTACGAGGTCAACAACGCCTACAAGGCACAGCTCGAGGACGCGGGCATGGTCTTCTCGGGCATCAACCCCGACCTCGACGTCGTCGAGTTCGTCGAGCTGCCCAAGGACGTGCACCCCTACTACATCTCGACGCAGGCGCACCCCGAGCTCAAGTCGCGCCCGACCCGGCCGCACCCGCTCTTCGCGGGCCTGGTCAAGGCGGCGATCGCGCGCCAGCGCGAGCTGCGCATCCCGATCGACGAGTCGAAGCTGCACAAGGTCGAGGAGACCTCCGACGACCGCATCGAGGACTGACCGCCACCATGCCGATCGCTGACCGTCCCGAGTCGTGGCCGGTGACCTCGTCGGAGGACATCCACCGCGACGGTTGGGTGGTTGCGCTCCGCGCCGATGCGGTGCGGGTCCCCGGGGCGGACGGCACCGGCGAGGGTGAGCCGTTCCGGCGCCTCGTGGTCGAGCACCCGGGCGCGGCGATCGTGCTCGCCATCGATGACGACGGACAGGTGCTCTGCCTCCAGCAGTACCGCCACCCCGCGCAGATCTCGTTCGTCGAGCTGCCTGCCGGTCTGTGCGACGAGCCGGGGGAGGACCCTCTCGAGGTCGCGAAGCGCGAGCTTCGTGAGGAGGTCGAGCTGGCCGCCGCGGAATGGGTGCACCTGGCCTCCGTCTGGGCGAGCCCCGGCATCAGTGCCGAGCAGCACCACCTCTACCTGGCGAGGGGCCTGAGCCCGGCGAGCAGGGGAGACTTCGCGCTGCATGCGGAGGAAGCTGCGATGGAGGTCTTTCGCGCCCCGTTCGACGAGCTCCATGCGGCCGTCCTCGACGGCCGGATCGCCGATTCGCCCATCGCGCTGGCGCTGCTGCTGGCGCGCGCGAAGGGCCTGGCGTGAGCGCCTCGCCGATCGACCACGCGATTCGCACCTGGCTCGACCACCTTGCCGTAGAGCGCGGCCTGGCCGCCAACACGCTGAGCTCCTACCGTCGCGACCTCCGCCGGTACGCCGCGTACCTCGCCGCCGGCGCGGTGACGGAGATGGACGCGATCTCCGAGCAGACGGTCACCGACTTCCTCGTGCGGCTCCGCGAGGGCGACGCCGACCACCCGCCGCTCGGGTCGACGAGCGCCGCCCGCACGATCGTCGCCGTCCGCGGCTTCCACAAGTTCGCCGTCCTCGACGGGCTCGCCACCCATGACCCCGCGGCCGCGGTCAAGCCCCCGGCCCCGGCCAAGCGGCTGCCCAAGGCGCTCCCGCTCTCGGACGTCGAGGCGATCCTCGAGGCATCGGGTGCCGCCGGCACGCAGCTGGCCCTGCGCGACCGGGCGCTGCTCGAGGTGCTCTACGGCACGGGTGCGCGCATCTCGGAGGCGGTCGGTCTCGACATCGACGACATCGACCTCGAGCTGGGCCAGGTGCTGCTGCGTGGCAAGGGGTCGAAGGAACGACTCGTCCCGATCGGCAGCTACGCACGCGATGCCGTGTCGGCGTACCTCCGTGACGCCCGTCCCGACCTGATGGGCCCCCAGACGCCGTCGGGCGCCGTCTTCCTCAACTCACGCGGTGGGCGGCTGTCGCGCCAGTCGGCATGGGCGGTGCTGGTCAAGGCCGCCGACCAGGCGGGGATCACCAAGGACGTCTCGCCGCACACGCTGCGCCACTCGTTCGCGACGCACCTGCTCGACGGCGGCGCCGACGTACGCGTTGTGCAGGAGCTGCTGGGGCACGCGAGCGTCACGACGACGCAGGTCTACACGCTGGTCACCGTCGACAACCTCCGCGAGGTCTTCGCGACAGCACACCCGAGGGCGCGGTAGTGGATTCGACGGGCTCGGCCAGCGAGCAGGGGTACGACGCGTTCTCGGCGTGGGCGGAGAAGAGCGGCATCGAGCTCTATCCGCACCAGGAGGAGGCGGTCCTCGAGATCCTGGCTGGCAACAACGTCGTCCTCGCGACGCCGACGGGCTCCGGCAAGTCGCTGGTGGCTATCGCCGCGCACTTCGCGGCACTCGCCGACGACCGGGTCAGCTTCTACACCGCACCGATCAAGGCGCTGGTGAGCGAGAAGTTCTTCGCGCTCTGCGAGGTCTTCGGGGCCGAGGACGTCGGCATGCTGACGGGGGACGCGAGCGTCAATCCCGATGCGCCGATCATCTGCTGCACGGCCGAGGTGCTGGCCAACATCGCACTCCGTGAGGGCCGGTCTGCGGACGTCGGTCTCGTCGTGATGGACGAGTTCCACTACTACGCCGAGCCGGATCGTGGCTGGGCCTGGCAGGTGCCGCTGCTGGAGCTGCCGCATGCACAGTTCCTGCTGATGAGCGCAACGCTCGGCGACGTCACGCCGATCAGCGAGGACCTCGCCCGGCGTACGGGGAGGGAGACGGTGCTCGTCGACGGCGCCGAACGGCCGATCCCCCTGCACTTCACCTGGTCCCTGACGCCGATGTCGGAGGCGCTGGAGGAGCTCGTCGCGACCAAGCAGGCGCCCGTCTACGTCGTCCACTTCACGCAGAAGGACGCCGTCGAGCACGCGACCTCGCTGCTCAAGGCCAAGGGACTGGTGTCGACGAGCTCGACCAGCGAGTCCCGGGCCGCGATCGCGGAGCGGATCGCGGGCGTGCGCTTCGGCGCCGGCTTCGGCAAGACGCTGAGCCAGCTGCTCAAGGCCGGTATCGGCGTGCACCACGCCGGCATGCTGCCGCGCTACCGCCGCCTGGTCGAACAGCTCGCCCAGCAGGGCCTGCTGACGGTCATCTGCGGCACCGACACCCTCGGCGTCGGCATCAACGTGCCGATCCGCACCGTGCTCTTCACCGGCCTGGCGAAGTTCGACGGCAGCCGCTCGCGCGTCCTGCGGGTGCGTGAGTTCCTGCAGATCGCCGGTCGCGCCGGCCGTGCGGGCTACGACACCGCCGGCTATGTCGTCGTGCAGGCCCCGGAGCACGTCATCGCCAACGAGAAGGCCAAGGCGAAGGCGGAGGAGCGCCGCGCCGCCGGCAAGAAGAACTCCAAGGCCCAGCTGTCGAAGCCACCCGAGGGCTCGGTCGTCTGGACGGAGGCGACCTTCAGCAAGCTGGTCGACGGCACCTCCGAGCCACTGCAGAGCCGGATGAAGGTCGACAACTCGATGCTCCTCAACGTCGCCGCGCGCGAGGAGGACACAGCGGACGCGCTGCGCCGGCTCCTCCAGGAGAACCACGAGGACCGTCGAGCCCAGCTGCGCCTGACCCGCCGGGCACTCCGGCTGACCCGGTCGCTGGTCGCGAGCGGCGTGCTCACCCGCCTCGACGAGCCCGATGCGTTCGGCCGGCGCTATGTCCTCACCGACACGCTTCCGGCCGACTTCGCGCTCAACCAGCCGCTTGCCCACTTCGCGACCGAGGTGCTCGACCTGCTCGACCCGGCGTCCGACAGCTACATGCTCGACACGGTGTCGGTCATCGAGTCGGTGCTCGAGGCACCCCGGCAGATCCTCTTCGCGCAGCAGTACGCCGCGCGCGGTGCGGCGGTGCAGGAGATGAAGGCCGACGGCGTCGAGTACGACGAGCGGATGGCGCTGCTGGAGGAGGTGACCTGGCCGCAGCCGCTCGCCGAGCTGCTGGGGGCGGCGTTCGAGATGTACCGGTCGAAGCACCCGTGGCTCCCCGAGGACGCGCTGTCGCCGAAGAGCATCGTCCGCGAGATGTGGGAGCAGGCGATGTCGTTCACCGACTTCGTCTCCCGCTACCAGCTGGCGCGCTCCGAGGGCCTGGTGCTGCGCTACCTGACCGACGCCTATCGCACGCTCCGGCAGACGGTGCCCGACGCGCAGCGGACCCCGGAGCTGGAGGAGCTGGTGGAGTGGCTGGGGGAGACCGTGCGCCAGACGGACTCGAGCCTGCTCGACGAGTGGGAGGCGCTCGCGCACCCGGACCACGTCGCGCCGGAGGTCAGCCATCACGAGCCGCCGAAGCCGCCGCGCGCGCTCACCGACACTGCGGCGTTCGGCGTGATGATCCGCAACGCGATGTGGCGCCGGGTCGAGCTCTGCGCCCGTGATGACCTCGATGGCCTGATGCGGCTCGAACGCGACGCAGCCGATCGAACCGAACCGCCCGCGGACGTCGTGATGACCCGAAGCCGCTGGGACGACGCTCTCGAGGCCTACTACGCCGACCACGACGCGATCGGCACCGACGGCGACGCCCGCGGCCCGAAGATGCTGACGATCGAGCGCACGGGCCGGCTCTGGAAGGCGGTCCAGACGATCGCGGACCCGGAGGGCGACCACGACTGGGTGATCGAGGCAGAGGTCGACCTCGACGCCACCGATGCCTGCGGCGAGGCTGTCGTGCGGGGCACCTCGCTGCGCTGCCTCTGAGTCCGGTCAGGCGCCGCGGAGCTGCTCGATCAGACGGGAGGCGAGCTCGACGGAGGCCTCGATCTCGACCTTGCGGATCGAGACGCTCTCGATGTTCAGGCCGAACGGGACGCCCAACCGCTCGCAGTAGGCGACGAGCTCGGTGGCTGCCGCGAGCGCCTGCTCGAACGACGCCTGCAGGGTGTCCTCGGCGTGCCGCAGGTCGTTCTCGATCCAGCGGGGGACGTCGACGCCGAGCCACCGCAGGAACTCCAGGGTCTTCATCGAACCGCACACGGAGAACGTGAAGACGATCGGCACCGGCGCGATGCCGGCATCACGGCAGGCGTAGGCATAGTCGGAGACGAGGTTCTTGGCGGCGTTGACGTCGTAGACGACCTGCGTGACGAAGAACCGGCAGCCCGCCGCCTGCTTGGCGAGGAGGCGTTCGTGCTCGTTGCCGCGCCGCGTGTGCCGCTCCGGGATGGCGACGCCGCCGAGGAGGAGGTCCGGGTTGGCGGTGGTGGCGAGCTGCTGCGCCTCGCCGAGCGTGAGTGCCGGCTGGCTGTCGCTCGAGGCGGCGCCGACGAGCACGGAGAGCGTGCGAGCCACGTCCTGCTCGCCGACCCACTCCTCGAGCGAGCCGGGCTGGTACTTGCCGACCGCCCGGTAGACGACCACCGGGGTCTCCCAGTCGCCGAGGTCCTCCGAGAGGTACGCCGCCGGGTCGAGCGTCGGCGTGAACGGGAACGGTCGCTCGGCCGGGTTGCGCGAGCTCTCGTCATCGATGTCGTAGAGGACCAGACCGTCCAGGTCGAGCGGACGGAGCCTCGCCTTGGTCGCCTCGGCGATCTCGGCCACGCGCTCGGGCGCGGTGGACTGGCGGGGCGGCGTCAGTGCGAACAGCACGAAGCGGCCCTGGCGGTCACGGATGCGGGCGGCGAGGTCCATGGCAGGAACCCTATGCGTACGGAGGAGCCCGCCGGACCGGACGCGACAGGTCTCTCGAAGTGCCAGCGTCGCAGCGGCGTTTCCTCCACAGATTGCTCCACAGGCAGGGGAAACCTGTGCACTTGAGCGGGGGTGATTCCACACGCCGTACACAGATTTCGTGGGTGCCGGTGGACAACGCAGGGCCGCCTTGTGACCTGTCGGAGGGCCCGCCTAGAGTCCGGTCAACACGGCGAGTTGTCGCCGTGTCGACAAACGGACCACGACCTCGAGGAGAGCTGGCTGATGAGCGGATTCACCCCCACGGGCACCACCGCGACCGAGATGCCGCCCCTCGTCCGACCGCCGGTCCCCACCGACGCAGGAGCGACTGTGAGCGCCTTCCCCACCGCCCCCGCCACCCCGGCCCAGACCGGTGAGATCGGTCCGACCGGCCGTCCGATGCCGGTCTTCCCCGATCCCAAGCCGCTCGCCGTGCACGGCAACGCCCGCGTCATCGCGATGTGCAACCAGAAGGGCGGCGTCGGTAAGACGACGACCACGATCAACCTGGGTGCGGCGCTGGCGGAGTACGGCCGCAAGGTCCTCCTCGTCGACTTCGATCCGCAGGGTTCGCTCTCCGTCGGCCTGGGTCTCAACCCCAACGAGATCGAGGTCGGCACCTACCAGCTGCTGATGGATGCCGGCACCTCCTTCGACGACGTCGTGGTCGAGACCGACGTCGAGGGCATGGACCTGCTGCCGGCCAACATCGACCTCTCGGCGGCCGAGATCCAACTGGTCCACGAGGTCGGCCGCGAGCAGGTGCTCGCCTCCAAGCTGGCCGCCGTCCGCGACCGCTACGACGTCATCCTCATCGACTGCCAGCCCTCCCTCGGACTGCTCACCGTCAACGCTCTGACCGCAGCGCACGGCGTGATCATCCCGCTCGAGTGTGAGTACTTCGCGCTGCGCGGCGTCGCGCTGCTCAAGGACACGATCGACAAGGTCAAGAGCCGGCTCAACCCCGGCTTGCAGATCGACGGCCTGCTCGGCACGATGTTCGACGGCCGCACGCTCCACAGCCGCGAGGTCATGGAGACCCTGGTCAAGGGGTGGAGCGACATCGTCTTCCACACCGTCATCCGCCGCACGGTGAAGTTCTCCGACTCGACGGTCGCCGGCGAGCCGATCACGACGTACGCCGCGACGTCGTCCGGTGCCGACCAGTACCGCCAGCTCGCCCGGGAGGTGGCAGCGCGGTGTCTCGACGCGTGAGCATGCCGGCGGCGGACGATCTCTTCCGTCCGACCGCCGCGTCGCTGCAGGCCGTCCCGGACCCCGCGCCCGAGCAGCCGGCTCCAGCCTCCGGCACCACCCGCAAGGGCTCCTCGGGCCGGGTGCGGCACGACGAGAAGATGACGGTCTACATCACCTCCGACGAGCTGATGGACATCGAGCACACCCGGCTGGTGCTGCGCCGTGAGCACGGCATCGCCGCCGACCGTGGCCGCGTCGTCCGCGAGGCGGTCGCACTGGTGCTCGCGGAGTTCGAGGCCCACGGCGAGGACTCCGCTCTCGTGCGCCGCCTGAGGGCCCGGTGACCACTGCCCCCGAGGCTCCGACCAGCCCTGCCCCGGCGGAGACGATCGAGGGGGCCGCGGAGGCGGCCGGCTTCGAGGTCCGGCTCGACAACTTCGAGGGCCCGTTCGACCTGCTGCTGTCCCTGATCTCCAAGCACAAGCTCGACATCACCGAGGTCGCCCTCTCGCGGGTGACCGACGAGTTCATCGCGCACGTGAAGGCGGGGGGCCAGGAGTGGGACCTCGAGCAGACGACGTCGTTCCTGCTGGTCGCCTCGACGCTGCTCGACCTCAAGGCTGCGCGCCTGCTCCCGCAGGGTGACGTCGAGGACGAGGAGGACCTCGCCCTCCTCGATGCGCGCGACCTGCTCTTCGCCCGGCTCCTGCAGTACAAGGCGTTCAAGCAGGTGGCTGGTGTCTTCGAGGCACGGATGGCGGGGGAGGAGAAGCGCCACCCGCGGGCAGTCGGTCTCGAGGAGCGTTTCGCGTCCCTGCTCCCGGAGGTGCTGATCGGCATCGGGCTGGAGCAGTTCGCTGCGCTCGCTGCGAAGGCGATGGCGCCCAAGCCGGTGCTGGCGCTGCCGACGCAGCACATCCACCAGAACACCGTCTCCGTCCGCGAGCAGGCCACCCTCGTCGTCGAGCGGCTGAAGCGCTCCGGCACGCTGACCTTCCGCGCGCTCTGTGGAGACGCTCCCGACACCCTGACCCGGGTCGCCCGGTTCCTGTCGCTGCTCGAGCTCTACCGCGAGGGGGCGATCGCCTTCGACCAGGTCTCGCCACTGGGTGACCTGTCCGTGCGGTGGACCGGCGACGACGACACTGATTTCGAGATCGACGAGTTCGACGGTGCCCCCGTCGACCCGACCGACGACGTACCCCTCCCGGAGGAGAGCGATGACTGAGGCTTCGACAGGCGCGAGCAACGAGGAGACGACCCTGTCGGTCGCCGTCGCTGACCTCAACCCCGCGCTCGAGGCGATCCTGATGATCGCCGACCAGCCGCTCGACACGATGACGCTCGCCTCCGCTGTGGGCTACCCGGTGGAGGAGGTCGTGGGCGCGCTGCAGACCCTCGCCGAGGAGTACACCGATCAGGGGCGCGGCTTCGAGCTGCGCAACGTCGCCGGTGGCTGGCGTTTCTACACGCGCGAGGAGTACGCCGCCGTGGTCGAGGCCTTCGTCCTCGACGGCCAGCAGGCGCGCCTGACGCAGGCCGCTCTCGAGACGCTCGCGGTGGTCGCCTACAAGCAGCCCGTGTCGCGCGCCCGCGTCTCCGCGATCCGCGGCGTCAACGTCGACGGCGTCATGCGCACCCTTCTGTCGCGCGGCCTGGTCGAGGAGGCCGGCAGCGACGACCAGACGGGGGCCAACCTCTACCGCACCACGAGCTACTTCCTCGAGCGGATCGGCGTCACCTCACTGGAGGAGCTGCCCGAGCTCGCTCCCTTCCTCCCGGAGATGGACGACCTCGAGGACGAGCTCGCAGCCGCCTTCGCCGAGGGCAGCGCATGACAGGCGGGGCAGCGAGCGGCGAGACCAACCGCTTCACGCGCTCCCAGGTCGAGACCGACGACGAGGGCCTGGTCCGCCTGCAGAAGTTCCTGGCACAGTCCGGCGTCGCGTCGCGACGCAAGTGTGAGGAGCTCATGCTGGAAGGGCTCGTCGAGGTCGACGGCGAGGTCGTCAGCAAGCTGGGCACCAAGGTCGACCCGGCCACCGCCGTGATCCATGTCGACGGCAAGCGGCTGCCCCCGGTCTCCGCCCACGTCTACCTGGTGCTCAACAAGCCGCGTGGCGTCGTCTCCACGATGAGCGACCCCGAGGGGCGCCGTACCCTGACCGAGTTCGTCGAGGACCGCCCCGAGCGGCTCTTCCACGTGGGGCGCCTCGACACCGACACCTCCGGCCTGATCCTGCTGACCAACGACGGCGAGTTCGCCCACCGCATGGCGCACCCGTCGTACGAGGTGGACAAGACCTATGTCGCCGAGGTCGACGGCGACGTCTGGCCGGCCACGCTGAAGAAGCTGCGCTCCGGCGTCGAGCTCGACGACGGCCCGGTGCATCCCAGCCACGTCCGGCTGGTCGCGGGGCCGAAGGGCAACCCGACCGGCCGCTCGATCGTCGAGCTGACCATCCACGAGGGGCGCAACCGGATCGTGCGGCGCCTGCTGGACTCCGTCGGTCATCCCGTACGCCGCCTCACCCGCACGTCGTTCGGTCCGGTCACCCTGGCCGGTCTCCAGACCGGCAAGGTCCGCGAGCTCTCCGACGACGAGCTCGGCGCGCTGCTCGACGGCGTCGGTCTCTGAGCCCAGCCGGGAGCAGGTTCCGGCGGCATGCAAGGAATGTGCCGCCGAGAGCGCATACTGGAGGCAATGAGCACCATGTCGGCGCGCGGTCCGCGCCACCTCGCCTCCAGCCCCTTCGCGCCGAAGGTCGAGGTGCCGATCGTTGCTTACGCCCTCGACGACCGGATCTCGCACGACACCTATGGCCTCGGCCGGGTGGTCAGCGTCGAGCCGCACGCCGTGACCGTCGACTTCGGGTCGCAGAAGGTCCGGGTGACCAGCCCCTACGCCCGGATGGAGCTCCTCTAGGAGCCCACCCGGCGCGCGACGGTCAGAGCAGGAACTGCGCCGGGTCGAACTCGTGGATCGGGATGATCCGGATGCGGGGCAGCGGCTCGTTGAACGCCTGGACGTCGTACTCCAGGTCGAAGGTCTGCAGCCCGGCGCTGACGAGCTGCTGGAACCCGCCGTTGCGGAACTCCGTGAAGCCCGCGACGCCGACCCGGCGACCGTCGAGCAGCTCGTCGATCTCGTCGACGAAGTCACCGTCGTTGCTGACCAGGATGACGTCGTCGTCGCGATCCTGGAGCGCGTCGAGGGTGCGCTGGATGGCGATGTCGACGACCTTCTCGCCGGGTGCGCCGGAGAGCGGGACGGGCCGGTAGCCGATCGCGATGAGCGCCTGCACGAAGGCCATCGGCAGCTCGTTGTTGGCCGCGAGGAAGAAGAGGCCCTGGGCCGGCTGCTTCCACCGCTCCTCGGCGAACTGGAGCACGCGGTCCCAGCGCGGACGTTCGTCGGCACGCGGACGCCGGCCCAGGATGTTGCCGCCGAGCGTGGCGTCGATGTTCTCGCCGTCGACGAGGACATAGGTGGTGCGGTTTCCGTCGGCCATGTCCGGACCCTACTGCGCCGGCCCCCTGCCCGCGGCTGCGCCCGCTAGGGTTTGCGCGTCGGAAAACCGTGACCCGAGGAGGACCCGTGGCAGTGCGCGCGGTGCGAGGCGCCACCCAGCTCGACAGCGACACCCGCGAGCAGATGCTCGACCGGGTCGCCGAGATGGTGCGCGGCGTGATGGAGGCCAACGGCATCGCCGTCGACGACTTCATCTCCATCATCTTCACCTCGACCTCCGACCTGACCAGCGAGTTCCCGGCGTACGCCGCGCGCGTCCTCGGCTTCCACGACGTCCCGCTCGTCTGTGCGCGAGAGCTCGAGATCGAGGGGTCGATGCCGCGGGTGGTGCGGATGATGGCGCACGTCGAGACCGACCTGCCCCGCGCCGACGTCACCCACGTCTACCTCCATGGTGCGGCGAACCTCCGTCGTGACCTGACCAAGGTGCGTGAGGTCCCCGACGAGGCACGCGTCGAGTCCGCGGATGGCTGACGGCGCGCTCGTCGGCCCGGTCCGGATCATCGGTGCGGGCCTGCTCGGCGCGTCGATCGGCCTGGCCCTCCGCGCGCGCGGCCTCGACGTACAGCTCGAGGACCTCAACCCCGACAACCTCCGTACGGCGAGCGGCCTCGGTGCAGGCGTTCCCGTCACGGGTGCCGAGTCCGAGCCGCAGCTCGTGGTCGTCGCGGTCCCACCGGACCACCTGGGCGACGTGATCGTCACCGCGCTCCAGACGCACGCGACGGCTGTCGTCACCGACGTCGGCAGCGTGAAGTCGGGTCCGCTCGGGACCGTTGCCGGCCATGCCGCGGTGGAGCGCTACTGCGGCAGCCACCCGATGGCGGGGACCCAGCACAGCGGTCCGCTCACCGCCTCCGCGTCGCTCTTCGAGGGGCGTCCGTGGGCGATCACGCCGCATGCGACCACTGCGGCCACGGCACGTGCGCTCGTCGAGGAGCTGGTCGCACTGACCGGCGCGATGCCACTCGCGTTCGACCCGGAGGACCACGACCGCGCGGTTGCCCGCACCAGCCACGTGCCGCACCTGATGTCGGCACTGGTCGCCGGTCGCCTCGCTGAGGCGCCGGAGGGCCACCTGTCGCTCTCGGGACCTGGTGTCCGTGACGTCACCCGCGTGGCCGGCACCGATCCGGGCATGTGGCTGCAGATCGTCCCCGCCAACGCACCGGCGATCCTCGAGCTGCTCGGCCAGATCCGCGCCGACCTCGACCTGCTCGAGGCCGCCATCCGCAGTGACGACCGCGACGCGCTGCAGGAGGTCCTCGCCAACGGCGTCGCAGGCACCCGGGCGATCCCGGGCAAGCACGGAGGTCCCGTGCGCCCGATGGGCTCCGTCTTCGTGCACGTTCCCGACCACCCGGGCGAGCTGGCGCGCCTCTTCGTCGACGTCGGCGACGCAGGCGTCAACGTCGAGGACGTCCGCATCGACCACGACCCGGCCCGCGCCGGCGGCCAGGTCGAGCTCGTGGTGGAGGTCGCCCGCGTGGAGTCGCTGATCGCCTCGCTCGAGGCGCGCGGGTGGGCCCTCCACCAGTAGGTGTGATGTCCGTGGGCGAGGGACCAGTAGGCTCCCGCCTCATGAGCAGCAGCACCCTCGCCACCATCGTCGTCGCCATGGACGGACCCTCGGGCTCGGGCAAGTCGAGCACCTCGCGCGGCGTGGCCGACCGGCTGGGCCTGCGCTACCTGGACACGGGCGCGATGTTCCGGGCGATGACCTGGTTCATGCTCGAGCAGGGCGTGGACCTGACCGACCCCGCCGCGATCGCCGAGCAGGCCGGCAAGCCGGATCTCGTGTCGGGCACGGACCCGCTCGCGCCCACGATCACCGTCGACGGCACCGACGTCGCCGAGGCGATCCGCGGCGAGGCTGTCACCGGTGCGGTCAGCCCCGTCTCCGCCGTGCCCGAGGTGCGCGCGCGCCTGCTGCACCTGCAGCGCGAGATCATCGGCACCGGCGGCATCGTCGTCGAGGGTCGCGACATCGGCTCGGTCGTCGCACCTGACGCACCGGTGAAGGTCTACATGACGGCCGACCCGGCCGCGCGTGCTGCGCGCCGTGCCCTCGAGGAGGGCGGCAGTGACGCCGCTGCCGTCGAGGCCTCGCTGCTCGCGCGCGACAAGATCGACTCCAGTCGCGCCACGGCACCGCTCACGATGCCCGAAGGTGCGCACCACATCGACACCACGCCGTACACCCTCGACGAGGTGATCGGGCAGGTGGTCGCGCTCGTCGAGGCCGCCGTCCGCTGAGTGCATCGCGGTGATCGTGGTCCGATGAACGCCGTCGAACAGGTCCCGCCGACACGGTTCCTGCGTCGCGCCCGCCCCGCGTCGCGCTGGCTGGTCCGCCGGCGGTACGACGTGCGACTGCACGGCGCCGAGCGCGTTCCGACGGCGGGGCCGGTGATCCTGGCCAGCAACCACATCGGCTTCCTCGACGGCCCGTTGCTGGCGGCGTTCGCCCCACGGCCGGTGCATGCCCTGGCCAAGCGCGAGCTCTTCGCCGGCCCGCTGTCACCGTTCCTCCGCGCTGCGGGGCAGATCCCGGTCGACCGGATGCACCCCGACCCGGCGGCAGTTCGCTCGTGCCTCGCCGTGCTCGACCGGGGCGGCGTGGTGGGCATCTTCCCGGAGGGAATCCGCGGCGACGGCGAGCTCGAGCGGATCCACGGGGGAGCGGCCTACCTCGCGCTGGTGACCGGTGCACCCGTGGTCCCGGTCACGCTGTTCGGCACCCGTGAGCCGGGTGCGGGGGCATCGAGCCTCCCGCCGAGAGGGGCGCGCTTGGACATGGTCTTCGCCGACCCGTACCGTTTGGAGGCGGTGTCGTGGCCGCGGACCCAGTCACAGGTCGGGTCGGTCACGGCGTCGTTGCGCCAGCACCTCCGTGCTGCGCTCGAGGACGCGAAGCTCCTCACCGGGCGGGAACTTCCCGGCACCCTTCCAGTTGAACAGGACGACCACGCATGAGCGAGTACGACGAGGCCTACGCCCACGACGAGGGAGACACCGGCCCCGTGCCCGTGCTGGCGGTCGTCGGCCGGCCCAACGTCGGCAAGTCGACGCTGGTCAACCGGATCATCGGTCGCCGTGAGGCCGTCGTCGAGGACCGTCCTGGCGTGACCCGCGACCGCGTCTCGTACGACGCCGCGTGGAACGGGCGGGCCTTCACGGTCGTCGACACCGGCGGCTGGATTCCCGACGCCGAGGGCCTGGCCCTCAACATCGCCCAGCAGGCCGAGGTCGCCGTGAGCCTGGCCGATGCCGTGCTCTTCGTCGTCGACGCGACCGTCGGCATCACCGACGACGACGAAGCCGTCGTCAAGATCCTGCGCAAGTCGAAGAAGCCGGTCATCCTGGCCGCCAACAAGACCGACAACCAGGCGCTCGAGGCCGAGGCCTACTCGCTGTGGAACCTCGGCCTCGGTGAGCCGTTCCCGATCTCCGCAGCGCACGGTCGCGGCACCGGCGACATGCTCGACGCCGTGCTCGCCGTCCTGCCCGAGCCCCCGCCGGAGCGTGAGGGCAAGGAGCTCGGCGGCCCACGCC